>DATHNM010000182.1:0-19996 GCA_035486095.1 Bryobacteraceae bacterium
GGTGAAACCCAAAACGAAGAAAGCCGATCCGAACAGCCGCACGAAATACAAGGAAGGTCCGGCCGCCGATGGCAAAGACCCCCGGGACAAGAATCCGATGTTGGCAAGGTTAGTCACATGCCAGAACATGACCATGGCCCAATTTGCGGAGAAGTTGAAGGACATTGCTTCCGGCTACATCCATAGCCCGGTTTTGGATGCCACGGGTTTGGAGGGAGGTTACGATTTCACGCTGAGTTTCAGTCCGGTGGGCCTAACCCGTACGTTACCAGGCGGAGCCGCCGGGCCTGGAGGACCTGTTTCGCCCCAGCCGGCTGACGCAGGCGCCGTGGCATCAGATCCAACCGGGGCGGTTACGCTATTTGAAGCCGTGGAGAAGCAGCTGGGATTGAAGCTGGAGGCGAAGAAGCGGCCGGCACCGGTATTGGTGATCGATCACGTGGAACAGAAGCCCACGGAAAACTGAGCGCCTGGGAAACAAAAGGCTCACGGAGCTGGGTGCACCGTGAGCCTTTTAAGGATTAGGAGAAGGTATCTGTTATTCAGACGCAGGCCGGCGCTTTAAAGTTGGACGGTCTTCATCATCGGAGTTCGTGGTCTTACCGTTACCATCGTCATCGGCGCCCACCGTGCCGCCGTTCGAGCCGGGCGCGCGCCGCAGCGTGGGCTTGTTGGCATCGGCCGGATTGTCCACTTTACGCTTATTGTGCATCGCCATCAAACGCCCTTTCACGTCGTTAAATTCAGACGTGGTGAGCACATACTCGGGCTTGGCCTTCAGATACTCCTGAATGTTTTTCTGGGCCGCTTGAATGCGGGCGTCGGTGGGCGGATGAGTTGAAAAAACCTTGGCCACGGTGCCGGGCTTGCGTTTCTCCAAAGTCTCAATCTTCTCGAAGAAGTCCACGAAAGCCGTTGGATCGTATCCGGCTTTGTACATGTATTCCAGGCCCAACAAATCCGCTTCCGATTCCATGGCGCGCGAGAATTTCAGGAATCCCACGGGCACCAGCACGCTGGCGGCCTGATAGATTCCATAGCCGGTCCAGCCGCCCATGAAGATCAAGGGGATCATACCCAACTGGGCGATCTCGCCGCGCGTGGCCTGTTTGGTTCCGTGGCGCGCCGCGACGTGCCCGATTTCATGCGCCATCACACCGGCCAGTTCCGCTTCGTTGTCGGCTTTCATGATCAGGCCGGAGTTCACGAAGAAGAATCCTCCCGGCAGCGCGAAGGCGTTCACTTCTTCGCTATCGATCACTTTGATGGTGAAGGGAACCTTGGCGTCCGAATTGCGCACCAGATTCTGACCGATGCGATTGACGTATTCCGCAATCACGGGGTCATTAATAATTTTGGCTTGACGCTCTACTTCAGAGGCGAGCTGTTTGCCAAGCGCGATTTCTTTCTCGAGCGAGTAGAAGTTTACGCCCTTGCCGACGTTCCTATTACCAATCTGATCGGGGTCTTTCTCCGGGTTCTCAGCGAACACGCGCCCCGGCGCGACCAACGCCAAAGCAAGCGAAAAACTCAGGCTAGCGGACAACAGGCGTTTCATCCACAGACTCCTACAGTCGAGTATAAACCCTCATGCATTGTACGTATAGTGGTCATTATGGGTTTCCCCCAAAGCATCGCAACAAAAGAACCATTGTGGACACAGTACCGGGATGAGTTCCCGGTCACCCAAAACCTTATTTATTTGAACCACGCCGCCGTGGCTCCGCTGCCCCGCAGATCAGCCGCGGCAATGCAGTCCCTGGCCGAGGATGCACTGCAATTTGGCTCGCTGCATTACGACAAATGGTTGGATGCCTATGAAGGGCTGAGGGTTGCGGCCGCGCGCCTGATTGGCGCCAGCCGCGGCGAGATTGCGCAGATCAAGAATACGTCCGAAGGCATATCCATTGTGGCCCAGGGTTTGAATTGGCGCCCGGGTGACCGGATCGTGGCCTTCCGGGAGGAATTTCCCGCGAACTACTACCCCTGGCTACGCCGGGAGGCGCACCGCTGCTCGGTCGACTGGCTCTCCGTGCATGATCCGCTAGAGGCCATCGAGATTGCCTGCACCGGAGCCAAGCTGCTAGCCATTAGTTTTGTACAGTATCTGAGTGGCTTTCGGGCCGATTTGAACGCGATTGGCGCTATCTGCAAGCGGCACAATTGTTTCTTTTTCGTAGATGCCATTCAGGGGCTGGGCGCATTTCCGCTGGACGTGGAAGCCGCGCATATTGACGCACTTGCGGCCGATGGGCACAAATGGCTGCTGGGCCCGGAAGGGTGCGGCATTCTGTACGTCCGTCAATCGCGCCAGGATTCTATTTTTCCCGAGGAATTCGGCTGGACCAACGTGGCGGGCTACAACGATTATGCTTCCCGCGATATGGCTTTGCGCCAGGATGCCGGGCGCTATGAATGCGGCACGTTGAACACTATCGGGTGTTACGGCCTGCGGGCATCGCTGGAACTGTTGCTGGAAGCAGGCGTTGAGCGCGTGGCTCCGGCGGTTCAGGCTCTGGCCGATCAGCTTGCCGCGGGCGCAATCCACAAGGGCTACCAATTGCTTGGCGATCGGACGGCGGAAAACGGCGCGGGCATTATCGCCATTCAGAAGCCGGGGCTGGACAGCCGCAAGGTTGTCTATGACCTGAAGCAGAAGGGAATTCTGGCGGCGCCGCGCCAAGGTTGGGTCAGGTGTTCGCCGCATTTTTACATCAGCCCGGACGACATTGACCGGGTGATTGAGGCGTTGCCCTAGGATCGGTAGAAACCCGCGCCGCGAATGTTCCCCGGATTATAATCGTTTAGACGGAGGCGCCCTCATGATACTGCGCCGAGTACTTTTCTCTCTTATTGGCAGCATCTGCTACGCACAAGTCCCGCAGGCAGCTTTTTTGCCGCCGGTGAATCTTGCCGCTACCGAAACCGCCCGGATCGGAATCATGAGTTCCGCCGCCGCCTACGTTGGGGACACTTTCCTGGCGCCTTGCAATGCCACTGTGACATTTTATGACTCCCATGGTTCCCCGGTGGGCGCTGCCGCCAATTTCACCATTGGGGACAGCAGGCAGATTTTCTCCTCGGAGCTGCCGTTCGCTGCAACGGGCGGAAGCGGTTCCAACACAAGTATCAGTGCCCGGATCGCGCTTACGCCGAACTCCGTCGTCGCTTCGTTGCTGACGCCGCCTATACCGCCGTGCGCCGTCGCGTTCTCGCTCCAGACGCGCGACACCGCTACCGGAGTGACGCATTCGTTCGTGACTGGTTGGGCCGCGGAAGGGGATACGTTGATCACCGGCAACGGCGTGGTATCTGTTTCACGGGATATGCCGGTGTTCGCGCCGCAGCCCGCGCCCAACATCGTGCTTCCCCCAATCGGTCTGGCCGCCAGCGAGACAGCCGAGGTAAATCTGATAAACACCGCTCCAACATCTTCCTCGGGAGTGGCCGCGTCCTGCGGCGGTTCGGTGGCGTTTTATGATGCCGCGGGAACGGCCATTGGCACATCCACCAGTTTCACCATAGCGACGGGACAGATTGTGTCGGTAAAACTGCCGTACGACGCTACCGGAGCAGCGGCGGATGGCCAGACTATCGTGCGAGCCGAGATTGCGCTTGCGATGCCGCCCAGCACGGTGGCGGTCTTGAGTACGGCGCTTTCAACGCCGCCTTGCGAACTGGGATTCTCCTTGGAAACGATCGACTCCGCTACCGGAGTCGGCCATGCGCTGGTGTCGGGCACATCCGCGCGAGGGATTTCAAATAAGGCCCCGCGAACTGGCTTAGGCGACGGCGGCCATCGCTAGCGCGCTACAAACCAAGCGGGCGTTTGGGAACTTCATCGCGAGTATCGCGCGGTTTGCGCTGCATCACCATGGCCAGCAACACCAGCAGCACGACAATTATGGCGGCGATCAGCCACACGGGGGATCCGACAGCCATGCGCTTCCAGGCCAGACCGAGAAGCACCGCGATCAGAACGATGCGAACAGCGATTCGCAGCGACATACTCCGCCTATTCTAATCGAGTTTCGTCAGTCAACGGGAGTCCAGGAACGATCCGGATCGTAGCTGGTGACGGGCGTCGCGGGATGCGCTCCCCGGTCCTTCTCATAGACCACGCCTTCTTGATTCACGATGAACGTGTGGACGCCGCTCACGCCATAACTGGCCGGCCATGCCACCAGCGCGAATCCGCCGATCATGGCTTTTCCGAGCATATAAGGATGCTGTCCACCGGGCGCGTTGGGGCCTTGTTCTTTCAGCACGCGAAAGAAATAGCCGTGATAAGGCCGGGAGGGATTTTGGCCGGCCGCCTCGGCGAATTCTTTCGGAACCGGCGAACTGGCTACCGTTTCGGCATACTCCGGCGTGCCTGCCGCTGACCGCTTCTTCAGCGCATAAGCCTGCTGCACGCCCACGTAGGCGGCACAGGCCTGGATAGCGTCCAGTTCATTCGCGCCCAGCTGGCGCGCGCGCACTTCCATGGCGCCGCGTTCGGGATCAAAACGCCAGATATCCCCGTCATGCAGCAGCGGAATGGGAAATGGCCAGTCCTGGTCGCCGATCAAAAGCACCATCACGTGCGAATTCATCGACGATCGTTCCAGGTGGTGCTTTTCGGTGGCGATCTTGGCGAACTCGGCACGCTCGGCCACATCCTGCTTGGGATCGCCGGAAGTCAGAATGCCTTGCGCCGACGATCCCAACATAAGCCGAAGCGCGCCCACATCGTCCTTGGACGCAGCCTCAATCAGCGCCTGCGTGGCGGCTTCGGGAGATTCAAAGGTCTTCTGCGCCAGCCTGGCGGGCGTGGTCTGCCGATGGGCTAACTGCGGCGTCTGGGCGCAAGCCGCGCCTGCAGCCAGGGCAATTATGGTTGTCGCGAACACTTTTGCGGTCATGATTTATCTCCGGCCTCCGCCGCCACCGTGAAACCCTCCGCCTCCGCCGCCACCACGGAATCCGCCGCCACCGCCGAAGCCGGAATGTCCCATGCTGGAAAATCCGTGGTCGCTTTGCATGCGCGTGGCGCCTCCGTTCTGGATACCGCCAAAGGCGCTGTGATTTTGCTGAGCGGGCCGCGATGAAAATCCAGGGCGCGATTCAAAACCACCCGTCGAACGATTTCCTTCGGCAGCCCGGCCGCCTTCGGTACCGTGAAAGCCTTCAGAGCCCCGGAAGCCGGCGGTGCCGCGGAATCCTGCCGCGCCGCCAAAGCGGTTCGCCACCGCGCGATTGGAATAGGGCACGCCCATCCGATGCTCGGGATTGTGCGCCCAAACGCCGCCCAAGCCGCGATGGAAATCATTAAATCCATAACGATGGAAAAAGTTGCCATTCAACAGAATCCGGCCGCCGAACCAATCGGGACCCCAGCCCCATCCAAAGCCGCCCCACAAACCCCAGCCGCCGCCGAAATAGAAGCCCAGATCAATGCCCGGGAAAAACGAAAAACCAACGTCCAGGCCGGGATAAAACAGCGGCGGATAATACCCATACACCGGCGGGCCCCAAACCCATTCGGGATTATAATTCGGCACGTAGATTTGGCCGGGATCGGCGGGTGCGATGTCTATCGCGCTCTGCCCATTTTGGTTTTGGGTGGTCACTGTCTCCTGCGGTGTGGATTGCAGCTTACCGTTCGCCTGCGCCTTGGCACGCAATTGCTGAACCGCGTTCATGACATCCGGCTGCTGTGCCAGAAAAGCGTTGCCTAAGTCCGTGGTCCAGCGAATATCTTGATTTAAGCGGCCTAAGACATCGGGAAATGGAATCAGAGCCTGGATACTGGGATCCCAATTTTGCTGCCGCGCGGCATCCATAAGAGCCTGCCCTGTCAAATTGCGGTTCTGCTGCAGCCACTGCTGCGCTTCCACAACTTCAATGGGATATGTGCTCGCTACCAGGATCTGGCTGAGCAAGGTATCGGGATAGAGCGCAATGGGAGCCACCAAATCCTGAAGCTGTTGAGGATTCAGCGGCTGCGCCGGGGGTGCGATTTCTCCAGGCTGCTCTTCTGCGTTGGCTGGCTGCGAACCGGGAGGCGGCTCCTGCGCAAATAGTGCGGCCGCCAACACAATTGACAGGCTAAAAGCCACGCCCACATTCAACATTTTCATACCCGGCCTCCTTGGGCCCCAAGAATACACCCAACTATATGATGCGCCGTCTCTCATAGAGTTCCGGTGCAAATTGTTACTATTTGCGTAACTTCGTGGGCGCCGTTTACGCCGAGTTCTGACTTGCTACGGGATAAAGCGCGGCTCAGGCGCCATCGCGCTTGCGGTTCCCACCGTATCGATAGGCGCCCAAAAACCTGTCACCACCGCGGAGCTCATCGACATGGGCAAGTTCGGAATCACACTGATGTCGATGGTATCCATGGTCCCGCATCCGTTCACGCCGAGATACGGCGCGGCAGCGGTGACATCGTAGAGCACTTCGGCAGCGTGCGTGGCGCTCACGGTTGCCGTGCTGCTGCCAGGAGCGTTGGTCACCGTGCCCATCGAAAAATCGGCGCCGAAAGGCGGAAACACTCGATGCGCTACTAAGGTGCCACCCAGAGAGGTAGCCAAATTGGGAACAGTCAGTGTGGTTATGCCCACTGGAATGTTTTTGAGGACCGCCAACAGGCGAGTGCCCGTGTCGGCCAGGCCAGGAGCGCCGGATGTGAGCGCTTCAAAGCCAGGAGTAAATCCGCTCTCGGTGCAATAGACGGTCCCCGGCACGTCCTGGTGATTGAGCGTTTGCGGACCGCCCGAGGTGTTCTCAATGCGTTTCTTAAACGCGGCGGGAAACAGCTCCTGGAAACTGAGATCCAGCCCGATGGCGCCAATCAACGGGCCCGCTGTGAACTTCAAAGCCGGGGCGCCGTTGGCTACTGTTATTTCGGGATTCGCGATATCGATGGCAATATCCGCAACGACGGCCACCAAGGCATTCACTGGATTCACGCCAATCAGGGCAACGTTGGCGCGGGTATTAGTGATCCGAAAAGTACGCGTGCCCCCGGTTACGAACGGCACACCCTCAAACAGAACGACATTATCCTGAATCACGCCACCCGACATCATCTGCATTCCCTGGTAAACGTTGCCCGAGCCAGACGCGCCCGCTAAAACGCCCGGCGTTCCGAGCACTTGTCCAAAATAAGGAAACCCATTGCTGGTATTCGCCACACCTGGTTTTGGATCGTCAATAAGTAAGAGCGATTCGGTGGCCAGCGTGGTGGTATTGGTAACGCGGCTGGTGATATTGGTGTTCAGAAACAGCTCTATATTTATGCTGATGGATTGTGAGGGCGCACCCGATTGGCACGTCATTACGATATCCTCCACCAATTCGGACTCGCCGCGGGAGGCGACAGAGGGCGGCGGGGGCGACGCAAGTGCGCAGGTGACGGGCGGCTGCGAATAACCAATTTGAAGCGCGCCGGTTAAAGCCGTAAACGCGAATGCCAATACGGATAATTTAGACATCATTTTCCTCCGGGCAGGCAGGTAGCAGTATACTACGCCCGGAATGGCGCGGCACGCACGGTACGCGAGCGGCCCGTGCTAATGTATCAGCGATCCCAATCAGGAGGAATTCCGATCCCATGAAACTGACTCGTTTTCCCGCTTTTCTGGCCGGCGCCGCAGCGCTTTCGACCGGGTTTTTCGCGCAAGCAGCCTTCGCCCAGGAGGGCCTGCCCACACAAAAGGTGTTGACCATCGACGTGGCTCAGGCCATTGCCCAGGATGCCATGGCACAATGCCGCGCCAACGGCTACAAAGTGACCGTTACCGTGGTGGATCACGCCAATGTTCTGAAAGCGTTCCTGCGCGACGATGGCGCGAGCATGGCTACGGTTGAAGTGGGCCGCATGAAAGCCAACAGCGTAATGGCCTTTGGACGGCCATCGGGACCGCCGGCCAATCTGCCCCCGGGAACTCCCGCGCCCCCGCCCGTGCTGCCCGGAACCATCAACGCCATGGGCGGCGTGCCGATCAAAGTGGGCGATCAGCTGGTTGGCGCGGTTTCGGTGAGTGGCGCGCCGGGTGGAGATAAGGACGCCGCGTGCGCAAACGCAGCGCTGACCAAAGTGGCCGACAAGCTGAAGTAAAACAGGCCTACAGGAGCGGCGGGATTGACGCACCCAGCCGAAAAGTGAAAAAATCCGATTAGACGCGGCATTCGCCGCCAGCATTTACCCAGGAGGTTATCCGTGTCCGTTCGATTGTCTCTGTGCGTTCCGGCCGTGCTGGCCAGCTTCGCCGCAGTGGCATCCGCCGCTCAAGTTCAAGGGATTCTGATTGACCAGATGTGCTCTTCGAAAGCCGAAGTGCGCATCGTTTCCGGCCCGCGCCTGGAAGGCGGCATGATCGTCGCCGAAGCCCACACGCGGGAATGCGCCCTCATGCCCGCTTGCCAGAAAAGCGGCTATGGCGTGTTCACCAACGACAATAAGTACCTGAAGTTCGACGATGCCGGCAGCCGCAAGGCCCTGGCCGCGCTGAAGGCGTCGAAGAAGGAAGACGACCTCAAGGTTGAGGTCACGGGCGAAATTCAGGGGGATACGATTAAGGTGGCTAGTTTGAAATTGGTGGAGTGAGGCGCACAGAAGCCGCAATTTAGAAGCGCCAGGGGCGTCCGTGAAAATGCATTTGCACGTTGATCTTGACGGCAGGTACGATGCGGCCGTCCTGCCGGGCTGGTTCGAAGCGCCAGTGCGACACCGCTTCCAGCGCTGCGCTCTCTAGTTTCAGCACGTCTTTTGAGACGCGGCCGGCTAATACCGCCTTGGTCACAGAACCGTCCTCCCCCACATCCACCAGCAAATTGATCACGACATCCCCCGTCACGCTGTAGATGCGGTCGTGCGTGGCCTCGATGGGGACTTCCAGAATAGGTGTCGGCGGAACAAACTTGCTCGCCTCCGTCGCAGGGGATGGGATCTCGGCGGGAGCCTGCGGGCCCGGCGAAACCGGGGCCGGCTCCGGTAGCGGGGCGGCTTGCAATGGTATTTGCGGCGCCACCTGCACGGGCTGCGGCGCCGGTTCGGCCTTTCGCTCGGGCTCGGGCTTGGACTCGGGCTTGGGCTCCGGCTTGGGCTCAGGTTTTGGTTCCGGAGTGGGCTGGGGTGCGGATGCAGTTAGCACTTCCGCCGATGGCACCACCGTCAGCGCGAAGGAGCCCGATTCGCCGTCCAGCGCGCCCGCAAGTTCCACCCAGCGCTTGCCTGCTCGCCCGGTTACCCAGGCGTGGTCGCTGAACAAAATCTCGAAGCCGGATGCCTTCAGTTCACTTTCCACCGCGGAGAAAGCTTGCACCGCGTTGAGGGAGGGGCAGGCCAGCGCTACGGTCTGCACGTTGCCGGTGAGGGACGTTTCCCCTTTCAGCCCGGTCCGCATGGCTACGGAGTCCTCGGATTTCGAAGCGCATTCCACTATTTCGCATTGCTTCAACGATGAAGATACCGGCGGCTGCCCGCATGCTTCCACTTTGAATTTCTCATTGGCGCCGGTGGCCACCGTTATCGAGTAACTGGTGGCGCCATCCTCCGTGTTCGCTGTCCAATGCATCCATTGCGAGCCCTTGCGCGCTGTCAACCCGGGGCTGGCGGCATCGCTCTTATCCGGCGTGATGTTTTGATAACCGGCCTTCCGCAGTTGGCCGTCGATATCTCGCTGCATCTTCGGGAGGTCACCTACCGGGCAGGAGTACGAAAGCGCGTTTGTGTTGGAATCGAGTGCCGCGCCACTGCCATCTCCAGCTTCGAAAGGATCGTGATGCTTGGCCGAACATTCCACAATCACACACCCTTCCAGTTTGGGAAAGGGCTTCAGATCGACGCATCCTTCGGCATCGGCCGCTCGGGCGGCCCGCGGTGCCGCGGCCAGCGTTAACAGGATGAAAACCAGCGTTCTCATGGCGAGACCTCGTAACGAGACAAGGGAGATCTTTCATAGATCGGCCATTCCCGCCCCAGTCTTTAGGCCCATTTCCCGACCCCCAAATTGCTACCCTGAAACCGTGAATGCCATCCGCATGCTGAGGCGCAGCCCCGGCTACACGCTGACCTGCATCGCGGTTCTGGCGTTGGGCATCGGGGCCAACGCGGCCATCTTCAGCGTCATTAATTCGGTGATCCTGAAGCCGCTTCCCTACCCCGACCCGGCGCGTCTGGTCATGGTCTGGGAACGTTTCCCCAACATGCCCGATCCGCCCGGCAGCCGCATTCCGGTAATGCATTACAGCTACCTGGCATGGCAAAAGCAGAACACGGTGTTCAGGGACATGGCGGCATTTCGCGATACCACCATGAACGAGACGGGCATCGAGCGCCCCGATCATGTGGACACCGGCATGGCTTCCGCCAACTTGTTTTCCATGCTGGGCGTGCAGGCACGCAGCGGCCGCCTGTTTACTGCCGCCGAAGATCGTAAGGGTAACGACCACGTAGCGGTACTCACCGACGCTTTTTTCGAATCGCACTACCATCACGACCGCAGCGCGCTGGGCCGTTCCATTACCCTGGATGGCACCGCCTACTCCATCATCGGAGTGCTGCCTCCCGGCTTTCACCTGCCCGCCATGTGGGAGGGCATGGATCAAAAGAAACCCGAGGTATGGGTGCCGCTCTCACGCATCTGGAATACGGCCGACGATGAAACGCAGCATCTGCTTTTTGTCGCCGCGCGCCTTGCGCCGGGCGCCACTCTGGCCCAGGCACGTGCCCAGATGAGCGCCATCGAACATGGTCTGGCCGCGGTGAATCCCCAGCACAACGCCGGCTGGACGGTCTCCATTTTTCCCTTTGAAGTGGAGGATACTTCTCCCACGCTGCATCGGGCGCTCTACGTATTACTGGCAGCGGTTGGAATGTTGCTGCTGATCGCCTGCGCGAATCTGGCGAATCTCACGCTGGCCCGGGCCACGGTGCGCGCCCGCGAGATTACCATTCGCCTGGCGCTGGGCGCCACGCGCGGGCGCATCATCCGCCAATTGGTGGCTGAATCGCTGCTGGTTTCGATAGCCGGCGCGCTGGCCGGGCTGGTGCTGGCGCACTGGTGCGTACAAGGAATGCTGGCTCTGAATCCGCCGGATATCCAGCGCCCGGAGTTGATCGGAATCAGCTGGACCGTGTTCGCCTTCGCAGCCGGACTGAGCGTACTCACCACGCTGCTGTTCGGACTGGCGCCATCCATCGCGGCTTCCGGCGCCGATTTAAATGCGACCCTCAAATCGGCCGGTGGCTGGGGAGGATCGGCCAGCCGTCTGCGCGGCCGCCAGTTCCTGATCGCCATTGAAGTAGCGCTGGCGCTGATTCTGGTAACTGGCGCCGGGTTGATGCTGCGCAGCTTCTACCAACTGGTTTCGGAGGGCGTGGGGTTCCCCCTCGACCATCTGGTGACTGTGGAGATCAGCCTTCCGGCCCAGCGCTATACCAGCGAAGAGAGCCAATCGCGTTTCTTCCGCAGCCTGCTGGATCGCGTGCGCGCGCTTCCCGGGGTGATCTCGGCAACTACGGTGGACGATTTGCCTTTGCATCAAATTAAGCTCACCGGTTTTACGGTGGCGGGGCGCCCGGAGCCGCCTATCGACGCGTTGCCGCTGGCGGATGTGGCGCACGTTGATCCTCAGTTCTTCCAGGTGCTTGGACTGCGGCTATTAGCGGGACGCTTTTTCACGGACGCCGATCTGGCGCAGGCCGAGCAGGGTCCCAACATGTTTGCGATCGTCAACGAAAGCTTCGTCCGGAAGTTCTTCCCGAACGAAAATCCAGTGGGCAAGCGGCTTATGGACGGCAACAAGAAGCATTCATCGGAGATCGTGGGCGTGGTGTCCGACTTTACTCCGATTGGTGCAGAGAATGGCAAGCGCCCGGAGGTTTTCTCGCCTTATCTCAAGCTGGACGTGGATACGTTGCTGGTTCGCACGCGCGGCGCTCCGGAGTCCTATGCGAAGGCTTTGCAGAGCGCCGTGTGGTCGCTCGATCGAGACCTGCCGGTGGACAAAGTGCTGACCATGGATTACTACAACAACGACATTCTGGCGCAGCGCAAGTTCAATACGCTGCTGATCGGGATTTTCGCGGCGCTGGCGCTGCTGCTGGCGATGATGGGGATTTACGGAGTGCTTTCTAACCTGGTGGCATCGCGCGTCCGCGAGATTGGAATTCGCATGGCGATTGGCGCGTCGCCCGCCGAAATTGGCCGCTTGATGTTGCGGCAAAGCCTGATCCCGGTGGCACTGGGACTTGCAATCGGGCTCGCCGGAACGGTTGCGTTGAGCCGGTTCCTGCAGGCGCTGCTGTTCCGCGTGCCGCCGCGCGATCCGCTGACGCTGGCGGTTTCGGTGATCGCGATTCTCTTGATTTCACCCGTGGCGCTGTACGTGCCGCTGCGCCGTGCCACCGCGGTGGATTGCACCATCGCGCTACGCGAGGAGTGAGCGCTTAGTCTGTTTTCGAAACCCTCCGCATTTCCGTGCTCGGCTGAAACCCCAGGGATGCATAGAGCGGCCGTCCGGCATCGCTGGCATGCAGGATCACGGTGCTGATGCTTTGCGCGCGGCACCATTCCATGGCGGTCTCCATCAATCTGCGCGCCAGGCCATTGCGCCGGCTCTCGGGCCGCGTGTACACATTCAGGATGTTCGCGCGCCATGGCCCGGGGCCGAGCATGTGCGGGGGCCAATCCATCAGCCACACGCCCAGGCCCGCCGCGATGGCGCCGTCCGGGGAGATCGCGAACCAGGTCAGGTACTCGCCCGCTTCCATCTTGCGCTTCAGCCAGGGCCTGAATGCCTGACACATGTGGTCCATCGCATCCAAATCGCGGTAGCCCATTTCGAGAAACATGGCGCGGCGATGCGCGAGAATAGTTTCCGCATCGGCCAAGGTGGCCGGCCGGATCGAGAAATCGCTCATTTGAAATTAGCTTACTATCGCGACGTGGCAGGAGTGGTTCGCGCGGAACCTGCCTCATAAACCAGAATTTCTGACGGCTGCCCGCTACGGCCTTGCACGCCGGCGAAAAGTTTTCCCCATTCGGGCACGAACAGGCCGGTTTGGGTGCCGGGGGGCGTGGGGTAACGCGCGATGCGTTCGTAACGGTCGGCGCCCTTCTGCTGCAGGACGTCAATGAAGCCGCTGGTAGCAAGCACATAGACGCGGGATCGCGAAGCATCATAGAACAGATCGTCGGTATGACTGTCGATTTCAGCGGACGCCGTTTGCTTACCGGTGCCGGTGTCGAAAACCAGCAACTCGGGCGGCATCCAGCATCCAACCAGCAGCCGATGATGGGCTTCGTCCAGCGCCATTGGAAAATTGTTCTCGGCGGAAACAGGCCAGCGGGCCAGCACCGCGCGTTGGTCCACGTCGGCGACCTCGATCTCCCGCTTCTCGGGAACATTCACGAAGACGCGGGGGCCGGTTTTCTCCAGTTGAAATGATTCCGGATGCGCATCCAGCACAATTTCACCGGCTTCATTTCCATTCGCGTCGAGAAACCCCAGCGCGCCTTCTCCTTGCGCTCGCTTTCGCAGAGACTTTGCGCCGGCATATCCCACCACCACGCGCCGGGTTCGGGCATCGTAGCGAATATTATCCGCGTCGTCCGGGAATTTCACGGTCTTCAACAGTTGCAAGGATGTGCCATCGTAGATTTTCGTGGTGCCGTCGCCGCCGCACGCGACGAACAAGCGATTGCTGGACGCATCGTAGAATACTCCCTGCGGTTCCGCCAGATCCGGGATGGTATGCACTCGCCTGCCGGATTGAAGGTCGATCACTTCCAGCGTGTGGTTGGCAACCGCCGAGACAAAGAGACGCTGGCCCTGGATGTCGACGCTGAAATGATCGATGCGACCGCTGACATTCGGCAGTGGAATTCGGGCCTTCAGCGACAATGCATCTTGCCCGAACGCCAGGCCGTGCAGGCAGAGCAGGATTGCGGTGCAGCGTTTCATTTAAGCAGAGCATACCAACAACACCCCGGCGGCGATCTGCGAGAATGCCGTTGTGGTGGTATTGAACCGCTTCATAGCTCTTCTATTTGCTGGCGCGTTGTCCACTAGCTTGTTTGCTCAGCCCGCTTTGCGCCAGCAGATCGCGGCGATTGCGGTGGACGCGGGCGGCAGGGTGTCGGTGGCATGCTCGCTCGCGGGCTCCGCTCTCAATTGCGATTTGAACGCGCACGCGCACCCGCCGATGCAATCCGTCTTCAAAGCTCCGCTCGCGCTTACGGTGTTGCACCTGGTGGAAAGCGGCGAGCTTTCGTTGGAAAAACCGCTCCGCTTTCGCGCCACCGATAGAATCCCGCAGGCCTACAGTCCCTTGCAGGACCAATATCCAACAGGTGAGGTGGACGTTCCCCTGCGCGAACTTCTCAGCATGGCGGTTTCCCTCAGCGATAATGTGGCCGCCGACATCCTGCTGCGTGTTATTGGGGGCCCTGCCGTTGTGGATGGCTATATCAAATCTGCCGGTATCCCGGGCTTTCATCTTGAGGACAACGAGGGCGCACTCCATCGCGACCCCGCGGCACAGTACCGCAACTGGTTTGAACCTGCGGGAGCAGTGGAGTTTCTGCGGCTTTTGAACGATCGCCCACCGCTGACGGCCGAGCATGCCGCCCTGCTGCTCGGCTGGATGCGCGAGACACCGCGCGCAAATCATCGGATTGGCGGTCAACTTCCCGCCGGGACACTCGTCATGCACAAGCCGGGAACGTCCGATACCAGTCACGGCCTCACGCCTGCCACCAACGACATCGGTCTGATTGCTCTGCCGGATGGACGGCGCCTGGCGATTGCCGTTTTTGTCACCGATTCGAGCGCGGAAGACTCGGTGCGCGATGCCGTGATCGCCCGGATCGCCAGAGCGGCTTACGACGCTGCGATTCGCTAGCTGAAAATTAAAACAATCCGTGGTTGATTGTTTCGCGTCTTTCATCAGAGATGTCGTCCCTTGCATGGATTCTAATCGTGTCCGGGCTGGTCACAGCCGGTGGCGGATTCGCCGCGCTCATTTCCCCTCGTCTGTTATTGCGGCTGGGGTTCGGCGTCGAGAGCCCTCAAAACGCGGCGCTGTTCTTTGTCAGACATTGGGGAGTGCTGATCGTTGCGGTTGCCGCACTGATCGTCTACGGTGCATACAATCCCGAGATTCGCACACCAATCTTAGTCGCCGCCGCCGTTGAAAAGTTTGCGATCGGGTTCTTCGTCTTTTTCGGACCCCTGAAGCGGACAATTGGGATGACTGCTGTGTCAATCGTGGATGGGTTATTCGCCATTCTTTACGTTGTCTATCTTGTTCAAGCTAGCCCCCTACCGGTCCCAGCGTTCGTGCTATAAAACAATAAGAATCGAATTTGTTCCGGCTGTGGAAAACCTGTGCGATCCCTCGGATATCCCCTCCAAGTGCGTGTTAGGGAATCACTTGCATGGAGTAAGTAAGTGCCGGGTTTTCCACCGGATGATCCACAGCCTATCTGGCTCAGAGCATGGAGCATAGAAATGGCTTCTGTTAGACACAGCACACCGCTACTGTAGAAAAGTTGGCTTATGGCAGCTTCAGCTCCTGACATCGCGCTTGAACGTGGTCTCCCGGCCAATCTGGACGCCGAACGCTTCGTGCTGGGCGCCGTCCTTATGGACGATGCGCTCTACATCCAGGTAGCGGGGACGCTGGAAGCCGAAGACTTCAGCCTGGAGAAGCATCGCCGCATCTTCCTCCGCATGGGCGAGCTGTACGCGCGCGGCGACCGCATAGACCGCGTCACCGTCGCCAATGAGCTGATGAAGCAGAACCAGCTGGAATCGGTGGACGGCATCACGTATCTGGTTTCGTTGGATGAAGGTTTGCCTACGCTGGCGAACCTGGAGAGCTACGTTGGCATCGTCAAAGACAAAGCCATCCTGCGGCGTATCATCTTCACTTCGCGCAACCTGATTGATCGCTGCATTATCGGCGAAGAAGAACCGGACCAGATCCTGGCCAGCGCCGAAGAGAGCCTGCTCAAGATGGGCGACGCGCGCGCGGCCGATGCGCTGTTGAACCCCAAGCAAATCCTGGAAAGCTTTGAGGGCGGCATCAATGCCTTTCTGGATCCCAGCAAGCGCATCAAGGGCCTGAGCACCGGCTTTCTGAAACTGGATGAGATGACGGGCGGGCTGCACGAAGGCGAGCTGGTGATTCTGGCCGCGCGCCCTTCCATGGGCAAGACGGCGCTGGCGCTGAACATCGCGCAGCATGTGGCGATGTTTCCGGAAAAGAAGCAGACCGTGGCGGTGTTCTCGCTCGAAATGTCGCGTGAATCGCTGCTCACTCGTATGATTTGCGCGGGCGCGCGCGTGGATCAGCAGAAGTTTCGCGCCGGCTACCTCAATCAGGACGAGCGCCGGCGTCTGGCGCGCACCGCGTCCGATCTGGTGCAGGCGCCGCTATTCATCGACGACACCTCCGGCACGCATCTCATGGATATACATGCCAAGCTGCGCCGGCTGAAGAGCGAGCACGGCCTGTCGCTGGTGGTGGTGGACTACCTGCAATTGATGAGTGGCCGCGGCCGTTCGGAAAATCGCAACCAGGAAATCAGCACCATTTCCCGCGGACTGAAGCTGCTCGCCAAGGAGCTGAAGGTGCCCATGCTGGTGCTCTCGCAGTTGAGCCGCGCGCCCGAAACTCGCCCTGGCGATCATCGGCCGCAATTGAGCGATCTGCGCGAATCCGGGTCCATCGAGCAGGATGCCGATCTGGTGTCCTTCATCTTCCGCGAGGAAGTTTACAAGCCCGATCGGGAAGACCTGCGGGGCATGGCCGAATTGCTGCTGGCCAAACAACGTAACGGCCCCACTGGCCGCGTGAATCTGGTGTTCCTGAAAGAATTCACCAAGTTTGAGAACCGCACCAACGATCTGGGCGGCGACGATTCGCTGCCAGAATAAAAGCGGGTCGTCATTGGAACGCGGACGCCACCGAAAAGCTGATGGTGCCCGCGGCCACGCCGATGTCCAGACCGCTCGCCGAAAGGGGTAAGGAGATATCGTTCTGGATCAGCGTTCCGCCCTTGCCCGCCGGCAGCGCCGAGAGAATATACGACGGTATCGTAAACTGGCCGTCATTAGCCTTCGCCAGACATGTGAACGCCCCGATCACTTGGGGAGGCGGCGTGGTGGACGTTCCGCTGATGAAGACGTAGGTCCCGGGATTGCCGCCGGTCCAGGTTACTTCCAGGTCTTTCGATCGATCGATGGTCGTGGCCACACTTTGATTCGTCCAGGTGAGCAGCGGATTGGTGAAGGTGATGACGGAAGTGAAGGAACCGACGTCGGCGCCGCCCGAACCATGGAACGTAAATGTTCCACCTTCCCCAGGAATGGCGCCCACCGGCAACATCGAGAAAAAAGCGCCCTTGATACCGAATTGTGAAGCCAGCGTCACCGCAAGATTAGAGGGCCCGGTGAGCGTGATGACGCCGGCATCCAGTCCGGTGAGGTTGCCCACAGGGACCGGCGTAAGATTGTTCACGATGCATCCGCCAGGTGAAAGGGATTGGCTGGGGGTATAAATGCCCGTGTATTTTTCAAAGGCCGCATCCGCGCTACTGGTAATGGTCCGGGCGCCGTTCTTGCCCGGGGTGTTGGTTTGTACCAGGGAAACCAATCCGGTCCGAAGAGTCTGCCCGCCACCCGGCGCAATCTGATTTCCGTTCAATCCAGTGACCTCATCCAGGCACGCACCACCCCCATTGTTAATGGGAAGCGTGGCGATGTTGCTCACCACGCTGCCTGCCACGGCCGCCAGCGAAATCCAGCAGCCTTGCGGGGATGAAGCAGGAATGGTGAAGTCAATCTGATTCACGCCCGGGTAGCCCGATGATCCCTGATAAAGTAT
The DNA here is from genome assembly GCA_035486095.1 of Bryobacteraceae bacterium. GTDB lineage: Bacteria > Acidobacteriota > Terriglobia > Bryobacterales > Bryobacteraceae > Palsa-89. The sequence goes on from DATHNM010000182.1 coordinate 17,888, forward strand.
CTTGGCGGCAATACCGCCCACGTAGATCTGGAGCGGCGTATTCACGCTGTGCGGTGTCGAGCTGAAAACCGTATCGCTGTCGGCAGGGTCGGCGCCCAAGCCGGTGGTCCAAAGCACCAGCGTCTCACCAGGCATGCCGGAATTCGTGTAAGTGAGCAGCGCCCCGGTGACCGAATCGGTAGCCACCGCCGAATTGGTGTTGTAAATATTGATACCGAGCGCGCTGGGAACAACCTGGATCGCCGCAGTGTTGCTAACCGCAGTTTTATAAGTCACCGTAAGAGTGCCGGTCCCGATGGGAGTGGCCGCTGGAAGAACCGCGGCGATCTGTGTTGCGCTGGTGTAATAGATTGGCGGATGCACGGTGACGCCGTTCACCACTACGGTTATGCTGGCTCCGTTGAGCGTCAGGGGAATGCCCGGCACCGCGCTCGATTGAAGCACCGGAGCCACCGGGTCGGCCAGGCCCGTTCCAACCACAACGAAGATGCTGCTGGGAGCAATGCCGTAGTTCGGAAAACCGGCCGCGATGCGGCTGGAGTTGTTCTGAATCGCGGTGATGTTGGGACCGGTGGGCGCCACCGTAATGAAGGTTTTGAATTGAAGCGTTATGGAGCCACCGCCATTCGCGATGACCAGCACTCCCGCAACGTTGTTTCCGTTTGTGAACACCGCGAAGATATCCCCAACCACCAGTTGGCTGGCGGGAAGCGCAGCCGACGTGGCCAGGATGGAGAAGTTCACAAAGCTGGATTTGCTATCGAGGGCAAAAACGGTCGCCCCAAGATTGCCGACGTTGTAAGCTCTGGCCTTTCCCTGCGGCGTAATGGTGCTGCCATTCCACAGCAGGTCGCCGCCGGATGCGGCGGTTGCACCGGTGTCAAGATTCAAAGCGGTATTGGCGGAAAGCGTCGTGGTCTGATTCAGATCAGCCAACGCGGCGATGGGAAGCGCGAGAGTGAAGACAAACCGACACGTCCACCGCGCAAGAGCTGGATGCATTGGGTCATTATAACGCTGCTCCCTCGATCAGGCGTGCGCGGCGGCGTGGCGAAAGCGGATGGTGGCCATGGTTCCCAGTGCGAGGAACGCCGCCAGTACCACCAACTGGGCCACCAGGAACGCCGGCTCGGTGCCGGTGGGAGCAAGCTCGTGCAAAGCCGGCACTTTCAGGAAGGCCTGTACCACCAATACAAAGACATTCAGATACAGCGCCAGGGTGGCGCCGGCGGAGTAAATGCTGCGCCAGGCTCCAGCCAGGTGGAAGGCGTAGCGCGCGGCGATGGCTACCGCCAGAACCACCAGCGAAACGATGCCTACTTTATGGGATGGCAACAGGTGCTCAAATGGGAACCCGAAGCCGGATAGGCTGGTCAAGGCGGTGGTGGTAAGGAACACGGCCGTCCAGCCGTCCAATCGTTTGCCGCCTAACAGCCCGAATACGATCACGAACCCCGAAACAATCCCAATCAAGCTGATCAATACGTGCACCAACGTAAATGTCGCTAAAGACATGCCTAGCATCATGTTGCGCGTCCTTTCCGAAACTGTGGATTCTGGCGCCGCCGGAAGGGCGCCCCGTTTCTTGTACTGTACGCAATGCAGGCCGCCGGAACATCCCAAGATAGGCGCGTGTAGACATAACACTTTTGGGGTAGGGAAAGCGCTAAAGCATTCGCGATCCGTGCCGATCTTATATAAGGAAGGCTTCTTTATGGGATCCGTGCCCTCAACAAACAATGGCCTGTCTGATTTGCTCCAGACGCTGACCAACGAAAATTCGCCGCTGCTGTCTACTCTCTCTTCCCCGAACGTGCAAGCGGCGCTGGAAAACGCCCCCGCGAGCGACATCGTCCAAATCTCAGACGAGGCGATGCAACTTCAGACCACCGACGCGCTGTTCGGAATCTCCAACACGTCTAGTTCGTCTAGCGACTCGCTCTTTTCGGCACTGGCAGCCGGCTCAAGCCCAACCTCCTCCGCCTCCCTCGCCGATCAATTAGCGGCCTATCAAGGTAATATGCAGACCCAGGAAACACAGGCACTCTTCGGCATCACCCCGCCTGCCACAACCCCAAGTTCTTCCTTCGACGTTTTCGCTTAGTCCCT
>DATHNM010000183.1:0-5490 GCA_035486095.1 Bryobacteraceae bacterium
ATCTGCTACAGGCGGATGGATTGCCATCACACACCGACCTTACGGGCAACGATTATTTGAAAGCACCGGTTGACGAGCATTTCTCCATGGAAAAAACGCTGCCGAAAGAGACGCGGTCCACTGGAGCAGCACCGCCGAGAAAGGGCAAGCTTCGTCGCCCGGTTTCTATATCAGCATCAACGGTCCGTCAGCGGAAATTGGATTTCTGGCGGCTGCGCTGCTGAAAGCGAAGAATGGCAGGGTGAAATTACTGCCTGCGGGCGAAGCGGGATTGGAACGGCTTACAGACGTAACGCTCGAAGATCACGGTCAGAAATTGCACGTGACGGATTACGCTATTACGGGACTGTCTTATGAGCCGGAAACAGTCTGGTTAGACGACGACCAGCGCTTTTTCGGAACTCCGGGCAAGTGGTTCTCAATTCTCAGGGACGGCTGGGGCGGTGCTAACGCCCGGCTGTACGCCCTGGATCGCGCGGCGGAAGATGCCCGCAATGCGCGCCTGGCGCGTGACCTGGCTCAGCATCCGGCTCATCCGCTGGCAGTGGAGCACGTCCGCGTTTTTGATTCCGAGCGCGCGGCGATGCGTGAGGATCAAACGGTGGTCATCGATAAGGAGCGCATCACGATGGCGGGCCCGTCCGCGAGTGTTAGCGTTCCGCAAGATGCCCAGCGAATCGATGGGAAGGGCCAAACACTGCTGCCGGGGCTTTTTGATATGCATGTGCACGTTCAGCCTCTGGATGGGTTCTTGAATATTGCGAGCGGCGTCACCAGCGTTCGCGACATGGGCAACGATATCGATGAGCTGAAGCACCTGCAGGATCAATGGGACAGCGGCACTGCGATTGGTCCACGCTTGTGGAAGGCGGGATTTATCGACGGACGCGGGCCATTTCAGGCCCCCACGGGTCTTTATGCCGACACGGCCCAGGAGGCTGAAGCAGCGGTAAACCGCTACGCCAAACTGGGGTACGTCCAGATCAAGGTGTATAGCTCACTCAAACCAGAATTGGTTCCTATTATCGTGAAGACCGCGCACGAGCGCGGAATGCGAGTGAGCGGCCACATTCCCAATGGCATGATCGCAAGCCAGTTTGTCGAAGATGGGGCGGATGAATTGCAACACATCAATTTCATCTTTCTCAACTTTCTTGCGGGGCAAGTGAAGGACACCCGCACTCCGGAACGGTTTACGGCGGTGGGGGCGAACGCCGCGAAGCTGGATCTGCAATCCAAGCCGGTAAATGATTTTATCCAGCTGCTGCAGCGGCATCACACCACGGTGGACGTAACGCTGGCTACCTTTGAGGCGATGTTCACGGGCCGGCCGGGAAAGGTGTCTTCCGATTACGCCCCAGTTATAGACCGGCTGCCCGCGCAGGTTCTGCGCGCGGCGTACACGGGCGGACTTCCGGTAACGGAGCAGAACGACCAGCTGTACAAAGATTCGTACGGCGCCATGTTGCGAATGACCAAGCGAATGTACGATGCGGGCATTCCCATCCTGGCCGGAACCGACGCCACAGCCGGGTTCATGTTGCATCGGGAATTGGAGCTGGAAGTGAAAGCTGGAATCCCGCCCATGAAGGCGCTGCAGATCGCAACCTACAATGCGGCGCGGCTGTTGAAGCAGGAACACGACCTGGGTTCCATTGCGCCCGGGAAGCTGGCCGACTTTGTGTTGGTGGAAGGAAATCCAGCCCAGCGTATCAGCGACATTCGACGCTGCCGGCTGGTGGCGAAGAATGGCGTCCTATACAAGAGCGCCGATGTTTATCGCGCTGTGGGCGTAAAGCCCGATTGATTTCGCTGGAACACGCGTTACGCTGGTCTCTTGAGAACTGCTGAGGCCGATACCGGTTGGCTGCCGGACTTGATTTACACCGGCGGAGAATTCCGGTCCGGGCTGGCGATGTTTGCCGACGCCGGGGGAGTGATCACGCGATTTTCTTCCCAGCCGGACGATCTGGCACACGCCCAACGGCTGACCAATCGCGCACTGCTACCGGGGCTGGTGAATGGCCACTCGCATGCTTTTCAGCGCGCTCTGCGAGGCCGCACGGAGCATCGCACGGCCCATGGGCGCGATTCATTCTGGACCTGGCGCGAAAGCATGTATCGCGCTGCCAAACTGCTATCGCCAGAGGGGTTGTATCAGGCATCGCGGATGGCGTTTCTGGAAATGCTGCTGGGCGGCATCACCACGGTAGGCGAATTTCACTATGTGCATCATGCCGCGGGCGGAACGCCCTATTCCAATCGAAATGAGCTGGCGCTAGAGGTGCTGCGTGCGGCGCGCGACACTGGCCTGCGTATTGCCCTGCTGCGGACCGCCTATGTGCGTTCAGGATGGAACAAGCCCGCCGAACCGGGGCAGGCCCGATTCATCACGCCGCGGGTGGAGGATTTTATCGCCGACACCGATGCCTTGCGGACGACCTTGGCAAGCGCCCAACACGCGGATCGAGCCTGGGTGGGCGTGGCGCCGCATAGTCTGCGAGCCGTGCCGCTGCCTTACCTGCGGGAAGTGGCCGCGTACGCCCGGGCTCAACAATTACCCATGCACATGCATGTTTCAGAACAGCCCGCCGACGTGGAAGCTAACCTTGGCGAATACGGGATGCGGCCTGTCGAGTTGCTGGACCAGCAGGGCCTGCTGGATTCCCGCTTCACCGCGGTGCATGCCATTCACATCACTGGCGAAGAAGTTTCCGCGCTCTCCCGCGCCGGTTCCATGGTTTGCGCGTGCCCCACCACCGAACGCAATCTGGGCGACGGCACTGTGGCGGCGGACCAGTTTTTGCGCGCGGGCATTCGGGTGTCACTAGGATCCGACAGCAACGTGCAGATTCATCTGCTGGAAGACGCGCGCGAGTTGGAATATCATCTGCGAATGCTGAAACTGGAACGCGCCGTGCTGACGGCCAAACATCTGTTCGCCTGCGCCACCGAAGCCGGCGCGGCCAGTGTAGGCTCGGCTGGGGGTGTTCTTGAAGCGGGCAGGCCGGCCGACTTCTTCACGGTTGCACTGGATGACCCATCCATTGCCGGCGCCGATGCGGATTCGCTGCTGGGGAACATCGTATTCTCGGCCGAGCGAAGCGCGGTGCGCGACGTCGCGGTGGGTGGAAAATTCGTAATTCGTGAGGGCCGCCATCCCAAGGTCGATGAGATCGTGCAGGAATTTGCCGGCCTGCAGCGCCAGTTGTGGGCCGGGTGAGCCCAGGCATTTGGTTCAGGCGGCGCGTGCGGCCTGGTCCGGCAATCCCCCGGGTCTGTAATAATTGTTAAGTGGCTGACGAGCGCAGCGCGTTGCATGACCTGATCCGGCGTGGCCGGCGCCGTCAAGCTTCGCATCTGCTTATACACGCCGCCTCTTTTGCCACCGTCGTCGCCATGGCAGGTGCAATTGTGCTCCTGGTAGTGGGGGCGCAAATTCTCAACTGGTATTGGCTGGTGCTGCTTTTCGCCGGAAGCCTGGCAGCCAGCGCGTATCGCTCGCGCGCGCAATTGCTTTCCGCTTATCAGGTAGCACAATCCATCGATCATCGGCTGGAACTGAAGGACGCGCTTTCCACTGCCTATCATTTCAGCCAGCATCCCGAGCGGGTCAGCCAGCATCCCGAGCGCGGCGCATCGCTGGAGTTCGTGGAACGGCAGCGCAGCGCGGCTGAAGACGCAGCACGTTCGGCCGACATCGAGCGCGGCGTGCCGTTCCATACGCCGCGAACCGCGTACGTCAATCTGGCTCTGGTGGCGGTGGCGTTCGGGATGTTTAGCTTACGCTACGGAATCCATCGGAGCCTGGATCTTGGCTCGCCGCTGGTTCACATCAACTTCGACGGTTTGTTTGGGACTGCGCCGCAAGTGGCCAAGGCCAGGCCCGGTCAACGGCCTGGTGAAACGGACGGGCGCCGCGATCCGGGAGCGCCGGCGGATCCGTGGCAAGCCAAAACGGACGAACGGGACCCCGGCGCCGATGCGGCGTTGCAATCGGTGGCCGATCCTGATCCGAACAAGGCCGGGACATCTCCGGACTCTGCGGCCAAGGCCGATGCGAAGAACAGCGAACAACTGCCGGCTGGAAACAATCCGCTGGATTCCGGCGAGAAGGGAGATTCGGCGAAGGAGGGCGACGCGAACCCCAACGCGTCCACCGGGGGCGATTCGAAAGCGGGCCAGCAGCAGGATGCTTCGAAGGACGGCAAAGACGCCAAGGAGGGGAACCAATCGGCAAGTTCCGGCGACAATTCCAGTCTGGCAAACAAGCTGCGCGACGCACTATCGAATCTGCTGGCAAAGATGAAGCCGCAATCCAAACAAGGCGGCGGCAAGCCGAACGATTCGTCGCAACCGGCCAGCGCGCGTTCATCGCAGCAAGGCGAAAAGCAAGAGGGCGATCCAAAATCGCCGGGCCAGGAGCAAGCCGACGCCAGCGCGAATTCGCAGTCCGAAGGCGATCAGCAGCAAGGTGGGACCCAGCAGGCTTCGCAGGGCAAGAGCGAAGGACGCAGCAACAATCAACCGAATTCGCCCGACGGCAAGAGCGGCATTGGCAAGCAGGATGGCGACAAGGCTGCTCGCGAGGCCGCTGAATTAGCCGCGATGGGAAAGCTGAGCGAGATTATCGGCAAGCGCGCCGCCAACATCCAGGGCGAGGTGATGGTGGAAGTCTCGTCCGGCAAGCAGCAGTTGAAGACCCAGTATTCGCAGCAGAGCGCCGCGCACGTGGAAGCGGGAGGCGAGATCAACCGCGACGAGGTGCCGCTGGCGTATCAGCAGTACGTGCAGCAGTATTTCGCGCAGGTGCGGAAGCTGCCGGCGGGCAAAGGCAAGGCGGCGCCGGATGCCAAGCCGTCCGCGACGCCGGATGCCAGGACCAAAACCACTCCGTCCAGCCTGCCATAGGTTGGTGCAGCTTTGACAGAGAGCTGCATTGAAGGATGGTTCTGGCGAGACGACTTCGATCTTTCCGCGCTCAGTTATCCACAGTTCTTGGATTTCTTTTTCGATCGTCCCATCGTGGGCGACAAAGAGGCCTATGATCTCTTTCGCGGCGGGGTTGGCTCCTTTGTCGCATCTAACCCTGCAACTGTCGTGGCTCACGTACAAACGATGTGCAGAAACTTTTCCGAACTGAGCACGGTTTACTCACAGAAGGAATTGGATCAGGGATTGTGGGCGGTTTTTGGGGCCGGCATCAGTTGCGAACAGTATCTCTTCGATTCCAGCCTGGATCTGGGATTGCGAGCCGCCTGCATCGAGTCCATGTATCTGCCGTTCCGAGACGTAGTCGCACACACTGTGATCGACAAGCGGCAAAGCGTGCAAGCGTTTTTGGACATTCATCAAAGCGAATTAAACGATGACGACTTGGAATGGGTTCTGGCGTGCCGCGACGGCAAAATCGCTTAGCTATTTTCCGTCTTTGGTCTGTGCGACAGCCTGCGCCAGGTAGTTCACCACCTGCGCTTCGTCGCGCGCCAC
>DATHNM010000184.1:0-6644 GCA_035486095.1 Bryobacteraceae bacterium
TTGTGGATCACTTTCTGGGGCGCATCTTTGAAACGCCGGATGCGGTGTTTCCGGATGCGATGCTGCGGCCCGAAAAACAGGATCCGTCGCAATTCGCTGCCGGTGTAGAGGCCGTCGTCGAAACCCAGACGCGCGTGGCGCTGCAATATTTCGAGGACGGCAGCGTGGAAGCCGCGTGTCCACCACTGAAGGCGCTGCTGCACATCATGGCGCATGGGTCGTATGCGGGAATGGGTGTGGATGCCCCGGAAGTCCGGGGGCTGTTCACGCGCCAGGCGATGTTAGCGAGCGACTGGTACGCTGAGCGTTTGCGCGTGAAGCAAGATCGCGACATCGCGTTATGGACGCGGCATGTGTCTGCACTCACCGCGGCGGGCCTGTCGCCGGCTGAAGCGAGCACCCAACTGGCGCGGGTGAGTTCGCCAGCTTACTTGCACGAGTTGCAGGGGACCATCGGGGCCGATCCGTTTCACGGTCAGTTCTGAACCCCATCGGATTGTTGTTTGCTTCAGACCGCTGCCGCTTGGGTGACTACTAAATGAATAAAGTGCAGCTTCGCAATAGCCGGGCGGGGCAGTATGAACGGATAAAGATCCGGCTGGCCCATGCTGCGCGACAGTTCGTTCAGCACCGACGACAGTTCGATCCACGCGTTCAGGAACGAAAGAAAGCGCTTGGCCCCGGGATCGTTGGGCCGGAACAAAGCGTCGCGCGTGAAGGGTTCAATTTCCAATTCCAGGTTGCGGGCATCCAGACCGAAGCTGATAGCGGTGTCGAGCGTATCCAGCATATGCAGGTAGTGCGCCCACGTTTCCGCCCAGTCTTCCCACGGATGGACGCTGGCGTAGGCGCTGACGTATTGTTGCTCCCAGCCGGGCGGCGGACCCTGCTGGTAGTTGCGCTGCAGCGCGGCGGCGTAATCCTGCTGCTCGTCGCCAAAGAGGTTGCGGAAACCCTCCTGCCAGGGCGACCCGGCGATGAGGCGGTCCCAATAATAATGACCCACTTCGTGCCGCAGATGGCCCAGTAGCGTGCGATAGGGCTCATGGAACTGTTCGCGAGTTCGCTCGCGCGAGGCATCGTCGGCCTCTTCGATGTTGATGGTGATCACACCATCGGCATGGCCGGTCAACACGCGCGGTCCCTCCACCGGGGAGCGCAGAAAATCGAATGCCAGGCCGCGCCCGGTGTCCTGGTCGACACGCGACTCCACCGGAAGATCTAAGGCCAGGAGCGAGGAAACCACGCGCCGTTTGGCTGCTTCCAGACGTCCCCATAACCGGGCGTTGTCGGCCACCGAAAGATCCGGGATGGTGCGGTTGAGCCGGCAGGCGATGCAGAGCAGCCGCGGGTTGTTCTCCAGCTCGGCTTCAGAGAGCAGCCAATTGCAGCCGGCCGCCGATTCCAGATTGGCGCAGCGGCGGTATTTTCCCGTGCCGGCGCCAACCGTGGCAAGTTGCCACATATCGGGGGCGGCCGCCGGCTCTAACGGGTGCACCTGTCGCAAATGCGGTTCGAATCCCAGGGGAGTTCGGCAGGCCAGGCAAACACTATTGCGGAAGAAAACAGGTCTTCCGCAGCGGCAGAAATAGGCGCGGCTGGCGGCCAGCGGTTTGCGCTTGCGTTTGGGCGCGATCTTGTCGAGCAAAGACTGAATAGAGGTGCTCATGGTTGCGGGGAAAGGCGGCGGGGATCCGCGCGCCCGTTGGTTAGATGCGCCAGCCGCTGTTTGGTGACCACGACAATTCATTTCAAGCTTTCCTTTCCCCGAACGATGAGGAAGACGGGGAGGAAATGTGACTTCCAACGCAAATATGGCTGAAGCAAACACGCCGCTGGCGCATCCCGGCGCCGGCGCCGAGCGGCGAGCCGGAAAGTATCTGGCCTTCCGGTTGGGCAAGGAAGACTTCGCCATCCAGGTATTGAAGGTGCGGGAGATCGTCGGAATCCAGGACATCACAGCGGTACCGCAAATGCCCAGTTACGTGAAGGGCGTGATCAATCTGCGCGGGAAAGTAATTCCAGTGGTGGATCTGCGTCTGAAATTCGGATTGGAGGAGCGCGAATATACACAGCGCACCTGCATCATCGTGGTGCAAGTGCATAGCGGTGGCATAGCCATTCAGAGCGGCATTATCGTGGACGAAGTTTCGGAGGTTCTGAATCTGGCGGCGGCGGAGATTGAAGATACCCCGGACTTTGGCGACGACGTCGGTACGCCCTATCTGCTCGGGATGGCGAAAGCCAAGGACAGCGTGAAAATGCTGCTGGATATCGATCAGGTGCTGGCCAACGGAGACACCATGTCGCTGAGTAGAGTGATGGCATCGGCGTAAGCTGGCTATGTTCGAACGGATGACCATCGCGAGGAAGTTAATGCTCGCATGTGGAGCGCTTCTGGGGTGCGTTTTGGGGCTGAGTTACTTCTCCCTTTACGGCATGGGCAAGCTGCGGAGCGACTTTGCTGATCTGGGACAAAAGACGGTATTCAAGATCGAGTTGTTAGGCGACATGAAAGCGGCGGTGGCACAAATTCGAGCCGAGAATCGTGGGATGATTCTGGCCGCCGCCAGACGAAACCAAGTGGATGTGGCCAAAGCTCATCAAACCGGCCTGCGGCTCTTCGAGCAACTGGATGGAAACATCAAAACTCTGCGGCCCTTGCTGGTGGTGCCGCGCGCCCGGGAATTGACCGCGCACTTGGAAACCACGCTACCGCTCTGGCGGTCCGCTTTTGAAGAGATCGCCCTGGCGGCTGTGGCGGGAGACGTGAAAATCGCCGGCGATCTGCGGACCGGCAAAGAAGGTCCGCTGGCGCGAAGCTCGGCCGCTCTGGCCGATGATCTGCTGGATGTACAGAAGACTCTTGTGACTGCTTCGTTGACGGAAGCCGACGCCCGCGCGGCAACCAACCGCTGGATCATTACGTTTTTTGTCGTCCTGTCCATCACCTCCGGGCTGGCCATTGTTTGGGTCGTTCGCTTCGTCAATCGCGAGCTGCGGTGCGCCTCGAACGAACTGGCCGACGGCGCCCAACAGGTAACCAGCGCAGCGGCTCAGGTGTCCAGTTCCTCGCAGAAATTAGCGCAAGGCGCCAGTGAACAGGCCGCATCCATCGAAGAGACCTCGGCGTCCGGCCACGAGATCAGCGTCATGTCGCGCAAGAACGCTGAAAACTCCGAGCTGGCCGCCGGCCTGGTAACCCAGTCGCAACAGAAATTCGCAGACACCAATCAAAAACTCCAGCAGATGGTGCTTGCCATGGGCGACATCGGCGTCAGTTCCGATAAGATTTCCAAAATCATCAAAGTCATCGACGAGATCGCGTTTCAGACCAACATTCTGGCGTTGAACGCCGCCGTGGAAGCGGCGCGCGCGGGCGAAGCCGGCATGGGCTTCGCGGTGGTGGCCGATGAAGTTCGCAATCTGGCGCAACGCTCGGCTCAAGCGGCCCGCGATACTGCGCCGTTGATTGAAGAGTCCATCGCGAAATCAAAGGATGGAAAATCGAAAGTCGATCAAGTGGCGTTGGCTATTCGATCCATCACCGAGGATTCGGCCAGTATAAAAACTCTGGTGGATGAGATGAGCCTGGGCAGTAGGGAGCAGACCAAAGGGATCACTCAGGTGTCCAAGGCCATCGTTCAGATGCAACAGGTGACGCAAGCTTCCGCCGCCAGCGCCGAACAGGGCGCCGCTGCGGCCCAGGAACTCACCGCGCAGGCCACCGCCATGCAAGACGTGGTTGGCAGGCTGATGGCCATGGTGGGCGCCGGATAACCCAACCAATCAGGCGCCTAATCCGTGGCCTGCGGCGACGGGTCGGGCGATACATCCACCGAAACACTGATCACCTGTTCGCCGCCGCCCAACGCCACGCCTTTCACCGGCGTAACGTCAGAGTAATCGCGGCCCCACGCTACCGTAAAATGATCGCCGCGCGGCATCACGTTATTGGTGGGATCGAAATCCTGCCAGCCGAACACCGGGCACCATGCCGAAACCCAGGCATGCGACGCCTCTTCACCCGTGAAATCGCCTCCGGTGCGAAGATAGCCGCTCACATAGCGCGCGGGCAGGCTCAGCGACCGCAGACAGGCGATCATCAAATGCGCAAAATCCTGACACACGCCGCGGCGCGATTTTAGTACGTCATCCACCGGCGTCCCGATGGTGGTGGCGTGTTTGTCGTAATGGAAGTCGGTGTAGACACGGCGCGAGAGATCCTCCACCCCGCTCAGCAGCGGGCGGCCGGCGGGAAATGAACTGGCGGCATATTGGGCAAACGGCTCGCCAATTCGAATGGACGGCGATTCGAAAACAAATTGGCCCGCCTCGAACGTGTCAGGTGTATCGCGCTTGGCCACGTCGTCCCGCACCTGCTCCCAGGCGGGCGAAAGCTCCAGCGCAGGCGGCGTGGAGGCCTCCACATCGGCCAGGCAGCGGGACGTGATGATCAGTTCGCGATGCGGCTCGGCGATAGAAAAGAAAGTAACCTGATTGCCGAAATAATCTTCGCGCGAGAGCAGGGAATCGGGAGTGGGGCTAACATCCAGCTCGAATTCCAGGATGGTCTGGTTGGTGCGCGGGCGCGGCTGCAGGTGAACCTCGGTGTGGCACATCGACACGGGCCCGGAATACCAGTAGCGCGTTTTGTGGGTGGCAAGCAGCCTCATGGCAGTATCAACGATCCTTAAAGGCGCCGCGACTCCGCCGCGTGGCTGAAGTAAGCGCGAGTCAGGGCTTCGGAGAGCAGGCCCAAATCCACGATCAATTTGCCGAGCAGACCCTCCCGGGCCTCGGACGCGGCGCGGCCTCCTGAACGCGCCAGTTCGCGCACGTCGATCAGTTGCACCGTATTGAGCAGCGAGAGCGCCATGCGTTCCTCCGCCGGACGCCGTATGGATGTCTTGCTGCCCGGTAGTTCGCTGATGTGCTCGCGCAGCCGCGCCAGCTGAAACGCGATGGATCGCGGATTGGCTTCGTCCACCAGCAGCAGATCCAGCACCAGGTCCACTTGCAACGATGTCAGATAGCGCGAGCGATACGTGATGGAGCTGTCGGCCATCTCCAAAATCGCTTCCAGTACGCCCACGCCGCCGAAGGCTTCCCGGGGCAGCGCGTTGCGCAAAAGTTCCACCATCTGGATGGCTCGCTCCAGGCGCCGGCCGATATCCAAAAAGCGCCAGCCATCGCCGCGCGTCATGCTTTCCATCACCAGGCCGCCGAACGCGGAAAGCGTGATGATGGCGTGGTTCAAACGATCCTGGGCGGCGCTGACGCGAAACTCGTCGGATGGCTGCTGCGGCGTGGAGAACTGCTGGTCCAGTTGATTCAGGATGAGCCAGGCGTCCACGGAGATGCGGTCGCGCAGCAGCCAGGCCACGCGGCGCACTTGATGGATATTCCAGACCAGGCCGTTCGAGGCGGCGGGATCATAAACCATCGAGAGCACTTCGTGTTCCGCCGCGGCCGGTTTTTCGCCGTCGATATAACCCAGGGCGGCCAGGATCTCGATACCGGCCTTGAAGCCGGCGGCGCGCGCGGCGTCTTCTTCCTGAAAGAAGCGCGAAAGAATGGCGCGCGTGATCCGCACCGCCGCTTCCACGCGTTCGGTATAGCGGCCCAGCCAGAAAAGATTGTCGGCGATGCGGCTGGAAAGATCGAAAGTCGCCCGGCTGACATCCAGCGGATGCGTGGCCGGGCGCAGCAGCGTGAAGGGAGGCGCGGGACCGTCGCCCAGCACCCACGTATCCTTGCTGCCGCCGCCGCGCTGGATGGAAACCACCATGCTATCGAGCGAGGTGGAAACCCGCGTGAGACCGCCCGGCATAACGGCATAGCTGCCGCCCGATGGCACGGCGTAAACGCGAACCACCATGTGGCGCGGATGGAGCGGGCCATCTTCCCAAACCGGCACGGTGGATAGCGCCACGCGTTCCTGGGCCACGTAGCGGCCCGGTTCAGCCCGTACGCGATCGAGCAGCGCCGCGCGTTCCTTGCTGCTGAGAGCCGCGCCGAAGATGGGGTCGCCGCGCATGCCGGGAAAGGTGGGCTTCAACACCAGGTCGCCCAGATGATCTAGCACATAATCGAGCGGCTCTTCCTGACCGCACCACCAGGTGGCGACGGTGGGAATCTTCAGGTCCTCTTTTAAGAGCAGGCGGCTGAGCCCCGGGAGAAACGCTGCATATGCGGGGGATTCCGCCAGGCCCGATCCCAGCGAGTTGGCGATGGCCACGTTTCCGGAACGCACGGCCTGCACCAGCGCCGGGACGCCCAGCATGGAATCGCCGCGCAACTCCAGCGGATCGCAAAACTGGTCGTCCTGGCGGCGGACGATGACGTCCACTTGAAGCAGGCCGCCCAGCGTCTTCAGGTAAACGCGATTGTCGCGCACCGTGAGATCGCCGCCCTCCACTAGCGTGTAGCCCAGATAGCGCGCCAGGAAAGCGTGTTCGAAATAAGTTTCGTTGAACGGGCCGGGCGTTAGCAGCACGATGCGCGGATTTTCTCGATTATGCGGCACCAGGCGCTGCAGGGCTTCGCGATAGGTTTGAAAGAAATTAGCCAGGCGCCGGATGTGGGACGCGCGGAAGACGTCGGGGAGCACGCGCGTGGTGACCAATCGATTCTCGAGCGCA
>DATHNM010000185.1:0-12523 GCA_035486095.1 Bryobacteraceae bacterium
TCGGCCATGCGCTTGAAGTCTTTCTCCGCCTGGTCAAAGTGCCCGCGCCGGATCTCAAGCGTTCCCAGAATATTGAGCCCCATGGCCACTTGCGGATGCACTTTCCCGAAGATTCTCTCCTGGATGGCCAGCGCCTCCTGAAGCACTCCGGCCGCCTCATCGTAGCGACTTTGGTAGACCAGGGATTGCCCCACGGCAGCCATGATCAGCGCCGTGTCGGGGTGCTCTTTGCCGTACCAGGATTGCTTGATGCCGAGGGCCTGGCGGTAATACTGCTCAGCCTGGCGATCGTTGCCCAGATCGTGCTGCACCAGGCCCATGCTGTAAAAATCGTCGGCCAGGCGGGGATGCACGGCGCCGTAAAGCTGGCGATCCATATCCAGTCCGCGCCGGTACAGGGCATCAGCGGTGGTGAAGTGGCCCAGGTAATAGTGCGCGGTGCCCAGCTCGTTGGTGCTGTCTGAAAGATCGGTGGTAACTTCGTTTTTCGCCGATTGCAGCCGCACGCTCTCATCCAGAGTCTTGACGGCTTCATCGTAGGCGCCGCGCTCTTCGAGGATCCGTCCCAGGGCAGAGGTGGCTTTTGCTACGGACGGATCCTGAGCCGGCAAACGCCGCCGATCGATGGCGAGGCCCTCCCGCACCAGACGTTCTGCTTCGGCCAGTTGGCCTTGATCCAGCCGCAGCATGCCCAGCGCAACCAGACTGTCGGCGACATCCTGGCTATCCTGCCCGGCGATGGCTTTACGCCGATCGAGCGAGGAGCGCATCAGCGAATCGGCCTGGTCGTACTTGCCGAGTTTTTGATACATGTTTCCGAGCGTTTGATATAGTTCCGCCTGCACCGCGGGTTCCCCGTTCAGCGTCCGGGCGTTTTGTACGCCGCGATCGAGCAGCGCCACCGCCCGCAAGCTATCGGAGGGACCGACCGTGGTGTCCCCCCCGTCAAACAGATTCAGCATGAAACGTTCGATCCGCTGGGTGCGCGTGGTCTCGGCCTGAGCGGCTGTGCGCGCCCGCGCCAGACGCACCACGAAAAACACCACCAGGCCTACGATCAGAGCGCAGACCGCGGCCGTGGCTCCCAGGACGCGCCGATTGCGCCGCACGAACTTGCCCAGCCGGTAGCGCAAGCTGTCGGGGCGGGCTTCCAGAGGTTCGCCTTTCAGGTAATGATCGATATCGCGTATCAGCGCTTCAGACGAACGGTAGCGGCGCTGCAAATCCTTGTGCAGGGCGGTCAGGCACAGGACGTCCAGCTCGCTCCAATCGGTTCCGGCCTGCCTCTGGGCGGCCGTGGAAGGCGCTTCGGGCTCGCGCTGAAGAATAAGCTGCTCGGCCTCCGTTGGGCTGAGGCTGGAGAAATTGAACGGAAGGTTTCCGGTCAACAGCTCATACAAAATGACTCCCAAGGAATACACGTCGCTCTGCGTTCCCAGGGCATCGCCGCGCACCTGCTCCGGCGACGCATAAGGCAGGGTCATGGGGCGGAAAGCCGTCCGCGTCTGCGTTACCGGCTGATCGTCGCCACGCAGTTGCTTGGCGATGCCGAAATCCAGCAGTTTCACGGTTCCGTCGGCCTTCACCAGGATATTGGACGGTTTCAGGTCGCGATGGATGATGGCCTGCCGGTGCGCGAATTGAACCGCTTCGCAAACCGAACGAAACAACCGCAGCCGCTCGACTATGGAAGAGGCGCGGTGGCGGCAGTAGTCCGTGATGGGTTGGCCTTCAACGTACTCCATGACGAACCAGGGAGTTCCGTCGTCCAGCGTGCCTGCGTCGTGAATCTGGGCAATTAGAGGATGTTCCAGACGGGCGAGAGTCTTCTGCTCGCTGGCGAAGCGCTGCCGGCGGTCTGGCGAGAGCAAACCATCGCGCAGGAGTTTGATGGCCACCAGACTGCCGATATCCTCGCGCCGGGCGAGATACACAATGCCCATGCCCCCCTCGCCCAGCGGCCGCACAATACGATACGGGCCAAAGTCTTTTTCGGCCGACAGAGTGGACCCGGGCTGAAGCAGGGCATGCGCTACCGGGGGCAAGCCTGCGTCAAGTAGAGACCTGTCCTGCGAGTCCTGCTGCAGCATGGCCTGCAGTTCAACCAGCAACGCTTCATCGCCTTCGCAGGCGGCCCGCAGGCGCTGCTCCTGCTCTGAAGCAGGCAGATCCGACACTTCATGAAAGATCTCCTGGATGCGTTCCCAGCGCGCGGGATCCATCGCGATGTCAGCGCTCCTTGCGGATCTCGGCTTCCAGCCACGCCCTGGCCACGCGCCAGTCGCGATCGACAGTGCTTTCCGAAACACCCAGCGCGGCCACGATTTCGGTGGCGTTCAATCCACCGAAGAAGCGGAGTTCCACGCCCTGGGCTTGACGCGGATTCAAGCGCGCCAGTTCCTCGAGCGCGGCATCCAGCGCCAGCACATCCCGATTGTGCGATACAGCCACGCCCAGGGCTTCGTCGAAGGTGACAAACAGCGCCGCTCGCTTGGATGCACCCTGGCGGCGCGCCAAATCCACCACGATCTGGCGCATCGCTTTCGCGGCCACGCACATGAAATGGAGCTTGGAATGCAGCTCTAATTTGGAGGAATTTACCAGTTTTAGCCAGGCTTCGTGGATCAGGGTTGAGGTGCTGATGTTCACGTTGGGGCCGGAGTGCGGCACGGCGGCCGCTATGCGCCGCAGTTCCTCGTAAGCCATGCTGAACAGGTCGTCCAGGGCCGGCCGTTGTTGCTGATCGAACTGTGGCCCTTCGTTCAAGGCTGCAGATTCCTGGCTGGCCGTGGCATCGACGATTGCTCCTCTGGGTGGCGGGATAATCCGGTGAATACCAGAGATTTTACCAGGAACGCCGGAACGGCCGTGTTACAGCCCGGCCCTGGATACGGCCAGGCTTGCGGCTACCGCGCGGAATTTGAGGCTGCCAGAGCTCTCCCCAGCTTGTTCGCCAGTCGCTGGGTCATCGGCTACAATAAGTTAGGAGCCAGGTGGTTCTCGCTCATCCGCGAATCGCCGGGCCGCCCCCAAGCATCCGAAACGTATTACCCAACGCCAGAACCGGCCTTGTACCAGGGCCAAAACTAGTCAAAAAGGGCCAGTAACAGAGGCGGCAGAAACGTCGCCTAGTCAAAAGGAGTTCCCTGCGAAGTGTGGATCGTTAATATCGCGCTGAAGCGCCCCTACACCTTTATTGTGATGGCGCTTTTGATCCTGCTGATCAGTCCGCTGGTCATTCAGCGCACCCCTACCGACATCTTTCCGAACGTAGATATTCCCGTGATCGCCTCGCTGTGGAATTATTCCGGGCTCAGCGCCGAGGAAATGGAAGAACGGGTCGCCTCGCCCTATGAGCGCTCGCTGACCACCGTGGTCACCGACATCGATCACATGGAATCGCAGACCGTGAACGGCCGTAGCATCACCAAGATTTTCTTCCATCCAGGCACGCGTGTGGACATGGCGATGGCGCAGCTTACCTCGGTTGCGCAAAATGCGATCCATTCCATGCCGCCGGGCTCGCAATCGCCGTTCATGCTGGTGTACAGCGCCTCCAGCGTGCCCATTCTGCAGCTCGCGCTTTCCGGAGAAGGCCTCTCTGAGCAGCAGCTGTTTGATTATGCCGCCAATTTCATCCGGACCCAGCTGGCCACGGTGAAGGGCGCGGCCGTTCCCTGGCCTTATGGCGGAAAGCAGCGCCAGGTGATGATCGATCTGCAGCCGGCGCTGCTGCAATCGAAAGGCTTGTCGCCGGCCGACATCGTGAACGCGGTCACCACGCAAAATCTGATTCTGCCCACGGGCACGTCGAAAATCGGGCAGTTCGAATATGACATCGGCCTCAATGCCAGCCCCGAAACAATTCGGGAGCTAAACGATCTTCCGGTGAAAGCCGCCGGGAACAGCACCATTTATGTCCACGACGTGGCCAATGTGCGGGACGGTTTTTCGCCGCAAACCAACATTGTCCGCCGTAACGGACAGCGCAGCGCGCTGCTGAGCATCCTGAAAGTCGGCGACACCTCCACGCTGGATATCGTTCAGCAGGTGCGCGACCTGCTGCCCAAGATTGCCGCCACCCTTCCTCCCGCGCTCAAGATAGAAGCGATCGCCGATCAATCACTCTTCGTACGCGCCGCCATCAGCGGAGTGATTCGGGAGGCGATTCTCGCCGCCTGTCTTACCGCCATTATGATCCTGCTGTTTTTGGGGAGCTGGCGCAGCACGGTGATCATCGCGATTTCGATCCCGCTATCGATTCTGTGTTCTATCTGCGTGCTGAGCGCTCTGGGCGAAACCATCAACATTATGACGCTGGGCGGCCTGGCTTTGGCCGTGGGAATCCTGGTGGACGACGCCACGGTGACGATTGAAAATATCGATCGCAATTTTGATGAAGGCAAAGACCTGCACACCGGCATCCTGGACGGCGCGGCCCAAATTGCGCTGCCGGCGCTGGTTTCCACGCTCTGCATTTGTATCGTCTTCATCCCGATGTTTTTCCTGACCGGCGTGGCGCGCTATCTTTTCGTTCCGCTGGCGGAAGCGGTGGTCTTCGCCATGCTCGCGTCCTACGTTCTTTCGCGCACTTTGGTGCCCACGCTGGCGATGTATCTGCTCAAGGGTCACGGGCACCATTCGTCCGAGCCCAAATCCTGGAATCTGGCCGCCCGTTTTCAGCGCGCTTTTGAGCGCGGGTTTGAAGCAGCACGCATGGGATATCTGCGGACGCTCGAAGCCTGCATCCGCCGCCGGGGCCTGTTCGTTCCGGTATTTCTGGGACTGTGCGGCGCCGCATTTCTGCTGATCCCCTGGCTAGGCCGCGATTTTTTCCCGGTCACCGATGCCGGCCAGTTTAATCTGCATTTCCGCGCCAAGACCGGCACCCGAATCGAAGAAACAGCGCGCCTGGGCGACTTGATTGAAACCGCGATGCGCGAAACCATTCCCACATCGGACCTGGCCAGCATCATCGATAACATCGGGCTTCCGTATAGCTCTATCAACATGGCCTACAGTAATTCGGCGCCCATTGGCACCATGGACGCCGATGTCCTGGTCACTTTGAAACCGGGCCACCGGCCGTCGGACTTCTACGTTCATGAGCTGCGCCAAAAACTGCCGCGCGAATTTCCGGGCGTGGCGTTCTACTTCCTGCCGGCCGATATCGTCAGCCAGATTTTGAACTTCGGACTGCCGGCGCCCATCGATATTCAGGTTTCAGGACCGAATTTAGCCGGGAACCACGCTTTCGCGACCAATCTTTTAGGGCAGCTTCGCACGGTGCCGGGCGCGGTGGACCTGCGCGTGCACCAACTCTTCGATCTTCCGCGAATTCAAGTGAACGTGAATCGTACCAAGGCCATCGAAAGCGGCTACTCGCAGCTAGACGTGGCCAACAGTCTGCTCATCTCGCTCAGCGGAAGCTTTCAAACCCAACCGTCCTATTGGCTGGACCCCAAGAACGGAGTCACCTACAGCGTGGTTGCACAGACGCCGCAATACGACATGACATCTATTGGCGATCTGGATAATGTTCCCATCACCAGCGAAGGTGTGCATCGTCCCGAGATTCTAGGCGACGTGGTCAGCACCAGCCGCCGGGCGGAAATGGCACTGGTTTCGCATTACAACATCCAGCGCGCCATTGACATTTTCGGCAACGTGCAGGATCGCGACCTGGGCGGGGTGGCCACGGACATCAACCGCATCGTGGAAAAGGCGCGCCCCAACCTGCCGCGCGGGTCCCAAATGATCGTTCGCGGCCAGATCGACACTATGCAGTCTTCGTTTCGCGGCCTGCTGGGCGGCCTGATTTTGTCCATCATCCTGGTCTACTTTCTCATCGTGATTAACTTTCAATCCTGGCTGGATCCATTCATCATCATCACCGCGCTTCCCGCCGCCATGGCAGGAATCGTGATCTTTCTCTTTATTTCGCGCACCACGCTGAGCGTCCCCGCGCTGATGGGCGCCATCATGAGCGTGGGCGTGGCCACCGCTAACAGCATCCTGGTGATCAGCTTCGCCAAGGAGCATTTGCAAGCGGAAGGCGACCCCACACGCGCGGCTCTGGAAGCCGGCTTCGCGCGTTTCCGGCCCGTGCTGATGACCGCGCTGGCCATGATCATCGGTATGATCCCGATGGCCATGGGCATGGGGGAGGGCGGCGAGCAGAATGCCCCGCTGGGCCGGGCGGTGATCGGTGGATTGATCTGCGCCACCATCGCGACGCTGTTTTTCGTGCCCACAGTGTTCAGCATGTTGCACCGAAGGCGGGTGATTGCCGATGCTAGATAGTGAGCCCATGCTGGAGACTCCCATATCAAATAAGCCCGCCAACAAGCCGGTTTCGCCGGTAGGCCAACCGCCTGCACGTTCCAACGCGCTGCGCGTGGCGGTGCTGCTGGTGCTGGCCGTGCTGATCGTGGCGGGCATCGTTTTCTGGGGCATTAATGCGCGCATCCAGACTGCGGCGGCGGTGAAGGAAACCACGCGGGAGCTTGCTATTCCCACGGTTGCGGTGATCCATCCGAAGCCGGGCGCGATGAAGAACGAAGTGGTGCTCCCCGGAAACATTCAAGCTTTCACCGACTCACCGATTTACGCGCGCGCCAGCGGCTACCTGAAGCAGTGGAACGTCGATATCGGCGGGCACGTGAAGGCCGGGCAGGTATTGGCGACCATTGAGGCGCCCGAGATCGATCAGCAGGTCCGTCAGGCCAAGGCCACCATCCAACAGACCCAAGCCTCCCTGGACCAGGCCATCGCTAACCAGCAGCAGGGCAAGGCCAACGAAGAGATTGCACGCGTGACCGCGCAGCGCTGGCAGAACCTGGTGACGAAGGGCGCGGTTTCCAGACAAGAGAACGATCAGTATCAGGCGCAGTATCAGGCGCAGGTGGCGAATCTGAATGCGTTGGAGCAAGCCATTGCGGCGGCGCGCAGCAACATCGCTGTGGCGGAGGCCAACCTGGGACGCCTGCAAGAGATGCAGGGCTATGAAACGGTGAAGGCGCCCTTCGATGGCATCATTACCGCCCGCAACGTGGACGTCGGCGCTCTGATCAACGCTGGAAACGGGGGAGCCGCCCAGGAACTGTTTCACTTGGCTTCCACCGCCAAGCTGCGCGTCTATGTGAGCGTGCCGCAGGCCGATTCGCGCGCCGCCGCGCCGGGTCTTAAGTCGTATCTGACGCTGTCCGAATTTCCGGGCCGCCATTTTCCCGGCGAATTGGTTCGTACCGCCGGCGCCATCGATCCCGCCACCAGAACGCTGCTCACCGAAGTGGACGTGGACAATGCGTCGGGCGAACTTCGTCCGGGCGCTTACGCCGAGGTCCACCTCATGATTCCGGAAGGCTCGCGGTCGCTTATTTTACCGGTTAGCACGCTGATCTTCCGCAGTGAAGGCCTGCGCGTGGGAGTGGTTCGGGATGGCAAAGCCCAAATGGTTCCGGTGATTCTGGGTAAGGATTACGGCAATGAAGTTGAGGTGGTTTCCGGAATAGAAGAGACCGATCTGGTGATTGCCAATCCGCCCGATTCGCTCGCCAGCGGCGTTGCGGTTCAGATTGTCAACTCCTCCGATGTCCGATGAGTGCCGTCTTCCAGCTGATCCGGCAGTGACTTTACGGGTTAGTAGAGGATCGAAGGCAGGAACGCGCCATTCGGTTCGTTATACAGGCCGAGCGACATCAGCGTCATTGGTTCCACCACGCGCAAGCCATTCGCCAGACACCAGCGAAAAAGTCCCGCATTGCGCGAGGGCACCAGTATGCCAGGTCTGCGGAAATCATTGGCTGCCGCGATAAGCGCCTGCAAATCGGGATTGGTTTCGGCAATTGCATGCCCGGAAAACGCGAGCGAACTGGCGTAGCCAGTGATGCGGCCCTGACGCACGACCACGGTCGCGTTGCCTTGCTGGATGCCGTCGGCCAGCTCTCCCGAGCGATGATGCCCATGCACGCGCACAGCGAGCTGGTTACAGGCTTCCAGGTCGGACGGCTGCGCCGGGCGAACCGCGAATCCATCGTAAGTCTTCCCGATGGCCGGCCCGTGCATCACCGACAACGGCTCGCGCACATCGAAACCCAAGGCCGTATAGAGCGAAAGCGAACGATTGTGAAACGCGGCCTGCACCAGCCGTACCCCAGGCAAGTTGCGCTCGCGCGCGCGATCCAGCACGGCATCCATCAGCTTGCGGCCTACGCCGCGGTTCTGCACTTTCGGATCGATGGTAATGGGCCCCACTCCGGCGATGGGGCCGCGTTCATCCAGGCAGTTGCTGCCGATGATGCGGCCATCCGTTTCCGCCACCACGCAGTAGAAGCCGGGATGTGAGAACACTTGCGTCAACAGTCCCACGCCCGCCTCGGGGGCCGGCAAGTCAGGTGGGAAATTGTGATCCGTATTGATCTTGTGAAACGCATCGAAGCAGATCTGCCCACTGGCAGGTGCATCTGCGGGTGTGGCGCGGCGAACGGTTACTGCGGCGCGACTCTCGGCAGCGGTACTCATTGAAACCCTCTCGCTTTAGAGTTTTAGCAACGCGCGCAGCCGTTTGGTCTGCACCCGGCTCACGGGCACTTCGGTTTGTTTCTTGTCGTCCATGCGGAGCTGGAAGCTTGACTTGAACCACGGAATCACTTCCTTAATCCGATGAATGTTCACCAGGAACGAGCGATGAACTCGCCAGAAAGTGTCGGGATCGAGGTTGGATTGCAGTTCTTCGATGGTGCGGTAGTTCGATTCGCCTTCGACGTTGGTGGCCACCACCGTGATGAGCCCGTCATCGATGGTGGCGTAGACCACGTCCTGCGCATCGACAATGAAGTTCCGATTGTTGTTCTTTACGAGCAGTTTCGTGCGCTGCGGCGAGGCCTTCAAGGGCGCTATTTCCAGCTGGGGCGCGGCTTTCGATTTCTCGACAACGGCTTTGCGCGCGCGCTCCACCGCCACCATTAAGCGGTCCTTTTCGATGGGCTTCAGCAGGTAATCCAGCGCCTCCCAGCGGAACGCCTGGATGGCGTACTGATCGTACGCTGTAGCCAGAATGAAATGGGGCAGCGGAATGTTCTTTTCGCGCAGGTTCTGGATCACGCCGAAGCCGTCCAGCCCGGGCATCTGGACATCCAGGAAAACAACGTCGGGCTCCAGATTTTCGATCAACTTCACGGCTTCCAAACCGTTGCGGCCGGTGGCCAGGATCTCTACGTCGGGGAACTCCTTGAGCAGGTAGGACAGTTCCTCGCGCGCCAGTTGCTCGTCATCGATCAAAATGGCAGAGAGGGTGCTGGTGGCGCGCTCAATCATCAGCCATTAGTATAGCTTAGGGTTTTGGCGCTGAAAGTCGCGCGCTTTGACATAAAATGTTAGAATACCGGAGGATAGGCGTCGGCAGGCCCTGTTCGAGGGTACATTTGAGCATCCTCGCAGCACTCAAGGAGATTCGCAGTTGTCCACCTTAGGAAATACCAGGATTGCGCCCGCGGAAGGTAAGCTGGGGGTCCTGATTCCCGGCATTGGGGCGGTGAGCACCACCTTCATGGCGGGGGTTGAAGCGGTGAAGCGCGGCCTTGGCCAGCCCATAGGTTCGCTCACTCAGTTGGGAACGGTGCGCCTCGGGAAACGAACCGACGGCCGCAGCCCCTACATCAAGGATTTCGTACCGCTGGCCGGATTGGACGATCTGGTTTTTGGCGGCTGGGATATTTTCAACGATACTGCTTACGAATCGGCGGCCCACGCGGCGGTGTTGGACGCGCCGCTGCTGGAGAAAGTCCGCGAGCCCTTGAGCGCCATCAAGCCGATGAAAGCCGTCTTCGATCAGGACTATGTGCGGCGGCTCAACGGGCCGAACGTCAAAGAAGGCTCGAAGATGGAAAAAGCGGAAATGCTGATGGAAGACATCCGGCAATTTCGGGCCAGCAACAACGTAGAGCGAACGGTGATGATCTGGTGCGGGTCTACCGAAGTGTTTCACAAGCCGGCGGCGGTGCATCAGACGCTCAAGGATTTCGAGTGTGGCTTGCAGAAGAACGATCCGGAGATCGCGCCCAGCCAGATTTACGCCTATGCGGCGCTCAAAAGCGGAGTCCCGTATGCCAATGGCGCGCCGAATTTGACCACCGATACGCCGGCGCTGCTGGAACTGGCGCGAGAGCGGCAGATACCCATCTGCGGCAAGGATTTCAAAACCGGGCAGACCTTCATGAAGACGCTGGTGGCGCCGGGTTTGAAGGCGCGCATGCTGGGGATGTCGGGCTGGTTCTCAACGAATATTCTGGGCAATCGCGATGGCGAAGTGCTGGAAGATCCGGGCTCTTTCAAGTCCAAGGAAGAAACCAAGCTGAGCGTGCTCCAGCAGATTCTGCAACCCGAACTGTACCCGCTGCTTTATAAGGACCTTTATCACGCGGTTCGCATCAATTACTATCCGCCACGCGGCGACGCCAAGGAAGGTTGGGACAACATCGACATCTTCGGATGGCTGGGTTATCCCATGCAGATCAAAATCAACTTCCTGTGCCGCGATTCCATATTGGCCGCTCCCCTGGTGCTGGATCTGGTTTTGTTTTTGGATCTGGCGCAGCGGGCGGGCATGAAAGGCATCCAAGAGTGGCTGTCCTTCTACTTCAAAGCTCCCATGACGGCTCCCGGATTGTATCCCGAGCACGACATTTTCATTCAGTTGATGAAGTTGAAGAACACCCTGCGTTGGATGCGCGGAGAGGATTTGATTACCCACCTTGGCCTCGAGTACTACGACTAACGGATCCAAGCGCCAGGAGCCGGCCAAGCGAAAAGTGCTGGTGATCGGCGGCACTCTGTTCATCGGACAGACCTTGGTGAAGCAGTTGCTTCACGCCGGGCACGACGTCACGGTTCTGCATCGCAAGCCTCGCCACAAGCTGGGAAAAAAGATCGGGAATATTGTCGCGGACCGCAACGATCCGGATGCGGTGAAACGGGCGCTGGCGGGCAAGAGCTTCGATATCGTTTACGACAACGTATACGACTGGGAGCATGGCACCACGGCCGCGCAGGTGGAAGCGACGGCGCGGGCCTGCGGGAATAATCTGCATCGCTACGTTTTCATGTCGAGCGTGGGCGCCTATGGCGATGGGCTGAACCATCATGAGGGCGACGCGTTGGCGCCAGATGATCATCCGGATGCCTACGTGCGCAACAAAGCCATGAGCGAGCGCGCGCTGTTTCGCATGCGGCAGCGCAATGGCTTCCCGGTGGTAACGCTGCGTCCTCCGTTTGTGTATGGTCCGGGAAATCCGTTTTATCGCGAGGCGTTTTTTTGGGACCGCTTAAAAGACGGGCGTCCACTGATTCTGCCGGGCGATGGACGGCGGCTGATGCAATTCGTGCATATTAACGATCTGGTGGCGGCTTGCGTGAAAGTGATCGATACTCCCGATATTGAAGGACACGCCTTCAACATCGCGAATCCCAGGCCCCTGACGCAGGTGGAAGCGGTGGAAGCGTTTGCGCGCGCCGCCGGGAAAGAGCCAACCTTCGTGCGTCTGCCGCGCGAGCGGATTCTGCGCGCAGGCGGGCACCCGATGGGGCCGAAGATGTATTTCGGAGTCTATTTCGATCTGCCGGCCATCACGGTAGTGGTGAACAAGGCGCAGCGCATCCTGAAATTCAAGCCGGTGGAATTCAATGCCGGTTTGAAAGAGACCTATCGCTGGTACGTGCGGCACAAGTTCCCCAAGCCCGATTATTCCTTTGAGGACGCCCTGATCGCATCGGCGCCGGCGTCGGCTTATTCCGCGCCGGTGGATTGAGCGCAGATACAGAAGAGTCCGCCGATGTCGGGCGCCACACTCGTTTCTGTTCGAAGAATATCTCGCCGCGAGCTGCAAGAGCGCTTCGGCGAGCAGGCGCCTATTCGCCGCGTTCTTCGGCGCGAACTTGCTGCAGTCGCTCGCGTAGAGCATCCGGCAGCGAAGCTTCAATTTCCTGCGTGATCAACCCCACCGAATCCATGTCGATGATGTGGGTTTTGTCCTTCAATCGAAAGCTCGTCAGTTTCATGCGGACCAAATCGGGGATGGGCGCGAGAAGAAATCCCTCAATTGTTTTCGTGGGTTCAGAGAATCCCGGAATAGCGGACAAATCTCCGGGGCGAACCTTCTCGCGAATGAAAACTAAGTGAACCGCACTTTTCGCTTTTGGACTTTCGGCATTCACCAACATATCTATGCCTGCGACATGGCGGTGTCGGAATCCAAAACTCTCGGCCGCTCTTGCGATACGGTCCAAGTCGCCCCGGTCGACAGCAATATCAACGTCCCTGGTGACTCGCGCGGCGTTGTGGTCTCGCGCGCTCACCTGGAAGAATACGGCCAATCCCCCGATAACGCGATATTCGATTCCTGCACTCGCTAGCGCGAAATGCAGCCGCTCCAAGAGCGCAAATAGTTGGTCCAGATGGTTATCCAGCGCCTTCGCGGTGATCATTCCAGGGCTGTCTTGATTCTTGCATAAGAGCGGTTCCAAC
>DATHNM010000186.1:0-16658 GCA_035486095.1 Bryobacteraceae bacterium
ACCTTTGTGGCTGCACGCAACAGCCAGATTGTGCGGATCTGCGATTTCGTCTTTTGTCACCAGCCAGGGGCCCATGCAGGCGAAAGTATCGCAGCATTTGTAGCGGCCCGGATAACTTACCCAGGTGTCCACATACTCGATGGCTTTCGGATCGCCCGCTTTGGGATGGATGGCGCGGTAATGAAAAGTGTCTTCGGCGCGCATGCTGGGCGAAGTGATGTCGTTATGAATGGTGTAACCGAAAACATATTCGTACGCGTCACGCGCGGCGATGTTCTTGGCCGTCTTGCCGATCACCACCGCCAGCTCCGGTTCGGGATGCACGCGCCCATAATGCGGCTTGCATTCGATCAAGCCGCCGTGGCCAACCAGGGAGCTGGCGGGCTTGATAAACATCGCGGGATGTTTCGGCCCTTGCAGAATGCGATCGCTATTCGCGCTGTTGTTCAGTGCCAGGCAGCAGATCTTGGATGGACGCCGCACGGGCGCCTGCCAGACAACGTCCTCGATTGGAAATGTTTCAGCGGTCTGGCGAATGTCTGCGCCATCCTCGATCAGTTCCAGAATGCTGCGAACGCCGGATACCTCAATGAGAGTCGCGCCGTCGGACGAAATTCCAACGCGGTCCTTGCCACGCGCATGGAAGCTGGCCAGTTTCACTTCTTGTCCGGTATGACGGCCATGATCTCGCACTCCACCAGCAAGGGATCGCGCAGATCGGGCGTCGCAAAAGTGTGCCGCGCGGGGCGTGAATGCGGATCTGGAAACAGCAGCAACCAGTATTTATTCACCACCGGCCGGTTCGCCATGTCCTTGAGCCACACGTTTAGCTTGATGACGTCTTCCGGCGCCGCACCGCCCGCTTCCAGTACTTTGCGAACATTGGCGAACATCTGTTCGCACTGCGCCTCCACTCCATCCGGGACCTTTCCGGTGCCAGGATTCTTTCCAAAGATTCCGCCGCTGACGAGAAAAGGGCCCACCCGGCTGGCGTTCGGAATTGGATTCACGTGCTCCAGGCCGGGCACTTCGATACTGGTGCGATTACTCATTTTAGTAGTGTAGCGAGTACATCCTCCAGCTTGGGGTTTTGGCGTTCCAATACGTCGCGCAGAAGTCGCACCCCGCGGCTATGCCGGAAGCGTGGACAACGTTGTATACTCAGCGACGGAAATGAAATCTCTCTGGATAATGCTCGCAGCTCCGGTACTTCTGGCTCCCGCCGCCAGCGCCCAGCCGGCTTCCGATTGGCCCAGTTACAATCGCGACTTGGCCGCGACACGTTATTCGGCGTTGAAACAGATCAACACCGGGAACGTATCGAAGCTCGCCCAAGCCTGGACCTACCGGCTGCGGACCGACGCCAACAGTCCCGCTGCGGGCACCATGAACGAAGTCACGCCCATTGTGGTGAACGGGGTGATGTATTTGCCCGCCGGCAATCGCGTGGTGGCTCTGGACCCGGAAACTGGCGCTGAAGTTTGGCGATACGAATTGAAGGCGGGCGCGGCATCCCAGCGCGGCGTCTCATACTGGCCGGGCGACAAGCAGAATCCCCCGCGCATTCTGTTCCTCACCGGTCACAAAATGGTTGCGCTGAACGCCCAAACCGGCAAAATCGATCCCGGCTTCGGCAATGAAGGGGAACTGACCATGGATGTTCCTTTCGCGGGCGTTCCCACCATTTACAAGAACGTGATTCTGGTTGGCATGAACATGTTCGGCCCTGGCGAAGAGCATGCTCATCAGCAGGACGAACTGCCGGGCGGCATGCCGGGCGATTCGCGCGCTTACGATGTGCGAACGGGCAAGAAGCTTTGGGATTTTCACGCTGTTCCGTTGCCCGGCGAAGTGGGCCATGAAGACTGGAAGGAAGGGAACTGGAAGCGTTCCGGCAACAACATGTGGTCCTACGCGATCACCGTGGATGAAAAGCGCGGCATCGTCTATATGCCGATGGGCGGGCCGGCGGCGAATTACTACGGTGGCGATCGCAAGGGGAATAACCTTTTCGCCAATTCAGTAGTGGCAGTGGACTATCAGACCGGCAAGTTGAAATGGTATTTCCAAACCGTTCATCACGAGCTTTGGGATTACGATCTGCCGCCCGATCCCGTGCTCATCGATATCGTCAAAGGCGGCAAGAAAATTCCCGCGCTGGTGCAGACTGGCAAATCCGGCTACATGTTCATTCTGGATCGCCTGACTGGCAAGCCGATCTTCGGCATGGAGGAACGGCCGGTGGCGCAAGGCAGCGTGCCCGGCGAATTCTACGCGGCCACGCAGCCATTTCCGTTGAAGCCGCCGCCGCTGGCGCGAACCAGCATTTCGCGCGCCGATATCGTAACCGCCGGCGACACCTCCGCCGAGCATGCCAAAGCCTGCCAGGAACTTTGGGATAAACGCGGCTACCAGGATGCGGGTCCATTCGCGCCGTGGAACTATCAGGGCGAAGGCACGCCGCAGCACGAGACCATCAGTCTTCCTGGGCCAACAGGGGGGACCAACTGGGGCGGCGCAACCGCGGATCCAGAGACCGGTTATGTTTTCGTGAATTCGCAGGACAGCCCCGGAACCGGCTGGCTCATGAATAATCCGAAGGCCAAGGAGGACGGCGCCCTTCCCTATGTCATGCGTCCGGGCTTTTTCAGTTTCGCCGCGCCGTACAAAGATGCCGATGGCAAAACGCTCGGGAACCTGCCCTGCATCAAGCCGCCGTGGGAGCGATTGTTCGCGGTGAACGCGAATACTGGCGACATCGCGTGGCAGGTGCCGCTGGGCGTGACGGATTTCTTGCCACCCGAAAAGCGCAATACGGGACGGTCTGGAGCGTTCGCCGGCCCCATCGTGACAGCCGGTGGCCTGGTGTTCATCGGCGCCACCAGCGACGCCCGTTTTCGCGCTTTCGATACTAAGAATGGCAAGGAACTTTGGACCACGCAACTGGAATATTCCGCCACCGCAAACCCCATCACGTATCAGGGCAAGAGCGGCAAGCAATATGTCGCCGTTATATCGGCGGGTCCGGGCAAGGGAAATAATCAGGCGTTGGTGGTGTTCGCGCTTCCTTAGGAACGCTCCACCGGGCCGCCCGCCAGCCATCTTTTGCCGCGCGCGTACAGCGCTTCCACTTCAGGGCCCTTCAGCCCCGGCATATCGATCTTCACTTTGTAGCCGATGTTGGTCTGCAAATATGCCAGGTGGCGATAACCTTCCGGAAAGCGTTTCAGCAGCTCCTGATCCAGCGGCAACAGCTTTCCCGGATCCACCGGGTCCATCCGGTCTTTTTCGTAAATCGGTTGGCGCAGCACAATGCCCCAGCCATTGTTGCGCTTCTCGAAGAAATCGTAGAAGCGCCCGGTGCAGACCACGTCGCAGAGCACGTCGTGCACCAGCGCCCGCTGGTTGATGGTCATCTTGGTTTGCGAAATGGCGCGCGTGCCTTCGATGTCGGCCGTGAAGGCGCCTTGAAAATGCAGAATGTTCACGCCGCGCTCGAAGCCTTCCTTGCTCACGCGAATGAATTCGTCCGCGGTACCCTGGAACCAGGTGGCCATCATGTAGCCATCTTCCTGCCACACGGTGCGAAAGCGCTCCCAATGTCCGGCATCGCGCCACAGCACCCAGTTATCCACAACGGTTCGTATTGCTAATGCTTCAAGAAGATTTTCGTTCGACATGATCTAAGGCAGCA
This sequence comes from Bryobacteraceae bacterium, assembly GCA_035486095.1. Lineage (GTDB taxonomy): Bacteria > Acidobacteriota > Terriglobia > Bryobacterales > Bryobacteraceae > Palsa-89. The sequence goes on from DATHNM010000186.1 coordinate 3,695, forward strand.
GTTGAAATTCTACAACCAACGAGCAGGTCAGTGGCGCCGGCGGAGCAGCCAGCAAGAAGCCCGAAAACGAAAACGAGCCCAGACGAGCGATAGTCGACGGTACGTCAGCGTAACGCACCAGGCTGGCGGGAGCAGGGACGTTGGAAAGCCGCAGGATCGGCCCCAGTCTCAATGCCGCCGCGGCTGTCAGTTTCTGCGCCTGAGTGGTTGCATCGGCAATCAGATCGGTGTTGGAGCACGATTGCGATTGCAGCAGTTGCTGTGATACCTGGGTTCCGTTCAGGCTAAACGTCAGGGTCATGCCGCTGTTGTTCTGCCCGATACTTTGCTGTAGCTGGCTGAGCGAAGCGAGAGTGGCCGTCAGACTCGAAAACGGTACGGGCAGCGTAAAATTCCACTGAAACGAGGGCGGTGCGGTGTTGGTTCCCACGCCGCTGAGGTTGGCGCTGGTAATTCCCAGGCTGGAGAGAGCAGCGACAATCTGATCCAGACTTGGAATGGTGCTGGAACTAACGGACAATCCGAACACGGCCTGATCGGGCTGCACATTGATGGAACGGTTGGCTGAGACGGCCAGCGTGTGCGATTCCAGCTGCGCGAAAACGGGCGCCGCCAACAAGAGGAATGAGAGCTTCCACATCGCTCTAATGCCTGGTGACATTGAATTTCACGGTAATCGCGCAGGGCGCGGGGTTGGCGCTCCCTAAGAACGTGGAAAGCGATCCGGAAATGAACGTTGACGATGAACTGGAAAAGACGTTGGAAGTCGAACTCGACATAGCGAGGATCGATCCCAGCGTCAAGCTGCCGGCCGCCGCCAAGCTCTCCGCCTGCGCAGTGGCGGACGCGATCAAGCTCGCGAGCGAGCAGGTCTGCGACTGCGCCAGTTGCTGCGAGACCTGCGTTCCAACGATGCTGAACGACATGCTGAGTCCATTGTTTTGCTTCGCGATGTTCTGCTGCAGTGTCGTCAGAGTCGCCACGGTGGCCTTGGTATTCGTGAGTGCGGCGGGGAGGGTGAACGTCCAAACCAGGCTGGGAGGCGGCAACTGGCCGCCCGGAAGAATGGTCGCTGACAACTGGCCTGGTGTGCTCACCCCTGAGAAGTTCGCGGCCGTAATTCCCGCGCTCTGCAAGGCCGCCAGCACATCGTCGAGACCAGTGCTGAGGCTGGCCTGGACGCTGATTCCGAAAATCGCCTGATCCGGCTGAAGACTGACGTTCGTCGAAGCGCTGACAGTGATCGAATTGGAATCCAACTGCCCGAAGGCGAGCGGACAAAATGATAGCAGGACAAAAACCAAACCGCTTTTCAGCATCCTTGCAGTATACTCTCCACCAGTGAATAGCGAAATCGCGATAACTGCCGATACCGCCGCTCTGCTGGCCTTCCATCACGTCTCGGTCATGCTGGGCGGCAAACCAGTGCTGCACGATATTACGCTTCGCATCGGGGCCGGCGAGCACGTCGCCATCCTGGGTCCGAACGGCTGCGGCAAATCGACGCTCATCAAGACCATCACCCGCGAGTGTTATCCGCTGGCGCTGCCGGATTCCTCGTTGTCGATACTGGGGCGCGAGACCTGGAATGTATTTGAGCTGCGCCCGCTGTTGGGCATCGTTTCGAACGAAATGATGCGGCGCTGCACTCGCGAGATCACCGGCCGCGAGATGGTGCTCTCGGGTTTCTTCAGCAGCGTTGGCGTTCAGCCCTATCACGAAGTGACGGGCGCCATGCTGGAGAAGACCGGCCAGGTGCTGGAACTGCTGGAAGTTCCGCATCTGGCCGATCGCGAGATGACCGAAATGTCTTCCGGCGAGGCGCATCGCCTGCTCATCGGCCGCGCCCTGGTGCACGATCCGTTGGCCTTGCTGCTGGATGAACCGAGCAATAGTCTGGACTTTCGTTCCGCCCTGGAGTTGCGCGATATATTGCGCAAGCTGGCGCAGGCCGGCACCGGCATTTTGATGGTGACGCATCACCTGCCGGATATTCTTCCTGAAATCGATCGCGTAATCCTGCTGCGTCAGGGCCGCGTCTTTGCGGACGGGCCCAAGAGCGAGCTTCTTACCACCGAGCGCCTCACGGAGCTATTCGGGCTACCGGTGGAACTGGCGCAGCGCGACGGCTTCTTTCACCTTTGGTGATCCGCGAACTCAGAAGTCGAGTTTCTCAATCAGCGCATTCAATCTGGATTCATCTCCGGCCTTGCGCATCTTCAGATCGTTTAGCTTGTCTCGCGCACTAGCCAGCGTGGCTTCCTGGGTCGACAATTGGCGCGCATACTTTTGCACCTGGTCCTGCTGCCCGCTCACTTGATTCAAACTCTGTATGTTTTGCCGGATGCGCGTCTGGTCGGTCACGATGCCGCTGATGTCGCTGTCCTGCTGCCGGATCTGGTTCTCCAGGTCCGCTATTTGCCGCTTGGCATCCAGGATCTGCTGTAACTGAGTACGCGCCGCCTCTGACAGCGCCTTGTTCTGAACGTAGGTCAGCAGCACATCGGGCGTCATACTGGAAACCGATGTTGTGGTGTCGTAGACGCGCTCTTCGGCCACCGGGAACTTCTCCGTGGCTTCCGGCCCCAGCTTAACTTCAAATCGATACGCGTTCGCCGTTGTCTCAGCGGGCTTCAGAGTGAGCAGCTTGTAACCGGTGCGCTGGGGATGCTCGATAATCAGGGTCTTGGCTTTTTGATCCACATTGCGAATGGTGTACGTCCGGGTCTCATCCATGGCCAGACGCGCGGTCAGCATGCCGCGATTGATGTGAATTTCGCGCACCAGGTCGCGGCTGGAATCAAATTGGGTGGTAACGCGCGTGCCAAGATCCACTGCGTAGCTGATCAGCCGTTTGTCGGCCGCTTTCAGGGTAGTCATCAGCGCTTCGCCGGCATAGCTGGCGGCATCGAAGACCGTGATGGGTCCGCCATCTAGCGTCTTGCCGGTAGAATTGTTCAATTCAGCGGCGTTCATGGGATGCTCCCCGTAGCTTTCCGAGTAGATCAGCAGCTTGCGTGCGCCGATGGCCTGTTGTAGAAACGGCAGCATGGCAGACTCGTCTTTTTTCACTGTGACAGGCATCGAGAAACGGTATTCGAAAAGGTCTCCCAAATCGCCGGATGCAACGTTGACGGCTACTTCGCTCGGGATGCCTATTCTTTGCGACGCGGCATCCAGCTGCGCCTTGGGACTCGCCAAAAGCCCTCCCACAGCGCCAGCCGAAGCGGAGAACTGTCTGCGCATCATCGCAGGCGCGGGCGCGCCATTTACCGCAACAGATTCCTGCAACGCGCCTCCATAGATCACCGGATTCGCGGCACTATCCTCCGGTAGCTCCACCGTTTGGCGCGCTACGAACCGCGGCTCATAAAGATTGCTGATGAAAGACACCGGGCGGCCCGACACCACGGCCAGCCGCACGTTGGTCCAATCTTCGCCGGTGGTGTTGTCGATGATGGCCCAGCCTTCCAGCGTGGGCTCGCCTTTGTCCGTGAAAATCAGCCGGTAGCTGGATTTCCATACCGGCGTGGGGAGCATGTAGCTGGCGTCGATCTGGCGCTCCTTGGCATCGGACGAATCGATATAAATGCTGCGTTTGTCTGTCGAGCGCGATTGGTTTACCACCGTCAAGTAGTCGCGCAGCTGATTTTGCAATTTCGGATCGGTGAACCGGATGGAACTGGCGGCCGCCAGGTCCAGCGTTCGCAGCTCGCCCGAATCCAGCAGCGCCACCATTTGCTCGCGCTCCGGTTGTTTGTCGTCCCCCTTCACCACGCGCCCGCTCACAACTGTTCCGCTGATGGTCTCGGCGCCGTATTTCAACTCCACCTTGGCGCCCTTCATCTGATCCAGAAACAGCGCCAGCGAGGCCTGACCGTCGATTTTGAACGGAAAATCGGCGAGCTTGTGCTCCAGCGGCGCGCTCGAATCGTAGCGCAAGCCGGTAATCTTGGCGCCATTCTGGCCGGAAATGGTCAGTGATTTCAGCACATCGTTCATGTCGGAAGCCTTGAAATCCAGCCGCCCGGATTCGCCCGGCCGCAGCGTGCCCCCGCGTTCAAAATAGCCCACACCGCTCTTGTAAAGAACTACTTCGTGGATCGGAATGTCGGCGGCCACGGCGGTGAATAACCCGGCCGTTGAGAGGAAGCCAGCCAGTAGAGGAAAGGATCGTCGCATAATGCTCCTATGTGAGAATGCCCGCTGCCTGGCGATCCTTTCAGCGGCTCCTCGTACTCAGGCTTCACTCACCCATTACCTTAATAATGACGCGTTTCGGACGCTGACCGTCGAATTCGGCATAGTAAACCTGCTGCCAGGGGCCAAAATCGAGCCTGCCGTCCGTCACCGGTACAATCACCTGGTGATGCACGATCAAGCTCTTCAGGTGCGAATCGCCATTCGTCTCCCCGGTGCGATGGTGCTGGTAGTTCTCGCGAAAAGGCGCCAGTTTCTCCAGCCATTCGTCGATGTCGCTCAACAGGCCGTCTTCAGCGTCGTTTACCCAGACGCCGGCCGTGATATGCATGGCCGAAACCAGGATCATGCCTTCTCGAATTCCGCTCTTCTTCAGCGCGGAATCCACCTCGCTTGTGATGTTGATGTACTGGCGATGCTGCTTGGTCTGGAACTTCAAATATTCGGTGTGAAATCGCATACGCCGATCATAGCGAGCCCTACCTCGCGCTTGACACACCGGCAGCGGGGCGTCAGACTTGAGTCTGCAATAAGGACGAAGCAGGCTGGGACTCAGAATCCTCCTCCTGGCTTTGCTGGCGGCCGGCTTCGCTCCGGCGCAGGACCAGCCTGATCCTGGCGCCCGGGAACAGCAGGAACCAACTTACGAAGCGCCCTCCGTACTGAGCCGTCAGAACGCGTTCGATATCTATGCCCGGGCTTCCGGAGCATTCCTGAGCACTGAGACGCCGGACTTACCCGCCCTGCCAGACCCGCAGGATTCCGCTTACGATGGGCCGTCCATACTCAGCCGGGGCAGTGGCCTGCCGCAAGGGACAAAAGGAGCGATGAACGCGTTCGGCCTCTACGCGCAGATTATCGGCGTATATGATTCAGGGCTCACCACGGCGCCCGCCGCGCTGGGCAAGCCGGCCGCCGCCATCGGAAGTTTCGGCGAGGAAACCAACTTCGGCGCGAACGCTTCACACCGCTGGCGCCGCGGTGAATTGAGCGTCCAGTATCGCGGCTCCTACCGGAGGTACACCGCGGCGCCCGCATTGAACGGCTTGGATCAATTCCTCCAGCTCGACTACAGCCAGGCCCTTCTTCCGCATCTCACATTGGACCTGAAAAATACGCTGGGCAGCACCACTCTTGCCAACGGAGCCTTCTCCTATTTTCCGGTCACCACCTTGGACCGCATTGGCATCCCCACCGATGAGCTGTTCGATAGCCGCACGAATTATCTGCAGTCGCGCGCGGATCTCACGTGGCGCCAGACCGCACGCTTGTCGTTCAACTTCGGCGGGGATGGGTTCGTGGTTCGAAGGGACTCGCCCTTGCTTGCGGGGCTAAATGGGTACAACGCGCGCGCCAGTGTGGCCTACCGGCTCACTCCGCGGCAAACCATTTCGGCCAGCTATCAAAACACCTACTTCGATTTTCAGGGCGCCTACGGCAATTCACGCTTAGAAACCAGCGCGCTTGGGTATTCCATCGGTCTGACCAGGGAATGGGATCTCTCCACTCTGGCCGGGGCCGTACGGGTGAACACGCTGGGCCTCACCCAGGTTGCGCTTGATCCAACCATCGCCGCGCTTACTGGCCAAAGCTTCGCCGTGGTGACTTTTGCCAATGTTCTCTACCTGCCTGTAGCCGAGGTCCGCTTGATTCGCCGGCTTAAAACCGCGTCGTTGACCTTCGATTATTCCAGCACCGTAACACCTGGAAATGGCCTATATCTGACGTCCCGGCAGACTTCCGGCGTGGTCGCGTACTCGTATATCGCAACCCGTGCTCTGCAAGCCAGCTTGCATGCCGGTTACGGCGAACTCTCGGCTTTGGGGCAAACGCTTGGCAAGTACACGAATTTACAGGGCGGAATTCAGGTGTTGTACAGGTTGACGGGCGATACTTACCTCGATGTACGCTATGACTATCGTCATTACACGGCACAATATACGGTAGGAGAAGCAATCTTGGACAACGATTCCAATCGCATAAGCCTGGGTCTCGCGTTCAGCCTTGGTGAAACGTCACCGGTGACCTGGTGACCGAGGCGCCCATTAGAATACTGTTGGTGGAAGACGAGCCTCCGCTTTTGCAGCTCATTGAGAAATATCTGCAACGGCTGGGATTCGAAGTGGAAACTCATCTCAGGTCGTTCGACGCGCTGCGGAACTTTGAAGCCGCGCCTGATGGCTACGGCATGGTGATCGCCGATCTTGGCATGCCCGATTTGCCGGGCGACACCTTGCTGACACGCATGCTGGAGATTCGTCCCAACCTGCGCATCCTGGTCTGCAGCGGCTCGCCCTTCTTCATCGAGAATCTTCCGCTCACACTGCAGCGGCAAGTGGCCTTTCTGCAAAAGCCGTTCGTGCCCAAAATGCTGGCCCAAGCGGTGGAGAATTTATTGAAGGAACGCCCCGGTACTGCTGCCGCGAATCCTATTCAGCCACCGCTGTAAGGGCCTGGTGCAGTTTCTCGGCGAAGTTTTCGCCGGATTCAGACCACAGCCGCCGTGTTTCCACGGGCAGCGCATCGTCCAGATCGTGCACCAGTTTCAGCAGGCTCTTGATATTGGATTCGATCATGCGCGGGCTATCCGGCAACTCGGGCTGCGGAAGAAAATTGGCATCGATTCCGAATTCGATCTCGAGCGCGCAGCCGAGCGCGGCATCTTCGCCCGGATTGGGAAAAGTAAGCACCGGAGGCGCCGGGATATCCAACGGGCCCCCAAAACCCGTCGGACTCTGGTTAAACTCGGGGCCAAAGCAGCACAGTGCCACGCGTACCGGAGTTAGCTTCCATTCGGCATCGAATTGCCACAGGTCCCACCATGCTTCCAGCCGGTAGCTGGCATCGGCATTCTGGAAATCCTTGGCTACCGCCAATACAGCTTCGATGGGGACGGGCGGTGGATAGGGGATCTCCGCCACCACCGGTTCACTGACATCGACCGCCATGATTTTGAAGGTGCTGGCCTGTTGCGCGAGGCGCGAAAATGGAAACAGCCGGAGCAGCTTTTCGTAATTCCGCAGCATCGTCGCATCGTTGTAGTTGTTCAGCCAGTAGGAAAGAAAAAGTTGATCGGCCATAAAGTCCTCCGCCCGCTCTGATACCATCGTACTTTCTTCTCTTGCGTAAATCTCCCCTTCTTCCGATATTCCTGATAGTCTCCGTCGACGTTCTGGGGCTCACCATCATCCTGCCGCTGCTGCCGTTTTATGCGGAGCACTACGGCGCTTCGCCCGCCGTGGTGGGATTATTGGTCTCTTTGTACGCTTTCTGCCAGCTCATTGCGGGGCCCATGCTAGGCCGCCTCTCCGATCACATGGGGCGCCGGCCGCTGCTGCTGGTCAGCCAGGTGGGCACGTTCATCGGCTTTCTGATCCTGGCCTACGCCAACGCGCTGTGGCTCATTTTTCTTTCGCGGGCCATCGATGGAATCACGGCCGGAAATTTGTCGCTGGCACAGGCCTACATTTCGGATGTGACCGAACCGGAGGACCGCGCGAAATCTTTCGGGCTCATCGGTATTGCCTTCGGTATGGGATTCCTCATCGGCCCCGGCCTGTCAGGCTTTCTCTCGAAGTTTGGCTACCAATATCCAATCTTAGTGGCCGCTGGACTTTCGGCCACCAGCATCCTGGCGACTTACTTTCTGTTGCCCGCGGTTACTCCCACCGCGGCCGACCACGCCACGCCCCGCAAGTTCACGCTATTCGACTGGGGAAATTATGTTCGCTACTTTCGCGAACCCGGCCTGGCGCCCCTGCTCTGGCAGTTTTTCGCGTTTGCCTTTGCCTTCTCGATGTTCATGACGGGTTTCGCGCTGTTCGCCGAACGGCGTTACACCTGGCACGGCCAAGCCTTTGGCCCGCAGCAGGTCGGTTACGTTTATGCGTTCCTGGGGTTGCTGGGCGTCATCTTGCAAGGAGGCCTGATTGGACGGCTGGTGAAAACGTTTGGAGAAACAAATCTGGCGCGCGCGGGATTCTTCTGTGGCTTTGTGGGGTTGGTGGCGCTCGGGTTCACGCACTCCATTCCACTGTTGTTAGTCACTGTCGCGGTGGCGTCCTCGGGTACCGGAATCATTCGCCCAACCGTAACCAGCATGATTACGCAGAAGGCTGGCCGATCCGAACAAGGCGTGATTCTGGGCTTAACACAGTCGCTGAATTCAATCTCGGCGATCGTCGCGCCGGCGCTGGCCGGTTTCCTGATCGATCATTCCCTATTGTCCACTTGGGCCGTGGTGGGAGGAGTCATTTGCGGATTGGCTCTGCTGTTCTAGTTCTGCTATATGGCTCGGTGCTGGTTGCACAAACCTTTCGCGTTCCGTTCGTGGGATGTGCACAGGACGGTCAGGCCGGACCGGTAGAAGCTCCAATTGGGACAGACGAACAAGTTCGAATCGATACTCCTGTCGCGCGCAAGCTCGCCTTCTATAGTACCGGGCGCGGGTTTGGTGTTCTGGCGCCACGTGGGTGGTTCTGCTTCGGAAATTATGGATCCAGCGGCGCTGAGCTTTTCGTTTCGCCCCGCCCACTTAAAGCTGTTGATTTGTTCGGCCCGAATTGGGGTGGGATCGCAGGGCCAGCGGTAGAGCTCGAGCGTACCCAGGGCGGCGGATCGGGCACGGCGTTGGTCGCCGCAGTCTTGGCGCGCGTTTTCCCGGCCTACCGCCCTTTCGTTCAAGGGCTTATCGATGCGGGTGACCTGCCTGCGGCAGAATATACTTTCGGTCCTTATCCGGACGATAAGTTGATTACTAAAAGGGCCAGGCTTGTCAGATTCCAGACGCCAGCTCACGCAGAGGGCTTGGGTACGATGGGGCAAGTTAAAGCCAACGACGATCCGATTGACGGTGCTGTCGTGCTGCAAGGAAAGAATCCCGACCTGCTCATGTTGCGAGTGCGCCTGCCACCCGAGCAGCGCGATCTTGCATCAGTGATTATTCAGCAGTTACTTATCCGGCAACGCCGCAACGCCTGGTAACTCAATCCCAGCCAGAAACTCCAGTGACGCTCCGCCGCCTGTGGAGATGTGCGAAATCTTGTCGGACACCCCCGCCGATTTGATCGCCTTCTCCGAATCGCCGCCGCCCACAACCGATACTGCGGCCGCACTCGCGACGGCCTTCGCCAGTGCAACCGTCCCGCGATCGAAAGGCGGCTTTTCGAAAACTCCCATTGGTCCATTCCAGATAATGGTCTTGGCCTTCGCAATCACCGCGGCGTAAGCGTCTACCGTCGCCGGGCCGATGTCTACTCCCATTTTTCCCGCAGGAACGTTGAGAAGCACTTCAAACGGCGCGCCCTCTTTCAACTCATCCACAACCACGTGATCCAAGGGAAGCAGGATCTTGTTGCCCGACCGCGCCAGCAGTTCCTTGGCCAGATCCACCTTGTCGTCTTCCACCAGCGACTTACCTACCGGCTTGCCTTGCGCTTTCAAAAATGTGTAAGCCATCGCGCCGCCGATCAGCAATTGATCCACAACCTTCATCAGATTTTCAATTACCTCGATCTTGTCGGAAACCTTGGCCCCGCCTAGGATCGCGACGCAAGGGCGGTCGGGGTGCTTAGTGGCCTTCGTCAGGTATTCCAGTTCTTTGTCCATCAAAAGGCCGGAAGCCGCTTCGCGCACAAACTGAATCATCCCCACCGTGGATGCATGCGCCCGGTGTGCCGATCCGAACGCGTCGTTCACGTAGACGTCGCACAGCGCGGCTAGCTGTTTCGAAAAGGCCGGATCGTTCTTTTCTTCCTCGGTATGAAAACGCAAGTTCTCGAGCAGCAGCACTTCGCCGGGAGCCGGCCGCATGGCCTCCACTTCCGGCCCCACGCAATCCGGCGCCATCTTCACGGGACGCCCCAGCAATTCCGCCAGCCGTACCGCCACGGGCTTGAGACTCATCTCCGGATTTGGCTTGCCCTTAGGCCGGCCCAAATGGCTTGCCAGAATCACCCCCGCGCCATGGTCCAGCGCGTATTGAATGGTCGGCAGCGATGCCCGCACTCTCTTGTCGCTGGTGATCTCTTGCCCGCCCGCCCCCAACGGGACATTGAAATCCACGCGGATGAAAACGGCTTTATCTTTCAGATTCAAATCTCGAACTGAGATTTTCGGCATAAGGTCTATACTAAGCTTCTTTCAGGAAGATGCTAACAGGCTACCAAACCGACTGCGGCGCTTCGAGTCACGGTTACAGCTTGCACGTTTGTTGAAACCGGAACGCGTTGGGGGTGGTCCCACATCCGTGCAGCAACGCGACCGCGTCCCGCCAAACTGCGCACTCTGTTGTGAAGTAAATCCCTCTCATTTGGAGTAAGTCGTGAAAATAAATGGAGCCTTGTCGTTCTCACTGGGACTAATTGCGGCAGCACTGTGTTGCTTGGACACAGCCTACGCCCAAACCAACGCGGTGGTCGCCACGCCACAGCAGCTTACGTTTAACACCCAGACAGGCGTGACCACCCCGTCGCAGACCGTGCTGGTCTCGTCGGCCAGCGGAGCACCCAGTGTTTTCATCACGGCTCACTCCGATACCGGCTGGCTCACGGTGACACCTCCCTCCGGTACTGCCCCTTTGGTTCTGACAGTCTCCATCGGGGCGGGCGCACCCACCTCCGGCGTCGATGTCGGCTTTATCAACATTCTCTCAGGGGGGACAAATCTGGCGGTTCCGGTTACGTTGAACGCGAACTCAACTGGAGGATCCAGCCCGATTTCGGCAACCCCTAACTCACTTAGCTTCGTTTTCGCATCCGGAAGCACGGCCGCCATATCCCAAACCGTTTCGCTGTCGAGTTCTAGTTCCAGCGTCAAGAACTTTGCGGCCACCACAATCACAAATAGCGGCACGGCCTGGTTGAGCGTAAGCCCCACCGCAGGCAGCTTGCCGGGCAGCGTGCAGGTAACCGTAAATCCCGTGGATCTCGGCACTCCCGGTACCTTCAACGCGGCAGTAGCCATCAACGCCCCGGGAACTAACGGCATCAGCATTCCCGTTCTGGTGACCATCCAGGGCGTGCCGGCGCTGGATGTAACTCCGGCGCAGCTTTCGTTCGGTTACCAACTCGGCACCGCCGTTCCAGCCGTGCAGGCACTTACGTTGAGCAGCAGCACCGGCGCGAATGTCAGCTTCACCGCCACGGCGCAAACAACCAGTTGTGGAAACTGGATCGTGCTGAATCAGAATAGTGGCGCCACGCCCAGCACCTTGACGGTCCAGGTAAATACGTCGGGTTTGACGTCCGGAACATGCGCCGGCCAGATCAACATTTCGGCCCCCGGCGCCTCCAATGCCACCGTCTCTATATCAGTTAGCCTGCTGGTAAGCACGTTGCCTCTTATCCAGGCGCCCACTACCGGCCCGACATTCACTTATCAGATCGGAGGTACGCCTCCCGCAGCTCAAAATGTGCAGATCACCAGTTCCACGTCCGGTCTGAATATCACGGCCGCCGCGTCGCCGGATAACGCCGGCCCCAACTTCCTGGAGATAACCCCCGCCACCGGCACCACTCCTCAAGCCCTGACGCTGAGTATTAATCCTACGGTTCTGCAGACGCTGGGCCCGGGCACCTACACGGAAACAGTAACGCTGAGCGGATCGGGAGCCGGTAATACGCCCCAAACTTTCGATGTCACACTCACGGTCAGCAGTAACCCGATTCTGATTGGTAGTGTACAGGCGCTCAATTTCAATTATCAGGTTGGACAGACTGCGCCCTCCAATCAGACATTTACCGTAACCAGTAGCGGCGCGCCGCTGAATTATCAGGTGGCCGTCAACACCACCAGTTGCACCGGTTTCTTGAAAGCCACGCCGGCCACCGGCAGCACCTTCGGCAATCAGAATCAGGTGGTGGTGTCGGTGAACCCCCAAGGCATCAATCCGCAGGTTTGTAGCGGCAACATCACGCTGACGGTGCCCGGCTCAACCGCCGCTCCACTCGTGATACCCGTGACGTTCAATGTGAGCACGAACGCCGTTCTCAGCGTGAGCCAATCGGCGATCAATGTAACCGCCATCGCGGGCGGCGTGGTCCCCGGGGTTCAAACCATATCGGTGACCAGCACCAACGGTAGCTCGCTCGCGTTCTCCGCCACCGCCTCCACCAATCCGGCGGGCCTAACCTGGCTGGCTGTGACGCCCAATGCCGGGAACACGCCCAACAATTTGCAGGTAACCATCAACCCAGCGAATCTGGGCATCGGCACCTATACCGGATCCATTACCGTGTCCAGCAGCGTGCAGAACGTTCCGGCGCAAACCATACCGGTTACGCTCACCGTTGTTTCTTCCGCCGCTGTGGCAACTCCCACTACCCTGACGTTTACGCAAGCCGCCGGGGGCGCGGCGCCCGCCAGCCAAGCCGTGCAGATTGCGGGCGTGCCCAGCGGCGCCACCATCGGCGTTATACCTACGATGCTGAGCGGTACCGATTGGCTAACCGCCACCGCTTCGGGAGACACAGTAACTGTCACCGCGAACGGATCGCAGCTTGCGCAGGGAACTTATTCGGGTGTAGTAACTGTTATTGTTCCTGGCGCGGGGTCCAGTCCGCTTTATATTCCAGTGACGCTCAGCGTTACCGCGGCCACTTCCGCCATCACCCTCTCATCCACCAGCGCTTCGTTTAATGTGCTCGCGGGCTCCATGTCTGTTCCTGGTTCGCAAAGTATTCAAGTCACCAGCAGCACCACCGGAACCAGCGTGCCATTTACTACTTCTTTCGTGCCCAGCACCGGAGGAAATTTCCTGACCGTG
>DATHNM010000187.1:0-17530 GCA_035486095.1 Bryobacteraceae bacterium
TGGCGACGGCAATCTGCTAGATCACTCCATGGTTCTGTATGGCAGCAGCATGAGCAACGGTAATCAGCACGATCACGATCCGCTGCCCGTTGTGCTGGCCGGCGCCGCGTCCGGACAATTGAAAGGCGGGCGGCACATGCAGTATGCTCCGCACACGCCCATGTCGAATCTTCTGCTCAGCATGCTGGATAAGCTGGGCGTCCAGGCCGATCATCACGGCGATAGCACCGGCAAGCTGGAGATTTAGCGCGTTGCGGCCCGGCAGGCAAGCACGGCTACAATGATTCGATAGCTTCCGTGATTCGCATTGAAATGATTTACCGGGCTAAGAAGGAAAGGACGTAACCGCTTCGCGTGGCCGCAGTTGAAACACCCGTCGCAAGTCTTCCCGTTCCCTGGACTCCCAGCGTCAGCCCGTGGCTCATCGCCGCCACCGTGATGCTGGCCACGTTTATGGAGGTGCTGGATACCAGCATCGCCAATGTCTCGCTGCCGCACATCGCGGGCAGCCTCTCGGCCACAGTGGACGAGAGCACCTGGGTGCTTACTTCTTACCTGATCTCCAACGCCATCGTGCTGCCGCTCACCGGCTGGCTTTCGATGATGTTCGGACGCAAGCGGCTGTTCATCGGCTGCGTGGTCATTTTCACCATTAGCTCATTCCTGTGCGGCCTGGCTCCCAATCTTTTCCTGCTCATTTTCTTTCGCGTCCTGCAAGGCGCCGGGGGCGGAGGGCTGCAGCCCATTTCGCAGGCCATTCTGGTGGAAAGCTTCTCGCGCAAGAAGCAGGGAATGGCGATGGCCGTGTATGGCATGGGAGTGGTGGTGGCGCCCATCATCGGTCCCACGCTGGGCGGCTGGATCACCGACAGCTTCTCGTGGCGCTGGATCTTCTTCATCAATGTGCCGGTTGGCGTGGTGGCCATTTTGATGACCCTGGCGCTGGTGCACGACCCGCCGTATCTGGTTCGCAAAACATTCAAGCAGGGGTTGAAGATCGATTTCATCGGCCTGGGCCTGTTGAGCGTGGGCCTGGGTTTTATTCAGGTAATGCTGGACAAAGGACAAACGGACGACTGGTTTGAATCGCCCTTCATCGTCACCTGCGGCGTCATTGGGATTCTTGGCCTCACCGGCATGATCCTTTGGGAGCTGCGCCAGCCCGAGCCCTTAATCGATCTCCGCCTGTTCGCGCAGCGCAATTACAGCATGGCCACCTTCATGATGTTCGCCATGGGCGTGGTAATGTATGGCACCACGGTTTTGCTTCCTATTTTGCTGCAGACGCAGATGGGCTACACCGCCCAATGGGCGGGCTTGGTTCTTTCACCTGGAGGATTGGTCACGCTCTTCGTTATGCCTCTGGTGGGGCGTTTGCTGAGCAAGTACCAGCCCCGCTGGCTGGTCGTTTGCGGTTTCATCATCTTGGGTACGGGAATGTTCCGGCTTTCTCAACTCAGTCTGCAAGCCGGCTTCTGGACCTTCGTCACCACCTGGACCGTTTCGCGTGCCGGGATGCCGTTTTTGTTCGTTCCAATTAACGTCATGGCGTTCGCTTATGTGCCGCGCGAGAAGACCAACAACGCCACCGGGCTGATCAATTTGACCCGAAACCTGGGAGGCAGCGTCGGAATTTCCCTGGTGGCTGCCGCGCAGAGCCGCCTGGCGCAAGTCTCGCAGAGCAGCCTGGCCCCAAACATAGCACCAAACAATCCGCTTTATGCCGTCCGGCTACACGGTTTACAGAACGCGCTGGTGGCTTCCGGATCGGATCCCACGCAAGCCGCTAAACAGGCGCAGGCGGTTCTTTATGGCAACCTGTTGCGGCAATCGTCGATGGTGGCTTATGTAGATGTTTTCCGGCTGCTGGCCTGGCTGTGCGTGGCGCTGATACCGTTGATGTTCTTTATGAAGCCCATCAAGCCGGGAGCCGGGGCGCCGCCGGTGCATTAAAACCAGCCAGCGGCATTCCTACGCGTCGGCGGCCAACGTATCCAGGCGCAGAAACAGATCCGCCAGCGCTGCAAAATCTTTAACAGACACGACACGGCAATCAATCGCCACCGGCACCATCGCACTGCGGCCTTCCCATTCCAGCGTCGGCGCCAGCCTGGTAAGTTCGATCAACTGCACCTTCCCCCGGATTTCCTTAAAGGTTGTGTTCGGTGGCGCCAGTGCGAGGAACGCGCAGGGGGCCCAGCGAAACAGGCTATTGTACTCGGGCAGTTGCTGGGAAAGATGCACCACCACCTTTAAAAGCACCTGGTCGCCTCGTGAATAGCCGAATTTTGCGTTGATCAGCGCCAGGCGTTTCACTATGAAGAGTGCCAAGAAACTCTCCGCTGAGTGGGCGTGCGCGCGCCGCAGTTCGGCTTCGGCGAAGTCGCGCGCAGGCAAACCGGTCAACTGATCCGGAATGTGGACCCGGGGCGCTCCCGGTGAGCTTTCGCCGTGCCACATGGACCTTGCCACCTGCAGCGCATCGGTGCGCGCGGAAGCGATCTGCGCGGTAAGGCCCGCCTTTACCGCTTCCAGGTTGTCTTCCGTGGAAATAGCCTTGATTTGTTCTTCCACCGCGGTCCAGCGTTCCGCCGCCGCGACAAGTCCAGACTGCTGTTGAACCAGCGCCTGCCTGGTCTGGGATCCATATTTGTTCAGAATTTCAACCGCCGAGTTCACTAACTGCTGAACATTATCCTGGCTGCTGAGCCGGCTTTCCAACGCCGCCAGCTCCTCCCGGAATTGGACGCCCGAGTCATCGGCAATCACCGAATGCTTCTGAATTCCTCGTAAAAGGGCCAGGACGCAGTCCTGCAGCGCCGTTTGCTCCGTCGGTTGCATTTCAATGCCTGCTGGTCTAATCGGATAAGAACGGTGAAGTATGAACCGCCGAAACGATCCCTAGTCCCCGTGGTGCAGTACAGGATGCTTATTCCATCACAAGTTGTCCGGCGCCCTGATCGGCATGAACGGAGCTATGCGCAGGCTGAAACCGGGCGGTGAACCAGAATCGCGAACCTTTGCCCGGTTCGCTGTCCACACCAACCCGGCCGCCCATCATTTCGATGAGTTGCTTGCAGATGGCCAACCCTAGCCCGGTGCCGCCGTATTTGCGCGTGATGGATCCATCGGCCTGCACGAAAGGCTGAAACAGGCGCGACACAGCGTCCGGCTCCAGGCCGATACCGGTGTCCTGCACTTCAAACAAAAGGCGCACGCCCTGTTCCGCTGCCTCCGCCACATTCACGCGCACGGTCACTTCGCCGCGCTCTGTGAACTTGATGGCATTGGCCACCAGGTTGAGCAGCACCTGGCGCAGACGCGCCGGATCGCCCCGCAAAACTCCTCGAGCCACATCGGCCACCGCCGCGCTCACCATAAGCCCCTTGCCGCGGGCGCGCCCGGAGACCAGCTTCAGAACTTCCTGCAGCACTTCGGCCGGGCTGAAATCCACCACTTCCAGTTGCAGCTTGCCGGCCTCCATCTTGGACAGATCCAAAATGCTGTCGATGATTTCGAGCAGCGCTTCGCCCGAACGGAACGCAGTCTCGGCGTAATCGCGCTGTTCTTCGTTGAGATCGGTATCCAGCAACAGTTCCGTCATCCCCAGCACGCCGTTCATGGGCGTTCGGATTTCATGGCTCACGTTCGCCAGAAACTGGCTCTTCAGTTTCGTGGCTTCCTGCGACACCTTCACGGCTTGCGCCAGATCACGATTTTTGCATTCGATGTCGTGCGCGTATTCCAGCAGTTCCGCTTGCGCCCGGGTACGCTCCAGCGCATAACGAATGGATCGCTCCAGCAGCCGGGCATCCAAATGCCCCTTCACCAGATAGTCCGCCGCGCCCGCCTTCATGGCTTCCACGTCGGTCTCCCAGTTGTCGTTGCCGGTCAGCAAAATGATGGGCGCCCTGCAGCCGCGCGCCAGCGCTTCGCGCAGCAGTTCCAGGCCGTCGGAATGCCCCAGATGATAATCGAACAGATAAACGTCGTGCTGGTTCAGTTCGATGGCCTCTAGCGCGCCTTCGTAGGACGGTGTCCAATCCAGTTGGAAACGCGGCCGTCCGATGCGCAGCAGCAGATCGCGCGTCAGGACATAATCGTCCTCATCATCGTCGGCGATGAGAACTCGTAGCGCGCGTGTGTCCGGATCGGGGACTGGCGAGTCTTTAGGCAGCCTCATCCTGGGCGCTGCTCGGCGGCAGCTCGACGACTTCGAACCAATACTTGCTCAAAGTCCTGGTAATATCCACCAGCGATTCAAAAGTCACTGGCTTGAGAATGAAAGAATTGACTCCCAGATCGTAGGCGCGCAGGATATCTTCCTCGGCTTTCGATGTGGTGAGCACTACCACGGGAATGGAGCGCAGGCGCGGATCGGCCTTGATCTCCTGCAGTGCTTCGCGGCCGTCTTTCTTCGGCATGTTGAGATCCAACAGAATCATGCCCGGCAGCGGCGCGTCGGCCAGGTGAGTGTACTTGCCCTTGCGGCGTAAATAGTCCAGCAGCTCCTCCCCATCCTCGACGAAGTGCAGCTCGTTGGCCAGCCGATTCTCGTCCCAGGCCTCTCTCACCAGCATGCGGTCTTCGGCGTCGTCGTCGGCGTACAGAATGGTGATGGGTTTCCCGAATCTATTCATGTTGGTTTTCTCCTGGCGTGAATTGCGGCATCGTGATAATGAATTGCGCGCCCTGGCCGGCGGCGCTGTTGGCCGTGATGGAGCCATTGTGGCGGTCTACGATCTTGCGGCAGATGGCGAGACCAATCCCGGTTCCTTCATATTCATTGCGCCCGTGCAGACGCTGGAAGATTTGAAAGATGCGGTCCCGATATTTTTCGTCGAAGCCAATGCCGTTGTCTTCCACCGAGATCTGCCAGCCGGCCGCGCCGCTGGGCAGCATCTGCAGCCGGCTCTGCACCTTGACCAGTGGGTTCTCGCCGGGCTTGCGGAATTTCAGTCCGTTCCCGATCAGGTTCTGGAATAGCTGGGCCATCTGCCCGCGGTCTCCTAAGATCACCGGCAGGCTGCCGATTTCGACGCGCCCGTTTGCGTCCTGAATGCGCATTTCCAGATCGGAAACCACGGTGCGGATTACGTCGTCCAGGTTCACCGGCGTGAAGGGCTTGGGATTGCTGGTCACGCGCGACAGGCTGAGCAGATCCTGAATCAGGACTTGCATCCGCGCCGCCGCGTTCTGCATGCGGGTCAGATAATCGATCCCCTCCGGACCCAGCCCCGCTTCATACTTAGTCTTCAGCCGATCGCCAAAAGCTTGGATCTTGCGCAGCGGCTCCTGCAGATCGTGCGATGCCACGTAGGCGAACTGCTCGAGTTCGGCGTTGGACCGCGCCAGCTTGCCGGCTTGCTCCACCAGCGTCATTTCGGCGCGCTTACGCTGGGTGATGTCCAGCAGGAAGGTGCGCAGGCCAGTGGGCCGCCCTGCGGCGTCGCGGATCCGCTTTTGGTGGATCTCCATGATCAACGAAGTGCCGTCGCGGCGTTTATATTCCCGTTCCAGCGGAACCAGCGGCTGCTCGTCGGCGATGCGCTGCAGCAGGCCGGTCCGGGTTTTCTCCCGATCCTCGGAGGCCATGAACTCCCAAATAGGGCGGCCGACCATCTCTTCAGCCCGAAATCCGAAAAGCTCGCATTCCGCTTGATTGACGCAGAGAATCACCCCGTCCCGATCCACTTCGTGGCAGGCCACCGGTGCGTCCTGAAACCAGCTTTGAAAATGGCGCTCGCTATCGCGAAGCTTTTGTTCCAGGCTCTGGCGGTCGAGCAGCTTCAGGGATTCCGGCGCATCCAGCGGCGCCGCGCCGGAGCTGACAGAGCTTCCCTGCACGTTCAAAACGCAACCCTCCTGGTGTCTTTACGGCTTACGCTTAGAATCTCGGCATTTGCATGCACGAACTTTATGTGGATGCAGGGCTTCGGAAAGACCGCGTTGCGGAGCATACGCTAATAACTCAATAGTGGTATTTAAAGATTCCGAGCTATCGGGATTCCATTTGCGCTTGTATCACTTACCCTACATTCAGGTGCGCTTCGAGGAGCACAAAGAAAGTGGAGGGAACGCCGCCTGCAACGTCTATTTTCCGCGTTCCCAGGTGGGTGGCCTGGAGTAGGCCTGCTGCTGCTGCGGGTGGCCATCGGTCTGGTAGCGCTCATTGAGAGCGGGTTTTATCTGGCGCAAAGCGCCCTCTCGGTTCCCGGCCTGTGGCTGGGCGGCCTGCTGGGGCTGTTGGCCGGCGGGTGCCTGCTGGTGGGTCTGGTAACCCCGCTGGCGGCCGTGATTGTCGGCCTAGGCGCCTTGGGTATCGGATTTTCTGTTCTTCCAGCGCCTACACCCAACCTCTTTGATGCCAGGCTCTCGGCGATTTTCGCCGGCATCATGACTGCTGCCATCGCCTTCCTGGGGCCGGGCGCATTCTCGCTGGACGCCATCCTGTTCGGGCGTCGCGAAATTATCATTCCCCAGGGCCCCCGTCGGCCCGAGTCTTAATGGTTTATGTTGTTTTTTGATACCACCATCGAGGTAGCCGCGCCGCCGCCGACAGTGGTAGCACAAAAACCTTCGATATCGGGATGATTCTCCGGCCATGTTGCCGCAAAGTGAACTGTAACGAAACCAAATTAGGAGGTTCGTCGAAATCATGGCTACGTTGGCAACCACAATGTTCACCCCGCGGCGGCAGGCGCCGCTCACCGAGCACCAGCTGATCGGTTCCAGCCACGGCATGCGCCAGGCGTTGAACGCGGTCCGCATGGTGGCCCCCACGGACTCGGCCGTACTGATCCAGGGCGAGACCGGAACCGGCAAGGAGCTCATTGCCAGGGCGGTGCACGATCAGAGCGCGCGCAAGCACGAGCCGTTCGTGACACTCAACTGCGCGGCGATTCCGAGCGGCCTGCTGGAGAGCGAGCTGTTCGGCCATGAGCGCGGCGCCTACACCGGGGCGCTGAATTCGGCCACGGGGCGCTTTCAACTGGCCCACCAGGGAACGCTGTTTCTGGATGAGATCGGCGACATGCCGCTCGAACTGCAGCCCAAATTGCTGCGCGTGCTGCAGGAGCAGGAATTCGAAAAGCTGGGCAGTACGCGCACCATCCGGGTGGATGTTCGGATTGTGGCCGCAACCAATCGGGATTTGGCAACCATGGTTCAGGAGCGGCGCTTCCGGGCGGATTTGTTTTACCGGCTGCAGGTGTTCCCCATCGCCCTGCCCCCTTTGCGCGAACGTCTGGATGATATCCCGATTCTGGTGCGCCACTTCCTGGGCAAGTTTGCCGAACGGATGAACAAGGACGTTCACATCGTCGCGGATGAAGTGATGGAGGTCCTGAAACACCACAGCTGGCCGGGGAACATTCGCGAGCTGCAGAATTTCGTGGAACGCGCGGTGATCCTGTCGCCGGGCCAGGTGTTGTGCGCGCCGCTGGGCGATTTGAAGCCCGAGCTCAAGCCTGCGGCTAATTCGCTGGCCCCGGCCGCCGGCCGCACGCTGGCGGACGCGGAGCGTGCTCATATTATGGAAGTGCTCCGGCAAGTCGACTGGGTGATTGGCGGCCATCGCGGGGCGGCGGTTCGCCTGGGATTGCCGCGCACCACGCTGCTCCATCGGATGCATAAACTGGGTATTGTTCAAGAGGAAGCCCGGCAAAATTCATGTTGATCACGGTCCGCACCGGCAGGGAAGGTTTTTCAGCAGTTCTTCTGATGGCGGCATTGCTCGCCGCCACGGGTTGCTCCAGGCAGACCGCCGGCGCAACATCCGGGGCGCCGCCGGACGTCCAGGTTGTCACGGTTCAGCAGCGCGACGTCCCCATCTATAGCGAATGGATTGGCACGTTGGATGGTTTTGACAACGCGGACATCAAGGCTCAGGTGACGGGTTACCTTCTGGAGCAGGGCTACAAAGAGGGTTCGTTCGTAAAAAAAGGGCAGCTACTTTTTCAAATTGATCCGCGCCCTTTTCAAGCGTCTTTGGAACTGGCACAAGGACAGCTGGCCCAGGCGGAGGGACAGTTGGCGCAAGCGCGAGCTCAATTAGCGCAGGCCGAGGCGCAGGTTGCGGTGGCGGAAGCGAATCAGCGCCGCACGCAGTTGGATGTGGATCGATACACACCGCTGGCGCAGCAACAGGCGATCACTCAACAAGATCTGGACAACGCCACCCAGAACAATCTGGCTTCGAAGGCGCAGGTGCAATCCGCTCAGGCGCAAGTGGCCACGGCGCGGGCCCAGATTATCGCCGCCAACGCCGCGGTGCAATCGGCCAAAGCCACCGCGGAATCCGCCCAAATCAATCTTGGATTTACCCGCCTTACATCGCCCATCGACGGTATCCCGGGTATCGCGCAGCAGCAGGTGGGTTCTTTGGTGAGCCCAGCCAGCCCGACCATCACCACCGTGTCGACGCTCGACCCGATCAAGGTTTACTTCACAGTGGCTGAGCAGGAGTATCTTGATTTCGCCCGCCGCTTTCCAACCGCCGAGAGCCGGCAGGCTGACCTGGGCCGCCGCGACTTGCAGTTGATCCTGGCCGATGGCATTACTTATCCGCGCACCGGCAAGTTCTATTTTGCCGACCGGCAAGTGGACGTCAGGACCGGCGCCATCCGTCTGGCGGGATTGTTCCCGAATCCAGGAAACAGTTTGCGTCCCGGCGAATACGGCCGCGTTCGCACGGCGATGCGGGTGCAATCCGGCGCGCTGCTGGTTCCTCAGCGGGCCGTCAACGAGCTGCAGGGCAGTTACCAGATTGGCATTGTGGACAGTAACAACAAAGTAGATATTCGATTCGTCAAAGTGGGCGAGCGCATTGGCTCAGAGTGGCTGATCAGCGATGGTTTGAAGCCGGGCGAACGTGTGGTGGCCGAGGGTGTGCAAAAGGTGCGTCCGGGAATGCTGGTTAATCCCCAGCCGTTCATTTCGAAATAGCGCATGTCAAAATTCTTCATCAACCGGCCGATTGTTGCGATGGTCATCGCCATCCTCACCGTGATCATCGGAAGCGTCGCCGTGGTGAGCCTGCCCGTGGCGCAATTTCCGGCCATCGCGCCGCCCGAGATCCAGGTTTTTGCCACTTACGTGGGCGCGGACGCCCAGACCATTGAGCAAGCGGTGGCCACTCCCATCGAACAGCAGATGAGCGGCGTGGACAACATGAACTACATGTATTCGCTCAACGCCACGGCGAACGGGCAGATGCGGATGACGGTCAATTTCGATGTGAAGACAGACCCCAACACCGATCTGATCCTTTCGCAGAGCCGCGAAACGCAGGCCGCGTCGCAGCTGCCCACCGATGTGACTAATTACGGTGTCATAGTTCAGAAGTCCGTCACCGCGCCACTCATGCTGGTGGCCCTGTACTCGCCAAAAGGAAGTTACGACGCCCGCTTCCTGGCCAACTACGCCTACATCAATCTCAACGACCAGTTAACGCGCGTGAATGGCATTGGAAACGTACAGATTTTCGGCGCCGGACAATACGCCATGCGCCTGTGGGTGAAGCCGGATCAACTGGCGAAACTGCAGATCACGGTGCCAGAGATCGTCTCGGCCATCCAGACTCAAAACACCGTGAATCCCGCGGGACAAGTGGGCAGCGAGCCATCTCCCAAGGGCCAGGAGTTCACTTACTCGGTGCGCGCGCAAGGGCGCCTGACTTCCCCCGAGGAATTCGAGCGCATCGTGATTCGGGAAACTCCGGATACCGGAATCGTGCGGGTGAAGGACGTAGCGAGAGTGGAGTTAGGGTCGCAGGACTACAGCGTGGGTGGGCGTTTGAATGGAAAGCCCAGCGCGGTGATCGCGCTCTACCAATTGCCGGGATCGAACGCCGTGCAGACCGCCGCAGCGGTCAGAAAATTAGTGAGTGCCGCAAAGAGCCGGTTTCCGCAAGACATGGACTACGCGATTCCCATCGACACCACGCGCGCCGTCACGGAGGGTATCAAGGAAATCGTCGAGACACTTCTGATCGCAATTGTTCTGGTGATCGTGGTTGTTTATTTGTTCCTGCAAGGCTGGCGCGCGACGCTGATTCCGCTGCTCGCGGTTCCGGTGTCGCTGGTGGGCACTTTCATTTTCTTCCCGCTGTTCGGCTTCACCATCAACACCCTCTCTCTCTTCGGCCTGGTTCTGGCCATTGGCCTGGTGGTGGACGACGCCATCGTGGTGGTGGAAGCGGTGGAGCGGTTCATCGAACAGGGAGTTCCGCCCAAGCTGGCGGCCATCAAGGCCATGGAAGAAATCTCCGCCCCGGTGATTGGCATCGCACTGGTGCTCTCGGCGGTTTTCGTTCCCACCGCGTTCATCCCTGGCATCACAGGACGGCTGTACCAGCAATTCGCCGTTACCATTGCCATCTCGGTAATTCTCTCGGCCTTCAACGCACTCACGCTCAGCCCAGCCCTTGCCGCCCTTATCCTGAAACCCAAGAAAGAGAGCCGGGGGCCGCTGGGAATATTCTTCGCCTGGTTCAACAAGATGTTCGGACGCGCCACGGACAACTATGTCCGGCTCTCAGGCGTGCTGATCCGAAAAAGCGCGGTGGCTCTGCTGATTCTGGCTGGTTGCGGTGTAGCCAGCTATTTCATCAGCGATAAATTGCCCAGCAGCTTTGTGCCGGATGAGGATCAGGGATATTTGTACCTGAACGTTCAGCTTCCCAACGCGGCCTCTCTGCAGCGGACCAACGAGGTGATGCGGAAGGTGGAGGATATCCTGGGAAAAACGCCCGGAGTGGAGGCCACCACCAGCATTCTTGGCTTCAGTCTGCTCAGTTACGTCCGCACCAGTTACAACGCGTTCGCGTTTGTGAGCCTGAAGCCATGGGACACCCGCACCAAGCGCTCCGAACAGATGCAGGCCATCAAGGCGCACGTCAATCAAGAGCTCAGCAAGCTTCCCGAGAGTATAGCCTTCACCTTCTCTCCACCTGCCATTCCGGGTGTCGGCACGTCCGGTGGGTTTACGTTCATACTTGAAGACCGCTCCGGTGGCGACATTCAATTTCTTTCGGACAATCTCAATAAGTTCGTAACGGCGGCGCGCAAACGTCCGGAAATCGCCGGACTCACCACCACCTTTCTACCCAGCGTCCCGCAGCAGTTCGTGGAGGTGGATCGCGACAAAGTGATCAAGCAGGGTGTGCCGTTGAACGATGTGTACCGGACCATCCAGGCGTTCATGGGCGGCCTGTTCGTCAACTATTTCAATCGATTCGGGCGTCAGTGGCAGGTCTATGTGGAAGCCGAGGACGCGTACCGGACGAAATCGGAAAATGTGGGCCAGTTCTATGTCCGCAATACCGCCGGCGAGATGGTGCCACTATCCGCGTTAACGCACTTTGAAGCCCGCAGCGGCCCCGAGTTCACCATGCGCTTTAACGAATACCGCTCCGCGCAGCTAAATGGCGGCGCCGCGGCTGGTTATAGCTCCGGCCAGGCGATGAAGGCGCTGGAAGAAGTATTCGCGCAAACCATGCCGGCCGAAATGGGGTACGACTATTCGGGCATTTCGTTCCTCGAAAAACAGGCCCAGCAAGGCCTGCCTCCGTCTGCGATCTTCGCCTTCTCGCTGTTATTCGTATTCCTCATCCTGGCCGCCCTCTATGAAAGCTGGAGCCTGCCCTTCAGCGTTCTGCTCAGTACCCCGGTGGCGGTATTTGGAGCCCTGGGCGTGCTGTGGCTGCGCCGCGTGCTGCTGGGCCAGTTTCTTCCGCCGTACATGGTTCAGATTGAAAGTGACGTCTATTCGCAAATCGGCCTGGTGATGCTGATTGGGCTGGCGGCGAAAAATGCGATCCTGATCGTCGAGTTCGCCAAGGATGAACTGGAAAAAGGGAAGCCGCTGATGGAAGCGGCACTGGAAGGAGCGCGGCTGCGGCTGCGGCCCATTCTGATGACGTCGTTCGCCTTCATCCTGGGCTGCGTGCCGCTCTGGATTGCCAGCGGCGCAGGTTCGGTTTCGCGCCAGATTATGGGCACCACGGTTATCGGCGGGATGCTGGCCGCTAGCTTCGTCGGCATCTTCATTATTCCCTCCGCCTTTTACATTGTCGAAAAACTTTCCGGCGCCGCTGTGCCGGCCGATCTGGCAATCGTGCCGCCGCCATCGCCGGCGCAGGGTGATTGATTCCATGCCACGGAAACCAGCCGGCTACGCGATCGCGATCACACTTTGCTTGCTCTGCGGCTGTACCGTAGGTCCGAATTATCAGCGTCCCAAGCTGGCGACACCGGCGCAGTTTCGCGCGCCGGAGCCGCTGCCCGCTCCGCAAGCGGCTTCCATCGCGGACTTGAAATGGTTTGAAATTTTCAAGGACGAACAGCTGCAAGCGCTGATCCGCACTGCATTGGTGCAAAACTACGATCTGCGCGACGCCGCCGCCCGGGTGGAAGCGGCGCGCGCCGATTTGGGCATTACGCGATCCAACCAATTTCCGCAATTCGGCGCTGCCGCGGGAGTGGAAATCAACCGTCTCTCGCGCGACGCGACCACGGAATTGCCCCCGTCGATTCTGCCGTCGCAGAATCGCAATTTTGGAAGCGCCTCATTGAATCTGCTTTCGTTCGAGGTGGATCTTTGGGGCAAGCTGCGCCGCGCCACCGAAGCTGCTCGCGCGAATCTGTTGAGCGCGGAAGAAAATCGCAAGACCGTGATCACCACATTGGTTAGCGATGTTGCCACCGCCTATCTGTCGCTGCGGGAGCTGGATTATGAACTCGAGATTTCCAGCAACACGCTCAAAACGCGGCAGCAATCGCTAGACCTGGTGATGTCGCGCCAGGTGGGCGGGGTCGCAACCCTGCTGGACCGGCGCCAGGCCGAGCAACTGGTGGACACCGCGGCCCAGATGATTCCCGTCATCGAGCAGCAGATTGAACAGACCGAAAATCAAATTCATCTCCTGCTGGGCGAGTCCCCGGGAACCATTGTTCGCGGACGCAGCCTCACCGCCCAGGATCTTCCTCCCGAAGTTCCGGCGGGACTTCCATCGGCCTTGCTCGAGCGCCGTCCCGATATTCGGGCGACCGAGCAAGATCTGATCGCCGCGAACGCGGAAATCGGCGTCGCGCGCGCCGCTTATTTTCCGGAGCTGAGCCTGAGCGGATTTCTGGGCGGCCAAAGCACCCAACTGGCCAGCCTGTTAAGCGGTCCGCACACGGCCTGGAATCTGGCGCCGCAACTGGCGCAGCCGATCTTCACCGCGGGGCGCTTGAAATCCAATGTCAGGCTGGCGGAAGCCGATCGCGAGCACTCGCTGGTGCAATATGAAAAGACCATTCAGACCGCTTTCATGGAAGTTTCCAACAGCCTGATCGCGCATCAGCGTGTTCGCGAGAGCCGCGAGAAGCAGGAGGAGCTGGTGTTTGCGCTGCAGGACCGGCTGCGTCTGGCCTACATACGCTATCGCGGCGGCGTCGACACGCAGCTCGACGCGCTGGATGCCGATCGCGATCTGTTTTCGGCGGAGCTGTCGTTGTCGCAGATCCGGCTTAGTGAACTGCTAACGGTGGTACAACTCTACAAGGCCCTGGGCGGCGGCTGGCAATGAATCTAATTCTGGGCGTTCATCACATCACGGCAATCGCGGGCGACGCGCAGCAAAATATCGATTTCTACACCGGCGTGTTGGGCTTGCGCCTGGTGAAGATCACCGTCAACTTCGACGATCCGGAAGCTTATCATCTCTACTATGGCGACGGACATGGACGTCCCGGCACCATTCTCACGTTCTTCGCCTGGCCCGGCGCCCGGCGCGGCCGCCAGGGAAATGGCCAGGTTACCGCCGCATCGTTCGCCGTGCCGAAGGGCTCGCTGGAATTCTGGACCGACCGGCTGGCCGCGCACGGGATCGCTTTCGAAAAGCCGCCGGAGCGCTTCGGCCAGCCGGTGCTATCCTTCGCCGATAGCGACGGCATGCGGCTGGAGCTGATCGAAACGCCACTGGCAAATGCTCTACACATCTGGGGTGGCGGCGGGATTCCAGCGGCCTTCGCCATCCATGGCTTTCACGGCGCCACGCTTTCGGAAACCGGCTACGAACGAACAGCGGTCCTGCTCACCGAGACCATGGGCTTCCGTTTGTTGGGTCAGGAGCAGAATCGTTTTCGCTTTGAACCTTGCCAGGCGCACGCGGGTGAAGCCGGGCGGACCATTGACGTGATCTGCGCGCCCGCTGCTGTAGAAGGGCGGGTGGCCGTGGGCACTATTCATCACATTGCCTTCCGCACTCCCAACGACGCTCAGCAGCGCCAGTGGCTAGCCAAGATCACCGGCCTGAATTACAACGTCTCGCCCGTGATGGACCGCGTGTATTTCCACTCCATCTACTATCGTGAACCCGGAGGCATTCTATTCGAAATTGCGACGGACTGCCCGGGTTTTGCCACTGATGAGCCGGTGGACAAACTGGGTGAGACGCTGAAGCTTCCGCCCTGGCTGGAAGCGCAGCGGCCAAAGATTGAAGCGTCGCTGCCGCCCATACACCCGCTGAAGAGAGCCGCACCATGACTGCCGCCGACTCAGGATTCATTCATCGCTTTGTGGCTCCGGCGCCTTCCGGCCCAAAGACAACGCTGCTGCTTCTGCACGGTACGGGCGGTGATGAAAACGATCTCATTCCCCTGGCCCAGCGACTCTTACCCGGCGCGGCGCTGCTCAGTCCTCGCGGACGTGTTTTGGAGCACGGCATGCCTCGCTTCTTTCGCCGTCTGGGCGAGGGTGTCTTCGATTTAGACGATCTGAAATTGCAAACCGACGAACTGGCGCGCTTCATCATCAGCTCGTCATTGAGGTACGGCGTGGCCGGCAACCGGATCATTGCACTGGGCTATTCCAATGGCGCGAACATCGCGGCCAGCCTGCTGCTGAGGCATCCGAAACTACTGCACGGAGCGGCGCTATTTCGCCCCATGGTTCCGTTCCGGCCGCAGCCCGTGCCAGACCTGAAGGATGTGCCCGTTTTGCTAGCGGCGGCCAGGCATGACCAAATCGTTCGCCCCGAGCTGACTTCGGAGCTTTCGGAGATCCTCACCACGGCCGGAGCGCGTGTGACCATTCACTGGCACCCGGGCGGGCATGAGCTTGGACCGGACGACGTTGCGGCGGCTAAGGAGTGGCTGCCGGAATGAGCCCCGAACGATACGCTGCAGTGCTGCTCGGCAGTGCCCCGCGCACGAATCGGCGCACGTTCGTAGCGGGAGTGCGAGAAGCGAAGTAAAAAAGTTATCATAATTCCACGCCCGCCTTGGCATGCTGAAAACGCCGGGCGCGAATGCGAGCCATGGCGAGGCCGGACTCTTACTCCATAAACGCCCGATCAGCCCTCCTGCGCTACGTGTTTGCGGTTGCCTCGGTGGTGATTGCCCTGGGGCCCGCGCTTCTGCTGCAGTACTTTAAGTTTCGCGAAGTCGAATTTCCACTCTTCCTGTTCGCTGTTGCCTTCACTGCCTGGCATTGGGGATCGGGGCCGGCCGCGCTAGCGATTGTGCTGTCGAGCGCATGCTTCGACTACTTCTTCACCGAACCGCTGTACAGCCTTTTCTTTACGGTGGCCGATCTGCCGGGCATCCTCATTTTCGTTTCCTTCGCCGCGCTCATTGTATGGTTCAGCTCAATCCGGCGGCGGGTAGAGGCGCAGCTTCTTCACGCCCGGGACCAGCTGCAATTGGAAGTGGCGGAACGGACCCAACAGGCCAGCCTGCTTAATCTCACGCATGACTCCATCTTCGTGCGTGATATGAGTGACGTCATCACCTACTGGAATCGCGGTGCGCAGGAGTTGTATGGTTGGGCGCCGGAGGAAGCCATCGGGAAGCGCTCGCACGAATTCCTGCGGACCATTTTCCCCGCTCCCATCGAAAACATCGGCGAGCAGTTGCTGCTGGCGGGCCGTTGGGAGGGTGAGCTAAAACACACCAGAGCGGATGGGACACAAGTGGTGGTGGCCAGCCGATGGTCCCTGCGGCGCGGCGAACGCGGCCAGCCTTCGGCCATCATGGAAACCAACAACAATATCACCGAGCGCAAACGGCGGGAGGACGAAATTCGCGGCCTCAACCAGGAACTGGCCAGCCGGTCCACGGAGCTGGAAGCCAAGAATAAAGAGCTGGAGGCCTTTGCCTATTCCATATCGCACGATCTGCGTGCGCCGCTGCGTCATATGTCCGGTTATGCTGAGCTGCTGCAAAAGAAGGCGTCCGCGGTGCTGGACGCCAAGAGCCAGCGATATATGCTGATGATCCAGGAATCGGCCAAGCGGATGGGTGACCTGATCGATGACTTGCTGGCGTTTTCGCGAATCGGCCGCACCGAGACGCAAAAATCGCTGGTCAATCTGGAGCAGCTGGTCCGGGAAGCTATCGGCGAGGTGCGGCTGGAAACGGAAGGCCGGAACATTGTCTGGAATATCGGGAGGCTGCCCAATTTCTATGGAGACCGTTCCATGTTGAGGCTGGTATTTGTTAACCTTCTCTCCAATGCGGTGAAATTCACGCGCCTGCGTCCGCAGGCAGAAATCGAAATTGGATCGGACGACGCGAAGGAAAATGAAATTGTGGTATTCGTCAGGGACAACGGCGTGGGCTTCGACATGAAGTATGTGAATAAATTGTTTGGGGTTTTCCAGCGCCTGCATCCATCCCAGACTTTTGAAGGCACCGGCATAGGCCTCGCCACGGTGCAGCGCATTGTGCAGCGCCATGGCGGCAAGGTCTGGGCCGAGGGCCTGGTGGATCGGGGCGCGACTTTTTATATTTCAGCTCCCAACCATATTTCAGCTCCCAAACCTTAGGACAGAGGAGATCATGGACAAACTCGGACGTATTTTAATGGTGGAAGACGACCCCAAGGACGTGGAGCTCACGCTGACGGCTCTCGAAGAATACAACCTTGCCAACGAAGTTGTAGTGGTCGGCGATGGCGAAGAGGCCCTCGATTATCTCAATTGCCGGGGAGCGTTCAGTGCGCGTAGCGGCGACAATCCCGCAGTCATTTTGCTGGATCTCAAGCTGCCCAAGGTGGATGGCTTGGAGGTTCTGCAAGAAGTGAAGGCCGACGAGAAGTTCAGGATGATTCCGGTGGTGGTGCTCACATCGTCGCGCGAGGAAAAAGACATGGTGGCCAGCTATAAGCTGGGCGTCAACGGTTATGTGGTGAAGCCCGTTAACTTCCACGAGTTCGTGAACGCGATCCGGGAGCTGGGCGTTTTTTGGGCCATCATCAATGAGCCTCCGCCGGGGAGCATGAAGAAGTGATTCCGGGCTCCCCGTTGCATATTCTGCTGTTGGAAGATGACGCAAGAGACGCGGAGCTTGTTCAAGAGCTGTTGGAGCTGGAACAGTTTGTCTGTGAAATAACCCACGTGGAGGATCGGGGCGGGTTTGTGGCGGCGCTCAAACTGGGTGGTATCGACCTGATCCTGGCGGATTTCAGCCTTCCGTCGTTCGACGGCCTATCGGCGTTGAAGCTTGCGATCGAGGAATGCCCGGAGGTGCCGTTCATTTTTGTT
>DATHNM010000188.1:0-2737 GCA_035486095.1 Bryobacteraceae bacterium
CCCATATTCATCAAACGCGTGAACAGCCGCGAACGTTAGCGCAAACACTCGTGGGACCTTGTTGCCGCCGGGCCCGGACACCATATCCAAGGAATTTTCCGCCGTGAGAGCGGCCGCCGCGTGGTGCCCCGAGACGAAAGAGTCTTTGAGAAGCTGAATGATCTCCGCCCGCGATGTCATGGCTTCCGGACCCTTGATACCCGTGACGGCGGCGGGAACTTGATCGCCTCCAGCGCCGCCCCACAGGAAGTAGTTCGCCGCGGCCAGATGCTTCACCAGCCCCGCGAAGGTGTAAACGCCTTTGAAATTCGCTCCGTTAATATCGAGACTCTCAGGAGAGAAATTGAACTTGGCTTCCGGCATGGCTTCCACCGCCGACACAATCTGTCTTTCAATCAAACTGATTTCGCGATCGATGGCGGCGCCCACCGAGGCCGGGGGCGTGGGAGCGGGTCGTTGCGCGAGAGCACTGGAAACACAACCCAGCGCGATGAGCATAACTGCAGCAGGCTTCATGTAGATACTCCTTTGGTGACTATTATTATCATAGTCACTGCCGAATTGGCAAGTTATACTGAGCTATGAATTGGCGCTTTCTGCTCGCCGCTTTTCCCGTCGCGTCCCTGGCGATGGCGGCGTCCCCAACCTGTTCCGGCCTCGTCAATCTGTTCATCACCAACACCACCATTACCGCCGCCGATGATCTGCCCGCCGGTTCGTACAATCCCTCCGGGACGCCTGCATCTTTGAACTTGCCGGCCTTCTGCCGCGTGCGCGTCATATCGCATCCAGTCGCCGACTCTGAGATTCACTTCGAACTCTGGATGCCGCCGCGAGCCGCCTGGAATGGAAAATTTGAAGGCACCGGAAACGGTGGATTCTCCAGTGCGATGAGCTACAGCACCATGGCGGCCGCATTGAATCACGGCTACGCCACTGCCGGCTCCGACACCGGACACGAAGGGGGTGATTTGACGTTCGGCGTCGGGCATCCCGAAAAGATTAATGACTGGGGTTATCGAGCCGTTCACGTGATGACCGACACAGCGAAACTGATCATTCGCGACTACTATAGCCGCCTGCCGCAATACTCCTACTTCAATGGATGTTCCACGGGAGGGCATCAAGCGCTCTCGGAGGCGCAGCGTTTTCCAGCCGATTACGACGGCATCGTCGCCGGCGACCCGGGCAACAATCGCGTGCATCTGATCGCGGGATTTCTGTGGTCCTGGGAAGCAATACACAAGGACACTCCCCGTCCGCTGCCGGCCACAAAACTGCCGCTGATCGCCAAGGCCGTCCTGGCCGCGTGCGATGCGATCGACGGCCTGACGGATGGCATCATTGATGACCCGCGCCGCTGCAAGTTCGATCCTGGTACGCTCGGGTGCAAGGGCGAAGATGGTGACAACTGTCTAACCGCGCCGCAGGTGGAATCGGTAAAGAAGGTTTACGATGGCGCCAAGAATCCCCGCACGGGCGAACGGATTTTCGCAGGATGGGCCCGCGGCACCGAGGCGAGCTGGGCCCCCTACTTCATCGATCCCGTCGAAGCCAGGCGCAACGAATTCTGGCGACTCTGGGTGTTCAACGATCCCAACTGGGACTGGCGCACGTTCGACTTTGACCGCGACCTCGTCTACGCCGATACGAAAATGACCGTCGTCAATTCGAATGACCCAGACTTGAAGCCTTTCAAAGCCAGGAACGGAAAGTTAGTGATGTATCACGGCTGGGCCGATTCCGACGTGCCGCCCGAAGACGGCGTCCGATACTACGAAGCGGTGCAACGCGCCATGGGCGGACCCGGCCAGACCACCGACTTCTTCCGCCTCTTCATGGTCCCTGGCATGGGACATTGCGGCGGAGGCGCCGGTCCGAATACCTTCGACGCAGTGGACGCCCTTGACCAATGGGTCGAGCAAGGCAAGGCGCCGGAGAAAATCGTCGCGGCGCACATCGTCAACGGCGTAACGGATCGTACCCGGCCCCTATGCCCCTATCCGCAGATCGCAAAATGGAAGGGCGCCGGAAGTATCGACGAAGCGGCTAACTTCACCTGCGTGAATCCTTAGGGCTGCCTTCTGCCGCGCTGCTTACTTGGTAATGGTGCCGCATGCGATGCGAGCACCGGCGTTCCCGGTCGGATCGGTCTTCAGGTCGTCCGGCATCGCGTGGATCATTAGAGCTGTCCCGCCATTCGAGAACACCGAATGTCCATCTGTCCCGAGGTCGACATTCGGGTCCACCACGGTGGTCTTCGCGGTGCCTTTGGCGGTCACCATAAAGTTCGGCATATCGCCCGCATGCGGACCATCCGGGTTCATCAGGCCGTGCTTCTTCATGTCGGGGTTGAAGTGGCCGCCGGCCGATGTAAACGCGGGCCCCTCGCACTTGGCCGTCTGATGAATATGAATGGCGTGTTCGCCAGGCGGAAGATTCTTCAAGTCGACTTTGATGTTAACCCCGCCGCCCTTGTGGTCGCTCAAAACGGCGGTCCCCACGCCTTGATCTTTCGCGTCCTTGAGCTGCACAGTCACCGGCTTGTCCGCGGCATAGAGCGCGGCGCCGAATAGACCCGCAATCGCAACAGCAACAGTCTGTCTTATCATGTTTTCCCTCTCCACATGAAATCCTCGCACGATTCGATGCGTCAGCGCCAGTGCCGGCCACCGCCCTAAAAACCCTCGCCCAGGAAAACCATGATCCGGCTGTGCATCTGATCCCGCACCTTCCG
>DATHNM010000189.1:0-4551 GCA_035486095.1 Bryobacteraceae bacterium
GAGTTGTCCGGGACCGAACGAATCACAACAGATCCGGCACCGACCTTGGTATTATTTCCGATGCTGATGTTGCCCAAGATTTTCGCGCCGGTGCCGATGACCACGTTGTTGCCGATGCTCGGATGGCGCTTGCCTTTTTCCTTGCCGGTGCCGCCCAGCGTGACGCCCTGGTACATCAGCACGTCGTCGCCGATTTCGGTGGTTTCTCCGATAACCACGCCCATTCCATGGTCGATAAAACAGCGCCGGCCGATTTGAGCGCCCGGATGGATTTCGATACCGGTAGCGGCGCGGATGAACTGCGAGAGAATGCGCGCGGTGAGCGTAAAACCCGCATGGTGCAGCTTGTGGCCCAATCGATGCAGCAGGATGGCGTGGAATCCGGGGTAGCAGAAGAATATCTCGATAGCGCTTTTCGCGGCGGGATCGCCACGGAAGACGGTATCGATTTGTTCCCGGAAGGCGCGGAACATGCCAGTAATATCTATGATTATCGCATTGGGGTGGGGGATTCAGAATTCGGGCCGCTCTTGTCCCCTTGCTCACGCGCGGGGCTACAATTCGGGGGATGATACCATTCGCGGCAGCCCCGCGCGTGAGCAAGGGGA
This sequence comes from Bryobacteraceae bacterium, assembly GCA_035486095.1. Classification (GTDB taxonomy): domain Bacteria; phylum Acidobacteriota; class Terriglobia; order Bryobacterales; family Bryobacteraceae; genus Palsa-89. The sequence continues at coordinate 609 of DATHNM010000189.1, forward strand.
TAAATGAGGCGGAGTTATTGAGTTTTTAGCGTCGATAACATTCTTTCGAAGACGCTGTGGTTTTCCGCTACCGTTTTGGCCGGGCCTGTGAACTTGAAGAAGACCGATCCTTGGGGACTTTCGACGATAGCGCCCAGCAAGCGATAGCCCTGTTTCGGCGGGCCGTCGGGTGCCCTGGGTCCTCCCATTCCGGTGTAGGAGCCGGAAACGTCTATAGTGGTGACCTTAAGGCCGTTGATGGTCCGTTTTTCGACTTTGGCCACGTCTTTGGATGGATTCCCATTGGTCTGTTGGAATTGGCCTATCCACCTATCGACATTCGCTTCCACGCTACCGCCCTGGCCTGCGCCGAAATAGTAGACGCCGCACTCGCCGCTCTCCTGGTCCCCGGGCACGGGTGGAATTTGATAAGTAGCCAGACGCATGGGCCGCGCACCTTGCGGCTTCCACCTGGGCGAAACCGTCCATTTGAGATCGGAGGGGGATTGCGCCGCGAGGAAGACCGCAGCGAGAAAAATCAATCCAGCCGATACTGTTCGCATAAAAATCAGTATGCCATCTTGCGGTTGGTGTAGTTTTTCGGCGTATGATTAGGGTCATGAAGATGTGGACGATTGTATTGGCTGGGACGCTCGGGATGGTGGGATGTTCAACGCCGCGAACACAGGCGAAGCCCGCCGCGACCGCTGGGGCGCAAACATCGCAGAGCTCCAACCCCTTCGCCAAGTATCTGGAGTTGGTGGGATTCCGGATCATCGAAAAGAGTCCCGGGCATCTGGAAGTGCGCTTTGGAGTGGTGAATCATTCGGAGGCCGACATCGGCGAAGTGAAAATGGATGTGAATGTGCGGACCACTACGGCCAAATCCGACGATCCGCCTCTGATCAGTTTTTCCACCACGATCCCCTCGCTCGGCCCGTCGGAGATGAAGCCGGTTGCCGTGGACGTTCCAACCAAGCTACGGGTCTACGAACTGCCGGACTGGCAATTTCTGAAGCCGGATTTTGTGCTGACCGAGCCGAAGTAAGACGGACCACATTTTTTGGCTGCGTAGTGTTATTTTGGAGAAAGGACTTCGGTGCGGTGTTTCCCGATGCCTCACCACTTGTGGCAGGAGTGATCCTGCTTCGGTTGGCGGCCCGCCTGGAGTTCACAACTTGCGAGAGTGGCTACCAATCTGCACTCGCGCCGGTGGAGGCGTACGCGTCCAACCTCACTCACCGGGTCAATCTTTTTTCGTTAGCGACTGTTAGCTAATGACTGCCCAAGAAGTCTAATTAGATTAAGAAGGAGCACATCAGGTGGTTCTGAAAAACTTTTCTTTTGCGAAGTACGGATTATTTCTCCTGCTTGGAGCAGCGGCAGCGAATGCCGCGCCCAGACTGGTTCTGACGCAAACGGCGTTCACGGTATCGGTAGTTCCCGGATCGAACGGGACAACCCAAACCGTGGATGCCGGTAATAGCGGGGATGGAACACTCAGTCTGACCGCTGCTTCGTCGGTTCCATGGCTGGTTCCAACTGTAGGAACATCCACCAAATGCGCGCTGAAAGGACCCTGCATCCCGGTTGCGATTGCACTGCAAACTTCAACTTTGGCAGCGGGAACATATACCGGTACCGTGACCATTTCAGATCCTAGCGCAGTGGACGCGCCGCAATTCGTGGTAGTGACGGCGATGGTGGGTGGAGCGGTGCCGAGTAATCTGGTGTTCTATCTGCCGCCGGGTGGTTCAGCCTCCCAGGATTTCATCACAGCGTCGCCGGTGAAGGACACGATTGCGCCGGCCAGCCCCTGGCTTTCACTTGCCGTGGATGGGCAGGGTACGTTCACGTTTAATGTTCCCTACAAATTAACAGTGACGGCGGCGAGCGGAATGGCGACCGGCCAATCCACCGCCACGATCACGCTGACCGGCTCCTCATTTGCCCCGGACAACAAAGCTATTTCCGTGGCCCTCAACGTGACAACGATGCCGATTCTAGTCTCGAGCGCCACCACCGTCTCATTGACGGGCGTGGCGGCTGCGATCAAGCAAACCGCGACTGTAGCGATATCGAACGGTGGACAAGGGACGCTCACCGTTTCGGGCGTCACGGCAGCCGCCGCCACGGGAAGTTGGCTTACGGCCACGGCAGCTACGAACGGATCGTCAATTACCATTACCGCCGATCCAACGTCGCTCACCGCCGGTACCTATCCGGGCACCGTTACCATCGCAAGTAATGCCGCCAACAACAGCGTGGTTATTCCAGTTGAGTTCACCGTGGAAGCGGAGGGTCCGCCGGTGGCATTCGCGGGAGCGGCAGTGAACAACGCCACGTTTGCCTCAGGAGAATCCTTGGCGCAGGGCGATATCGCCGCCGTGTTCGGAGACCAGTTTACGTTGGGCGCGCTGGCTTATCCGAGTGGCGGACTTCCTTTGCCGACAAGTGTGAACGGCACTCAGGTGCTGGTGAACAACACACCGGCCCCGCTGTTTTTCATCTCCAACGGACAGATCGATTTCCAGGTGCCCTTTGAGATCCCGCCGGGCCCCACGACGGTGCATGTGGTCCGCAACGGCGAACCGGGAAATCCGATCTTTGCGAATATCGTGCCCGCCGCTCCCCGATTCCTTCTGAACAACGGCGGACCGTATCCCGTTTTGAACACGCCCGCCTCACCGCCGGTGGTGACAGGCATCCCCAGCCATCCCGCGAAAGCCGGAGACATCGTGATTGCGTATGTGATCGGGCTTGGACAGACCAATCCTGTGATTCAAACCGGAGCCGGCGGGCCTACCAATCCAACGGCCAAATTGTCCAATGTGAAGGTTTGCATAGGCGAAGGTGGTCCGTTCGCGAAAATGAGTTGTTTCGTACCGGATTTTGCTGGCGCAGCGCCAGGGTTCGTCGGGCTGTACCAGCTCAACATCACGATACCGGGTGGACTGCCGTCCGGGGACCTTGCATTATCCTTTGCCGTGGGAGATGCGCCCAGCAATGTGGTACAAATAGCGCTGCAGTGACAGAGCGTCTTTACTATCACGACAGCTATTTGACCGAGTTCCGGGCCCGCATAATGAATGCGAGCCCGGACGGTCAAAAAATCTATCTGGACCGCACCGCTTTCTATCCGGCCTCCGGCGGCCAACCTTTCGATACCGGCCAACTCGGCGGGATCAGCGTTACGGAGGTAGTGGATGAAGAGGATCGCGTTGCACATGTTTTGAGCCGCCCGGCAACGGGAGAAGAGATCGCGGGCGTTATTGATTGGCGGCGGCGCTTCGATCACATGCAGCAGCATACCGGCCAGCATCTTCTGTCGGCGGTCCTGATTGAGCTTTTCAACTCGGCGACGGTCAGTTTTCATTTGGGCGCCGATGCCTGCACCATCGATATTGAGCGTCCCCTGGAACCTAACCAGCTACGGCAGGCGGAGCGCCGCGCCAACGAAATTGTATTCGAAAACCGGCCGGTGCTGGTGAGCTTTGAGGATTCGTCGCAGGACCTGGGTTTACGAAAGCCAACCGAAAGGCAGGGGACGGTGCGGATCGTCAGCATCCAGGATCTGGATCGCAGCGCCTGCGGCGGCACACACGTTCGCGGCACCGCGGAGGTCGGCGCGATTCTGATCCGTAAGCTGGACCGTATCCGCGCAAACCAGAGAATTGAATTTGTGTGCGGCATGCGGGCTGTGGAACGGGCCCAAGCCGATTACGGCGCGCTTTCGGCGATTGCGCGGGCATTCTCCTCCGCATTGGACGAGACACCGGCCGTGGTTCTCGCGCATCAGGAGAAGCTGCAGGAATCCGAGAAAGCCCGGCGCCGCCTCGGGAACGAGCTGGCGCTGGCAAAGGGACGGGAGTTGCATGCGGCCACCGCGCCTGGCGCGGACGGGCTTCGAAAGATCCAGCGGCGGGTCGGGAGCATTTCCGAAGAACTGCGCGCGGAAGCCCAG
>DATHNM010000190.1:0-4671 GCA_035486095.1 Bryobacteraceae bacterium
CTTATTAAGACGCGCCGCAGGCCGTAGGGTCACCGTAGTATAGAGCTATGGGCCCGTTCGCCTACCGATCCTGGGTAGAAATTTCTCTCAAACAAATTGTCGAAAACTTTCGCGCCGTCCGCGACGTAGTGGGGGCAGACGTGGAAGTGATGCCAGTGGTGAAGGCGGACGCCTACCGGCATGGGGCCGTGGAGGTCTCCAAAGCGCTGGCCGCCGCGGGTGCGCGCTGGCTGGCGGTGAGCAACGTGGAAGAGGGCGCCATCCTGCGCGACCGCGGAATCACGACGCGTATCTTAGTGATGGCGGATTTTCTGCCGGCCGAACGAACCGGGCTTCTGGATTACAATCTGACGCCTGTGATTCACTCCCTTCCCGATATCGCGGAATGGGATCGTGTGGCGGCGGCGCGCGGCGTGACAGCCGACTACCATTTGAAAATCGATGGCGGCATGGGACGGCTAGGGACGCGCGGGGCGGCGCCGGAGATTTTGCAGGCCATCGGCGCGGCCACGCATGTCCGGCTGGAGGGGCTGATGACACACTTCGCGTCGGCCGCCAATTACTCCAGTACACAGACCGAAGAACAAGTGGCCGCGTTTCAAACACTGGCCTCAGAGTTGGCGCGGGCGGGGGTGCATCCGCCGATTTTGCACCTCGCCAGCAGCACTCCCATCGCATATGGCCGCCGGGAAGCATGGCAGCGCATGGTGCGGCCGGGACATGCGGTCTATGGCTACATTTCTCAAGTGGCCAAGGGGACCGCGCCGCCGCGGATGCTCAATGTTCGTCCGGCGCTGGCCTGGAAGACCGCGGTGCTGGCGGTAAAGGACCTGCCGGCCGGCGCGCTGGTGGGCTATGGCGGGATGTATCGCACCACACAGCCCACCCGGATCGCGGTTCTGGCCGCCGGCTACGCTGATGGTATCCCGCACCGGCTTTCCAATAAAGGCCGGGTCATCGCGCGGGGCCATCTGGCGCCCATCATTGGCGCGGTATCCATGGATCTCACCACCATCGACATCACCCACTGCCCACCGCTGGCCCCAGGCGACGCGGTTACGCTGCTAGGCACCGAAGGCGGCGTGTCGATTGACGCGCAGCAGATTGCCCGGGTGGCCGGCACCATCTCCTATAGCGTGCTGTGCGGCATCCACGCGCGGGTGAAGCGTGTTTATGTGGATTAGCGAAAGCAGCGCTTTAAGCAACCCGGCGAATCACGCGCGCGGGAAGCGTGATGATGGACCAAATCAGCTCCAGCACACCACCCACGGCGATGCCAACGATACGGAACGGCAGCAGTAGCAGCCAGACAATCGGATACAGGAACAGAGCCGCCAATGCCAGGGGCCAGCACAGGATAAACAAAATGCACCACAGCAGGAAACCCAGCATCGCAACCCTCCCTTAGTTAGTACGAAGGAATGCCGGCAAAATGTTCCCAGGCTGAAATGAAGCGATTGGAAAATGGAGCGGGAGACCGGATTCGAACCGGCGACATCGACCTTGGCAAGGTCGCACTCTACCAGCTGAGTTACTCCCGCGAGGGAAACTCCATAAACGCCACGAGGCGAACGTCCATATTGTCGCGCGCGCGATGAAGGACTGTCAAACCGGGCTCTGTCCAATCCAGCGGAAGCCCGGCATACACGCGGGGGCATGCAGGGCTGTGTGCTAAGGGGCCAGAACTCCCATCTACCCGTGGCTTTACCTGATATTCACATTAACCCCCATCGGCTATCCCAACCATTTCAGACTGATCGTGTTTCAGTTAACCTACTCAAACGAAAGGAGTAAAAAATGATTACAGGCTCGGATCTGTTGTGTTATGCTGACTTTTCCTCAGGGCGAGGGACGAAGATAGTTTCCAGAGGGACCAGTCTGACGGGGATGGCAGTCGGGCTGGCTCCTCCAAATAGTACAAAAACTTGAACTCTATATTTTCCACAGGTTGTGGAAAACTTGTGCATAAATTGCGCGGATTGTGACCGACGAATGAATATCTGGGACCGTATCAAGCAGCAAATTTCAGGCAAGATCAGCACCGACGCTTTCAACAACTGGCTTTCCAAGGCGGTTTTCCTCAAAGCGGAAGGGGATCGATTGTGGGTGGCCGTGCCCGATACGCAAACCCGGGACTGGATCCAGCAAGAGTACTCGGCCGACATCTGGTCCGCGGTTCGCGAAATGAATTTGTCGCTGCGCGAGATCGTTTATGAAGTGCATGGCTCGTGGCAAGCCGGCGGCAGCAAGACTTCGGACGAAAAGGAGTCCTTGTTCGCCACCTCCATTACGCTGAATCCGAGATTCACCTTCGACAGCTTCGTGGTGGGCTCCTGCAATCAGTTCGCGCACGCTGCCGCACAGGCCGTGGTGACGAATCCGTCGCGCACCTACAATCCGCTTTTTATTTACGGCGGGGTGGGCATGGGGAAAACGCATCTGATGCACGCGATCGGCCGTTCGATGGTGGATCATCACGCCAGCATGCGGATTATCTACACATCCAGCGAACGTTTCATGAACGAAATGATCACCTGCATCAAGAACGACCGGATGCAGCTCTTCCATCGCCACTATCGTTCAGCCGATGCGCTGCTGATCGACGATATTCAGATCCTGGCTGGCAAGGAACGCACCATGGAAGAGTTTTTTCACACCTTCAACGATCTTTTCGAGCATCAAAAGCAGATTGTTATTTCGAGCGATACGCCGCCCAAGAACACTCCGGGGCTGGTGGAGCGCCTGCGATCGCGCTTCGAGTGGGGCTTGATGGTGGACGTGCAGCCGCCGGATCTGGAAACCAAGATGGCCATTCTGGACAAAAAAGCGGAAGCGGAGGGCATCCTTCTGCCGGAAGAGGTTCGCATCTTTATCGCGACCAAGACCAAGCAGAATGTTCGCGAATTGGAAGGCGCGCTGACCAAGCTGATCGCTTATTCGTCGGTGACGGGCTCTCCCATCAACCTGCCGATGGCGCAACAGATTTTGAAGCATCTGACGGCGGGCGGGGAACGCCGAATCACCATTGAATCCATCGTTAAGGCGGTGGCGGAAAAGTTCTCCCTGCAGCCCTCGCAGCTCAAGCAAAAGACCAACGAGCAGAAGATCGCCTACCCCCGTCAGATCGCTATGTACCTGGCCAAGGAACTTACTCCCGCGTCGCTGCCCGAAATCGGAAAAGCATTCAACGGCAAGCATCACACCACGGTTATGCATTCGGTGCAGAAAATTGACCGGCTGCGCCACCTGAGCCCAGATTTGAACAGTCTCATCCACAGCCTAATTGATTCAATCCATTAGGGTTATAAACTTTATCCACATTGGTGGCCGCGCGCAGCTTGTGATGGGCTGTGGAAGAAGACGCCGGGGATGAATTTTGCAGGGCTGCAAGCGCCGGAATCCACAACTTCTAGTGGCGGGAAGTTTCTGATTTTTGTATAATTTAGAGAGAAATCAACATTTCAACAGACCCTACCAATACGGTTCTAGTTAGAGACTCATTTGAGAAAGCCCTAGAGCTATTACGCGGCGGTCGTTACGCAATCTGAGTGAGGGGAAATGATGGAGTTCACAGTCAGCAAGACGGACCTGGTCCGGGAATTGAATCTGTCGCAGGGGGTGGTTGAAAAGAAAACCACCATACCGATCCTATCCAACGTGCTGGTGGAAGCGACGGGTGACCGGATCAATCTTACGGCCACCGATCTGGAGCTGGGAATTCGGTCATCGTGTCCGGCGCGGGTGAAGAAGCAAGGCGCGGGAACCATACCCGCGAAGCGCCTGCTCGATTACGTGCGTTTGCTGCCGGATGCCGACCTGGAAGTGAAGCTACAGGATAACCATTGGGCCAGTCTGGTGTGCGGGCGCTCGCGAACGCGGATTGCCGGGATGTCGCGGGAAAGTTTTCCCGAGCTGCCGCAGATGCCGGATGTGCTGGCACAGATTCCGGTGAGCGTGCTGTCGTCGATGATTTCGCGGACCATTTTCGCCATCTCGATGGAAGAGTCGCGCTTCACGCTGAATGGATCGCTGCTGTTGTTGAAGAGCAATGGACTGGCGATGGTGGCGACGGATGGGCATCGATTGGCGATGGTGGAACATCCGGTGGATCTTCCCGGTGTAACCAGTCCCTTTCGCGCGCTGCTGCCGCGCAAGGCAATGGGAGAAATCTTGAAGCTGGGTGGTGAATCGAGCGCGGATGCCACGCTGGCATTTTCGGGCGACGACAATCACCTGTTCTTCCAGTTCGGCGAGCGCCTGCTTCTGAGCCGCAAGCTAACCGGGAATTTTCCAGACTTCGAGCGCGTGCTGCCGAAGGATCATCCGCATTCGGTGGCGCTGGAGCGCGAGGAGTTGCGTAAATCCATCGAGCGCGTCTCGCAGTTTTCTGATGAGCGTTCCCGGGCCATTCGCATGCGGGTTCAAGAGGGCGAGTTGCACATTCATTCGTCATTGTCTGAAACCGGGGAGAGTGAAGAGAGCCTGCCGGCCGAATACAACGGAACTCCGGTCGAGATCGGATTTAACGCCAGCTACCTGCTGGATTTTCTACGCGCCTCGAACGAGGACAAAGTATCGTTTCATTTCAAGGACGCCAACAGCGCCGGGGAATTGCGCCCCGCCGTGGAAGGCGAAACCGGGTACAAGTACCGCTACGTCGTGATGCCGATG
>DATHNM010000191.1:0-14731 GCA_035486095.1 Bryobacteraceae bacterium
CGTGAAAAGAGCCGGTTACGTTGTAAGCTCCCGGGTTGGGCGTGCCAGGGGCTAAGCCGCGACGCGACCGCGGATAGTAGCCGCCCTGAGCTGGCAGCATCCCCGGTAGAACCGCGCCGAATAAGATAGCAACCCGAACCAGCTTGAACATGCTTGTCGCGCTTTACGGTGCGCGCCTGCCTCTCCCGTTCAGACCGTGTGGTCCCTGCTGTAATGTTAACCCAGCAGGCAGTTGAAAGAGTGTTTCCGCCGGCTCGGCCGTCGAAATATTGCTCAATTGATAGTTGGTAGCGCCGCTGCGCGGATCGGTGCGCGAGCTCTGAATAACGATCTGCAGGTCGGCCGAAAACCATCGAGTGGATGTAATCGTGATCGGCTGCGCATTGCCGAAATGGCCTGCCGGAATGGTCGTCACAGTCTGGGTCCCCTGCGCGCTCAAGGAAGTGCCGGCAATGGCCTGGGTCCCTAGCGCAGTTTCAACCTGGCTCGGATTGGCCGGACGGGCGCCGGACGGCGGTGCGACTCCAGCAGGCGGCGTTTTGATGGTGAACTGCCGGTAGGTCTTGTCCTGCGCGTTAATGACATACTGAACGCCTGCCACCGGATCGCTGATAAAAATAGTCTGCGGTGTCGTGCTGCAGGCGGCGGCATGGCGTGTTTCTTCGCGCCGGGTACGTCCGGAGCTATCGCGATACACCATCGCGCAACTGGATTCGTTAATCGTATTACCGTCACTGAGCGTCCGCTTGGTGGTTGTCACTCCAACGCCGGAATACGGCTCATTAGTCACTACTTTGCCTTGAAATAGGCCGTGAAATCCGCCTTGAAAATTCCAGGCCGGCCGCTGCGCCAGCGCCACCGCGCTGAGACCAAGCAAGGCGATAAAACTTAACTTCATTGTGTTCCTTTGACTCCTTTACTGTTGATTCACCCGCCGGCGCCTCGAAAGTTCCAAATAAACGCCTGAAACCTTGCCCATTCGCGCCGCGTCTTCTCACCAATCTTTGTTTGACGCGGGTAATTTGGCGGGGTAATTTGGCGGGGTGATCTGGCGGGGTGATCTGAGAGTGAGGCGCAACTTTGACGTGGAGGCGATTACTGCTCATTGGCTGTTGCGCGGCTTCCATCCTGGCGGCGCAGAACGACGATGAAGCGGTCTACGATCTTGGCCCCGGCGTCACTCCCCCGCGTGTCGTTAAACAGGTGAACCCGCACTATTCTACGGACCGCGGCGTGCGGGCCGTGGGTTCCGTGATCATCGCGCTGGTGGTCAGTTCCAAGGGGCTCCCCAGGGATCCGCACGTCGTGAAGGGGATCGAAAAAGATCTGGACGAAAGCGCCGTGGAAGCGGTGAAGGAATGGCGCTTTGCACCCGCGCAAAAAGACGGCAAAGCGGTGGCTGTCCGCGTCAGCGTGCAGCTTCAGTTTCACGAAATGTGAACTTACCGTTCGCCGAAATTGTATCCCACCCAAAGCATGGCTTCCGGCACCGCGTCGCTGCCGAATTGATTGGTCAGGCCGGGCACGTAATGAAAATCGAATGCGGGACGCACAAAAATGTGGTCCGTCAGGAAAATCTGGACGCCTACTCCAACATTGACGTCGAAATGATTTGCGGTTCCCACTGGTTCAGTGGAAGTTGTACAAACCGCCGTTCCCACGCAGCCGCTTTGCGTGAAGGCAAAACTGGTTCGCGCGCCTCCCACTCCGCCCTCCAGTTGCAGGGTTGCCCGTTTGGTGGCGATGGGCGCATAAATGCCGTTCACATCGTAAAATGTCTGACGCGCCGATAGCGGTCCATAGGTTTCGCGCGCAGGCTGCAAACTAGCCTGGAAACCTACGCCAAAGTGCTTGTACAACATCAGGTCGCCGCCAAATCCCAGGAAAAAGCCGTTCAGGCTCGGCAGTGACTGGCAATTGGCATCGCCGGAATTAGGCGTACAAGAGCCGAATGCATTCAGAGAAGATGCGTTATCCAGACCGCCGCTATTGGCGCTATCCCATGCACTTCCAAATCCTACGTTCAGATCAAACGATGTTTGCGCGCTGCCGAGCGACGCTCCAAACATCAAAAGGGCTGCGCCCGTGAGACTGCACTTAACCATCCACATATGTCGCACTAGACGGCGCTTATAACAGCACGGTTTCAAGCGCGATGCGCCAAAACATGTTAGTGCAAAGTTGTAACGGTGTTCGTGATAGAGTTTATTTCGGATTTACATCCGAGGAGTCACATCGTGCGATTCTCCATAATTTTATTTTCCGCGTTAGTTTCCCTGCCTGCGCTGCATGGACAAAGCGATTGGCCGGCATATGGCGGCAACTTGGCCAATACACGCTACTCCACTCTCGATCAGATCAACATACAAAATATTACAAAGCTGACCCAGGCCTGGTCATACGACACGCGCGGCACAGGCGGATCGAAAGCCAATCGGCCTTCTCAAGCTACGCCGCTAGTGGTGAACGGTGTGATGTATATGGTGACCGCCTATCAGAGTTTAATCGCGCTGCAGCCGGAGACCGGAAAACAGCTTTGGGCTTTCACCCACAAACATGCGGGCCGTCCTCCGCGTGGCATCGCTTATTGGCCGGGTGACAAAACCTATTCTCCTGAAATCCTGTTTGGAACCTGGGATGGCTTCCTGATCGCCGTGGATGCTAAAACAGGGCAGGCAGTTTCTGGTTTTGGAAAAGCAGGCGAGATAGATCTGAAGGCCGGGGTGATGGGCGACTATCCGGACGTTCACTACGGCCTTTCGGGCGCGCCCGTGGTCTACAGGAACCTGGCGATCACCGGGTCGCATACGCAGGATAGCCCAGGACTGGGAGCGCGCGGCGACGCACGTGCCTGGGATGTGCGCACCGGCAAGCTGGTGTGGACATTTCATTCCGTGCCGCAGCCGGGAGAAAAGGGTCATGAGACGTGGCTGAACGACGGTTGGAAGGATCGCTCCGGCGTCAATGCGTGGACCACTTCCACCATCGACACGCAAACCGGCACGCTCTACATGACGTTCGATTCGCCGTCCTACGATCTCTACGGCGGAGATCGTCCGGGGAACGATCTTTTCGGCAACTCGCTGGTCGCTCTGGATGCCGCCACCGGCAAGCTGAAATGGTATTTCCAAACCATCCATCACGATGTTTGGGATTACGATGCTCCCGCCACCCCCACGCTAGTGGACGTAATTCACAGCGGACAGCATATCCCGGCCGTGATTCAAACCGGCAAGACGGGGCTGGTGTTCATTCTCGACCGGCGCACCGGCAAACCAATTTATCCGGTTGAAGAGCGGCCGGTTCCCAAGGGGGATGTCCCGGGCGAATGGTATTCACCCACTCAGCCGTTCCCCGTGAAACCTCCGCCCGTGACGCGCCTGAGCATCACGCGCGATGAAATCGCGAAAGTGACTCCGGAACATCAGAAGTTCTGCGAGGAATTGTTCGATGCCGAAGGCGGCGCGCATAACGATGGTCCGTTCACCCCGGTGGGAATGAAACCGACCATCGTTTTTCCCGGAGGCGATGGCGGCGGCAACTGGGGCAGCGGTTCGGTGGATCCCAAGCTCGGCTATTTTTTCATCAATGCGAAAGCCGATGGTGCCATCGCGCGCATGATCAAGCCGGGCGATGCGATTCCACCCGCAACCAAGGATGGCCTGGGTGAAGACGTGAGCGCCAACGCATACATCCGCACTGGAGTTCGCGTGGCGGGATCGAATCGCGCCATCGGGTCGTTTTCCAATCCCAATACTGGATGGCCCTGTGAACAGCCGCCCTGGGGTGAACTCACAGCCGTCAATTACAACACCGGCGACATCGCGTGGCGCATTCCGTTCGGACGCGTGGAGGCGCTGGAGGCCAAGGGCGTGATGAATACGGGCGCATTCAACAAAGGCGGATCGGTGGCTACGGCGGGCGGCCTGTTGTTCATCGGCGCCAGCTATGATCAACGCTTCCACGCTTACGAATCGAAGAGCGGAAAGCTGCTGTGGGACGTGAAGCTTGCCACCGACGCGTTGGCAAACCCGATTACGTACCTGGGCAAGGACGGCAAACAGTACGTCGTTATCGACGCCGGCGATTCAATTCTGGCTTACTCGCTGCCTTAAGTTCTAAAATCCGCCTTGCGGACGATAGCCAGGGCGCGCCCGAACGCGATACTTCTTGCCGACGTCGGTCACGATTTCGACGTTGATCTTGCGGAAACCCTCATTGGGGTTGGTCTGCGGATAATACGTGATGGTGTAGCTGTTGCCCAGATCCTCGCGAATGGATTCGAACGCCTCCACCTGCTTCTGCCAGGTCTTCGCGAAATAGGCCTTGCCTCCGGTGCGCGTCGAGATGCGTTTGAAGACATTGCTCGACATCGGATCCTTGGTCACGTCGTTGGTGGAGATCACGTAAATAGGAATGCCATCGTCCTCGGCCACCGCGCGAACATCGTCTGGAGCAATCAGGCTCGCATTATCGGGGCCATTAGAAAACACGATGATCACTTTGCGTCCCGGTACTTTGGCGGCGTCGCGCAGTGTGAGCAGCAGGCCGTTGTAAAGCGCAGCATCATCGCCGGCCACAGCTTTGCGAAGTCCGAAGATGGCGTCGTTCCGGTCGTGCGTGAGCGGAGCGGGCCGCGAAAGATTGCGGCTGAAAGTGTAGACCGCCACCGAATCCGTTTTGTCCAGGCCGCGCACGAAATCCGCAATCGCATCCGAAGCGTACACAAAACCGCGATACATATAATTGCTGGTATCGAAGAGCACGAATACGTTGGTGCCCACGAAAGAGTCTGAACGGACCTCGGGGGCAGGGCCGTCGGCGGGCGTGATCGCGGCCTCCTCCGCTACGGTCAGCGGCCGCGTGGTCCCATTGTCCAGCACCTGCACCGGAGGCTTATTGCCTTCTCCGAAGGTATTGATCTTTTGCGTGATGCTGTCTTCGGTCAAGCGGAAATCACTCGGCTTCAGGCCGTTGATGTAGTGCCCCTTGCTATCGGTGACGGTGAAACTCAGCACCACCATGTCCACCTTGACGCGAAAGGTGGGACGCGGCTCCTGGGCTCGCAACGCTTGGGAAAACATCCCCAGGGAGCCCGCCAGCAGGGCCACGGCGCCACCGGCCAGAGAAGCCCCCATAAGTATTCGATGATTTGACTTCAAGACTGCCCTCCGAATATTAAAAAGCTAGAAACCGCTTGACGCTGTCACGCGCTTGCGCGATTTCTCGCGCACATCCTCGCCCACCAGCCGGAGCGACCGCAGCAGCGCGGGCCAATCTTCCAGGTTGGTGGCGAATATTCGCTCCACCGTCTGGCGCGTCCAATCGGGGACCAAAACATTTAGTTCCGCGGGCGAAAGATACAACTGGTCCGCCAGAGCGGCGTAGTACAGCAAATTCGATTCCCAGCTCTCGGCCAGAATGCGGCTGGAATAGCCCATCAAGGTGGGAAATGTTCGCAGGCCCAGCAACTCCGGCGAGTACGAATTCGCCAGCGTCGGTTTGGGAGTGCCGAAGGTGCGCGAAACGGTTTCGTAGTTCAACTGGCGCGGCGATTCGGCGGCTTCCCGCTTTATTTCGATGGCCAGCGGTGCATCCGCTTTATCGGTAGCCAAAACATCCTTCGCGATGGCGAACAGTTCGGAAGGCATCACGCTATCCAGCGCCACATTCACGCGGCCTTGCTCCAGCAATTCGCGGACGTGGGCTACGCGGGCCGGCATGGCATATTGGCCCAGGGCACTCAAAACGGTCTGCCTTCTGTCGGCGTTGACCGCGGCTTCGGCCAGCATGGTTTCGGCGTAATCCATGTGCAGCGCCACCCAATGCAATTGCCCGGGCGTAACGTTCCACCAGCGGGGGATGGTTGCGGTGAGCAGCAACTGCGGCACCAGATCGCCCCAAATCAGCGCCTGCTCGCGCGAGGGAATCAGGAAATTTTGTTCCGCCTCCGCCAGGGCATAGGGCAGGCTCACCAGCGACCCCACCAGTTTTCCGCCCGCGCTGGTAGGCCAGCCGTTCCCCATCACTTCGGTATCTTTCCATGCGCTGTTCATTCCCTGCACCCCGACGAAGTCATGGCTTCGTACGAACAGCGGATTGGTATAAAGCACCTGCGCGCCGGGCGGCGCATAGTGCACATAATTCAAACCCATCAGAGTGTCGCGCAGGAAGGGCGCCATCAGCGCACGGATCTCATCCAGCTTTTTCGGATCTGTACCCGCTTTGTCGATGAACGCGCGCAGGGTGAGCTTTCTCTCGGCTTCAATATGTTTTTCCGGCCAGTAACCGAAACTCAGGGCGTTTCGTTCCGCGCCGCTCAGCGAGTTGCGCGGAAGCTGAATCTCGGAAATGCGCGCCGCCGTCTTGGTGATCAGCGCATTATTGGCTTTTTCACCTTTGGCGAGACTCTCCAGTTGATCCACCAGATCGAAAATAGAGGTCAGCGAAATCAGCCGCTGCGCCTCAAAGATCCGGATCATATCCTCCACCAACTGGTTGTGTGTGTCAGACGTGTCGGGCTGCGATGTGCCGGCCAGCAGATCCAGCATGCGGTCCTGCGCCGAAGCGCCCGCTGGTGAATTGGCCGCGGCCAGCAGCGCCTGAATCCCCTCGCGGCCTCCATCGAACACATCGCCTTCGTTCTTCACTTTGGTGAACCGCGCCAGAATCGCCGTCAGAGCGCGATCCTGTTCGGCGGGCGTGATAGAATTTTGCCGGCAGAATATCTGCCAAAGCCCAACCAGGGATTCGAGCGTTCCAGCGGCGTCAGACCGCAGGCTGGAATCGTGGATTTGATCCACCGCGGCCGCCGCATCCAGAAACTGATTGATTGTGCCGTTGGAAACGTCCGACACTTCCGCGAAGATGGGATATTGCGCCCCGAAGGAACGGAACTCCCGCGCCATGCGGTCCGCGGTCTTCGCATCCAGCGGCGTCTGGCGATGCCGGTCCACATCGCTCAGCGCCATGAAAATCTTCAGCGGCTCGTTCTCGGCACTCTTGCGGCACAGGCCGAATAGCGCTTCGATGACGTCGTCGGGATCCTTCCAGTTCGCCGCCTCGTGGCTGAGCTTGGAGTCATACTTGCCGCTTCCGGACGGATGTTCGACGAACAGAGTCCGCCACACGTCCAGGCTTCCAGGGATGTGCGGCTTGCCATTCGGATCCAGCCGCAGCCGCGCGGTCAGCAGCATCATGTCGGTGTTGGAGCGGAATACGGGGCGGGCTGGGCCAGGGCTGGTCACCTTTCCGCGAATAGCCGCATAGAACCGCTTCAGGCGCTCCGGATCGGTCAGATAATTCTGAACCGGGCCGTTCGCGGGGTTACTGGAGATTCGAGAAAGAGCGTCGAAGTAGCTGGCCAGCCAGCCATCGTCGCGCATCACCAGGTGTTCGAAGAATGAGCCCGGCTTGTCGGGCGAAGCTCCCACCAGTTCGGCCCAGGTTCTTTCCGAACGCGTGCCGCCCGGCACCACCGCTCTCCCGTTGCGAACTTCAAACATGCCGCCATAGAAATCAAGAACGTGCGCGTAGGCGCGTATGCGTTGCACGCTCGTGCCCTTGCGCAGTTCCTCGGATGTAGTGGGGTCCAGCTTCGAAAGCGCCAGATACAGCCGGCACAGCGAAGGATCACCCAGAAAAGAATCGATAAACTCCGCGCCTTGGCGGTCTTTGGCAGACAGCCAGTAGTCCTGCGTGTAGAGAATCGGAATTTGGGTGGGCTTGAAATCGTACGCAAAAGGCCGGTTGGTGCGGAGATCCTGTTCCAGTTCGGCCAGCGGGAAACCGGAGTCGATTGTCAGGAAGGCCCGCGTGGCATTCAGTGTTTCGAGAACCACCTCGCTGCCGCAGCCGCCGCGCATTCGATAGCCCAGTACCCGCAGCAGCTCTCCGGTCTGCGTGGAATCGCAGGTCTCCACTTTGATCACGCCGCTCGAGTCCGCCAGTTTTTCCAGCTCCCGGGCCTGCGAGAGATAGCGCACCACCAGCTTCAGGTATTCGGTCTGTTCCAGCACATCGTTGCTGCCGGCGGCCTGATAACCGTTGGTCACCACGTTGCGCGCCAGTGCAGGCAACACGTCATCGGGACTGATTTCGGGGGCCAATGCGGCCATGCGCGAGAACGAGCGAAGTGGGCCGGGGATGGCGATGGTTGGAGCCTTTTCACGAGGAATGGCGGACACCGGGGCGAGAGTAAAGTCGCGCCCACCGGCAGTCCGGTATTGCTCCACGTGCCGCTGAGCGGCATCCCGGTCGCCCGCGATCAGGTCCAGAACCACCATGCGGCGGGCCGCCAGCTCACGCTGCTCCCCACGCGCCGCGCTCCAAACTTTTTCGTAAGCTTCGCGCGCCGCCGGGTCGCGATGCCGATCCAGAAACTGCGCGTACGCCAGTTCCGCGTCCACGCTGCCTGTTTGCGCCGCGTGTTGCAGATAGTCGCGCGCCTCGGCGGCGTCGCCCTTGTTTTCCAACTGCCACGCGTGGGCCGCGAAATCGTCCGCGGCTACTGCCATGCCAGTGCTAAAAAAACCAACAATGCCAAAAAAGGAAATGAACGCCGTTACGAGGGCTTTCATGGAGGGTATGATCCTTTCCCGTCCCGCTCTTGGCTAATTACTGTAGCACTGGTAACGGGGCCCGTGCTCGAACGGGCGACGCGTCTGTCCCGGTTGGCGGCAGTTCCGGTGGCGCGCTAGCATGTGATTGTGAAATCTGGCCTGAAAATGGCTATTGTTTTGCTCCTCGCAGCCGCTCTGGCTGCGGCGGCCCGAATACCAGCCAACACCCAGATCCAGATCCGGTTGACCAGGGAAGTGAATACCGCAACAACGAAAGTGGGAGACCAGTTTGAGGCGCTGGTGATTGCGCCGGTGGTTGTGGAGGGCCAGATTGCCATGGCCGCGGGCGCGACGGTGGCCGGTCACGTCAAAGAGGTGACTTCAGCAGTCAATCCGGACGACCAGGCGATACTCGCGCTCTCATTCGATGAAATTCGTGATGCGAGCGGAAAAAAGACAGTCATGGCCGCCAAACTCGCCGCTTTAGACGATGCACGCGAATCGCTGGATGCCGAGGGCCGCATTCAGGGCATCATCGCTTCCAAGACCGGTTCCGGCCGGCTGGATCAAGGGATTAACAAAGTCTCCGAAAAGTATCCTTCGTTCGCCGAATTGTTGGGAACAGTCAAACAGGCGGTGCTCAAGGCCGCCGACGCCAACATCGATTACAAAGCCGGCGTCGAAATGACCATAGCGCTTACCAAACCTTTGGATTGGACGGGAGCCGTGAAAAGCCCCGACATCGCTTCCATTGAGCCTCAGGACCAGCTATTTCGCCTGGTGAACAGCCAGCCGTTCCGCACCGCAACAGAGAAAGATGGGACGCCTTCCGACGTCACCAGCCTGATGTTTCTGGGCACCCGGCAACAGATCGAAGACGCGTTTCAAAAAGCTGGCTGGTCCCCGGCTGCCCGGCTGAGTGATCAATCCAAGCTCGAAACTTTCCGCGCCATGGCGGAAATGCGCGGCTATCAGGAGGCGCCCGTTTCCGTGCTGCTTCTGGACGGCCGGGCTCCCGACCTGGTATTTGAAAAGATCAACGACACCTTCGCGGCGCGGCATCACTTGCGAATTTGGCTGCGGCCGGGACGGTTCAATGGAAACCAGATCTGGGTCTGCTCGGCGACGCATGACACCGGTATCAGGTTTTCCGAAGAAACCCGCACGTTCATTCATAAGATTGAGCCGCGTATCGACCTGGAACGCGCCAAGGTGGTCAACGATCTGCTGCTTACGGGCCTGGTGCGTGGGCTCTCTCTGGTGGAGCGCGGCGGCCTGCCCTCAAATATGTTCAATGCCACCGGAGACGCGCTGAACACGGACGGCAGTATGGCGGTGATTAGCTTCTGATCCCGTTTCGTCAAGTTTAGAAGGCGTACGAGCCGCGAAGGAATTAACCGCGCCCCGTACGCTTCCGCCATCACCCAAGCCCAGCGTATGGGGCACGCCTGCCGGCCCGCCTCAAGCTGCTGTTCAACTGGCGGGAAGGCAAGGGGAAATAAATCGGAGAGCGCGGAGACCGAGGCTAAATGTCTTTGAACAACTCTTGCGCCGGAATTTCGAAATCGAATTCAGGGAACCGAAGGGCGGGGAACTGGAGCAGGCCTGCTTCCGTGTATTCGTACAATCGCTTAAGCTGTGGGTCTACCAGCCATATATGTGGCACGCCCCAACGCCGGTAGTCTTCCAGGCGCTCGGTAAGTTCGCTGTGGCGGTCATCGGGCGAGACGATTTCGATGGCGACAAACGCCGGATTGATCGCGAAGCGGCCTTCAGGCCGCGAATCCTGGTAGACAGCAACATCTATCACTCGAAAAAGTTGCGGTTCAATCCGTACACGAAGTTCCGACATCATAACAAGCCGCGCCCGCCTGGCAAGCGGCGTCATAAGGACACCGAGCAAAAGCTGAATTTGACCGTGAATTGGTGTGGGCAAGGATCTTTCCACCACCTCCCCGTTAACGTAGTCCGGTTCGGGGCGGTCGTCGAACGCCAAGCCAAGGTATTCTTCCACGCCGATCTGCGATCTTGCCAGCACTGCCTTCATCATACTGCCTTCGCGGATCAATCGCTTCGCTGCTAAACGTCCGCAGTTGAAAATGTTTGACAGGCATGCTATGTCTACATATTGTGGGAGGTTGTCGCCATGGCAACAACGGTCTGGAAAGGGCATCTCACTTTCGGCCTCGTTTCGTTTCCGGTAAAGCTGTTCACCGCTGCCCGCAGCGAGGGCATCAGCTTTAACCAACTGCATAAATCCGATAACTCGCGCGTCAAGCAGGTGATCTATTGCCAGTCGGAAGACAAGCCCATTCCGCGCAGCGAGATCGTCAAGGGCTACGAGTATGAGAAGGACCGCTACGTGGTCATCGAAGACGAGGACATCAAGAAGATGGCTCCTCCCAGCGCCAAGGTGATGGAGATCCTCGAATTCGTGAAAACCGCCGAGGTGGACCCCATCTACTTCGAGAGCTCCTACTATATGGCGCCCGATGAAGCCGGCCAGAAGCCGTACGCGCTGCTCTACGATACGTTGAAGCGCACCGGCTACGTGGGCGTGGCGAAGATCGCCATGCATAACCGCGAGCACATCGTCATCTTCCGCCCGGGTCCGCATGGGCTGTTGATGCACACCATGTATTACGCCAACGAAGTGCGCCGCGTAGAGGAATTCCGCACTGACACCGGCCTGGTGAAGGAGCAGGAACTGAAGCTGGCCGAGATGCTGGTGGAATCATTGGCTGCGCCCTTTGAGCCGGAGAAATACCACGATACTTATCTCGATAATTTGCAAGCGCTGATCGATGCCAAGGTTCAGGGCCAGGAAGTGGTGACGCCCGCCCAGGCCGAACCAGCCAAGGTGATCGACATCATGCAGGCGCTGAAACAGAGCCTGGCGGCCGCGAAGAAGCCGCCCGCGTCAGTGGAAACACTGAACGCCGAACCCGAGAAAAAGGCCGCCGGCAAGAAGCGCAGCGCCCGCGGTTAAAGCCGTTTTCCGTCGGGCTACTTGCCCACCAGGTGCTGCAGGTCTTTGTTGTTCTCCTGGCAGATGTATTCCATTAGCTCCTGCCCCGGAGCCCAGCGCGCTGTGGTCACCACCGTCCACGGCTTGGTGTAGTAATCGGGATCTTCCATGGTGGCTTCCAGGCGCAGCGTATTCGAATCGGGCCGCGTGAACTTTTCGGTGACGTGCAGTTTCTCGCCATGCCCGTGGCCGGCGGCATCCAGCCAGGTTCTATCGTTCATCCCGATGGTATCCACCACCAGCGTGTCGCCTTCCCAGTGACCCACTGAATATCCCAGATAATCCGGATTAGGATCCACCGGCTGCTTGCGCCCATCCATCCAGATGACGCGCCACACGTGTGCGCCGCCCTCATAGATGAACAGAATGCGGTCCGGCAACTGGAAAATTTCGGTGGGATACGGTGTGTACATCATGCGAGGAACGCCGGGAGGAAGGCAGAAACCCTCCGGATCATCCTTGGAATGATTGGCAGTGCGCTCGTCGAATTCCTTCTTGCCAAGCGGCGTAAACGGCACTATTACAGGACCGCCGTCGGGCGCCTTGCCCTGTTTCTGCATGTCGATAATGTAGGGCACTTGCCACATACCCTTCGCCAAGCCGCCGAAGTCCGGCTTGCCGGCGTTGACGCCCAGATACGGAATGTCGGGCAGCCTTGGCGTTGGCCCGGGGGGCGGGCCAGGAGGCTGCCGGCGGAATCCGTTCGGTGCGCGACCGCCTTCGGCACCGCCTGGCGCCCCAGACGGTGGGCCCGGGGGCGGCCCTTCCTGGCCCAAAACCGGACTCAGCGATAACCCGACGGAAAGTACCGCCGACGCGAACAAAGCGTAACTTTGATATGTCACTCTTGAAATCTTCCCGCACTCCATGCCAGGAAGCAAGCGGTTTAATTGCCGCTGGCGGTGCCGGACGCTGGCGGCGTAGCCACCTCAACCGGGACCCCGTGGCCTACGCCCAGCGTGACCAGCGTATGGCCGTTCAGCGTATTGAAGATTTCGAGCGTGCCAATCAGCTTGCATAGCGCCTTCGGCGGGGTGGTGGAAGACGGGGTTGGCGGCGGAACGGGCGGAATGGTAACGGTGGCGCGAATTTCCTTGCGCGCGTTTACTGCCAGAGCCAGGTCTTTATCGGAATCGATCTCGATATGGCCGCCGGTTCCCGGCGTCACGTTGACGACGGCCGATTTCAATACCTTTCCGTCGTCGCCCCAAAACGCCAGCAGCGCCGAACAAGCCACGGCACTGGAAGCCGGCGCATCGCCAGGATTCAGAACGTTCAATTGTGCGCTTTGACCTTCGGCGATGCCCACCATCCCGGACGTTCGCGTCGCCTGAACCGGCGGCATGATTGCAGTTTGCGCGTACAGCCCCACCGCGGCCAGCGCGAAGACACACATCCTCTGTGCAAATTGAAACATGGTTTCACTCCTTGTTGATGTAGCTCGCAAATTTCGCGAGGCTGAAGGGAGCGCCATCGGGCTCCCTTTCTGCAAACCCAGGGAAGAAGTGAAAGTTCTGGCGCGATCGCCGTCCTTCTATTTGGTTGCTACATCCCAATGTTCGGCGATCTTGCCGTTGTCGATGCGAAACATGTCGAACCAGGTGGTGGTGTACTTTTGGTCTTTGTTCTTGGGATCCGGCATCTCGCGCACGAAGGACAAGGTAACGAAATTGCCCTCGGCTTGAATCGCCACCAGACCGGGAACCGTGTCTTGAATCGGTTGCGGTCCGCCCAGTTTCGTGAAATACGCCTTGAAGCCGGCAATGCCGGTGTCCGCGTTCGGATTGTGCTGGATGTAATCGTCCTTCATGTACTTGTCGGCCTCGTCCAGATGCCGCGCGCGCAGGATGACGCGGAAAAAGTCATAGCAAAGTTTCTTGTTGGCGGCCAGCTTGGGGTCCTTACTCTTGAGCAGCGCGGCCTGATCGGGAGCCGGAGTCACCGGCAGCGCGGCGAAAACAGGTGCGGCAAACAGAACCAGCGAAAGAGCGCAACGGAATCGATTCATGATGGAGAGTTTATCGCACCGGCAGCCGCAATTGACCCAGGGGATTGACAAGCCGGTCCGTCCCGGCTTAACATGTCGTTATGCGACATGTCGCGATACAAGACAAACCCCTGACCGAGCCGGTGCTGCTGATTCTGACCAGCCTGGCGGCCCATCCCCGCCATGGTTACGCCCTGATTCAGGACATTGAGTTGTTAAGCGGCGGGCGCGTCCGGATGAGCACCGGCACGCTGTTTGGCGCTTTGCGGCGTTTGCTGGAGGACGGTTGGATTGAGCGTTTCGAGCAGGAAGATACGTCGCGTCAAAAGCAGGCGTACCGCTTGACGGCTGGCGGCCGCAAACAATTGCACCTGGAGTTGGATCGTATGCGGCAGTTGACGCGCGCCGGTTTCGCGCGGCTGCGGGCGAGCGAGGCCATATGAAACGGACCTACCGATTCTTTTTGCTGCTCTATCCGCGCGGGCATCGCGATCAATTCGCCGACGAGATGACCCAGGTCTTTGAACAAGCGGCTGCTAAAAGCCGGGCCGGGGGCTGGGCAATTCATCTTCGCTTCGCCTTCTCGGAAACGGCGGGCCTGCTGGCAGGAGCCGCGGATGCTTGGCTGGATCGCAGACCGGAGGCGGTGCCGGCCGCGGGCGAAAGTCCAGCCCTGGGCTGGCAGCCACAGGAATTAATCGAGGCTCAACGGCGCGTCGACGCCAGTGTCGCTGCCATGGTCCATGCCATCGCCCACCATCAGTTCGCAAGAGCACGCCAGTTGTCTAATCAGGAACGCGACGCCCGCGAAAGCCTGCGGGTTTTGCGTGAAAAATACGGCGATGAATACGGTATGAGCCTCTAGTCTCCGGCCGCCGTCTGCGCCGGAAACGCGTGCAGCAGCTCTTCGGCGTACAGGGCCCCGGCCGGCGTCTCTTCATGCTTGAAGAAAACGTAAACATCGCGGCCCGATTCCAGCAGGTGCTGAACGCGCTCCGAGATCTCCTTGCGATCCTCAGCGGTATACTCGGGCATCCGCAGGCGCGAATACACGAAACTCGACGTGATCACGTGCGGAATCACCAGTTTCTCGGACTCCGCCAGACACAACGCCACGCCATGTTTTTCCAGCAGACCATACACGCCATCGTTCAG
>DATHNM010000192.1:0-3960 GCA_035486095.1 Bryobacteraceae bacterium
ATGGCCGACATGAACAATCTGCCCGTCAAGACGGTAAACGGCGCCACGGTTTACCTGAAGGATGTGGCCACCGTGCGCGATGGATTCTCTGTCCAGCAGAACATCGTGCGCACCAATGGAACTCGCGGGGCGCTGCTCACCATCCTGCGTAACGGGCAGGCTTCCACGCTCGACATCGTCAACAAAGTGAAGGCCCAGCTTCCGCGAATTGAGGCCGCCATGCCGCCGGCGCTGAAGGTGCGCGAGCTGTTCGATCAATCGCTGTTCGTGCGCGCTTCCATCAGCGGAGTGGTGCGCGAAGCCGTGATTGCCGCGCTACTCACCGGATTGATGATCCTGCTGTTTTTGGGAAGCTGGCGCAGCACGGTGATCGTCTGTATCTCCATCCCGCTGTCCATTCTAACTTCGCTCATCATCTTAAAGCTGATGGGCCACACCATCAACGTGATGACGCTCGGAGGCCTGGCGCTGGCGGTGGGAATTCTGGTGGACGATGCCACGGTGGAAATTGAGAATACCCATCGCAATCTGGCGATGAAGAAACCGCTGGTGCGTGCAGTGCTGGATGGCGCGCAACAGATCGCGATCCCGGCCTTTGTCTCCACATTGTCCATCTGCATCGTGTTCGCACCAGTGCTGCTTTTGACTGGCGCGGCTCAGTTTCTGTTCACGCCTCTCGCCCTGGCGGTGGTCTTCGCGATGCTGGCGTCTTATATGTTGTCGCGCACGCTGATTCCCACCATGGTGCACTACTTGCTGAAGCCGGAAGTGGATATGTACCGGTCCGGCGAGCACGGCGAAGGTGGAACCGCCGAGGGCCACCCGTTGATCTGGCGCGTTCATTTCGCTTTCAATCGCAAATTCGAGCGTTTTCGTGCATCGTACACGGGCTTGCTGGACTGGGCGCTGGATCATCGCGCAGGCGTTCTGGCCGTCTTTCTGATCTTCTCCCTAGGCTCTTTGGGTTTGGTTTATCTGGTGGGTAGGGATTTCTTCCCCACTGTGGATTCCGGCCAGATTCGTTTGCACGCGCAAGCGCCGGCTGGAACCCGCATCGAGAAAACAGAATTGCGCTTCGCCGAGATCGAAAGGGAAATTCGCGCCGTGATTCCAGCCGGCGAGTTGGGCACCATTCTCGATAACATCGGCGTTCCTCCAGGCGGTTTCAATCTGGCGTTCGGAGACAGCGCGGCCATCGGCAATAACGACGGCGACATCCTCATTTCGATGACCCCCGACCACACGCCCACCGAAATCACCACGGAACGCCTGCGAAAACGGCTGCGCGAGAAGTTTCCCGACATGGTCTTCTTTTTTGAAGCCGCCAACATTACCAACCAGATTCTCAACTCCGGGTTGCCCGCTCCCATCGACGTGCAAGTCACCGGCCGCGATGCCGGTCCGAATTACGAGATCGCCAAGCATATGTCCGAACGCATCGCGCGCATTCCGGGCGCGGCCGACGTGCATGTGCATCAAGTGGTGGACTCGCCCGAACTGCGCATCAATGTGGATCGCACCAAGGCTGGACAGTTGGGCCTGACGCAGCGAGACGTGGCCAGCAGTCTGCTGATTTCGCTCAGCGGCAGCAGCCAGGTGGCTCCCAGCTTCTGGTTGAATTGGAAAAACGGCGTAAGCTACAACGTGCTGATCCAGACTCCGCAATACAAGCTGGATTCAATTGACAAGCTGATGCGAACTCCGGTTTCGGCGGCGGGTTCCGCGGTGGCATTTAACACTCCCGGTTCCATGGCCGGTGCTTCCAATCAGGCCGACGGAGCCACGGGAACAGCGCCGAATCAAAACTCGGCGGCGTATGGCAATCCCGGCGCCCTGCCTTATCAAACGCAACTGCTGTCCAACCTGGCTTCGCTCGAGCACAGCTCCGGTCCCGAGATCGCCAATCATTACAACGTGCAGCCGGTATTTGACGTTTACGCCAACATTGACCGCCGGGACCTGGGCGGCGTGGCTTCGCAAGTCGAAAAAATAATCCGCGATACCAAGGTTCCCAATATCACCCAGGTCACATTGCGCGGCCAGGCCGCCACTATGCAGAGTTCTTTCTATCGTCTGGGCCTGGGCCTGCTGGCGGCCATTGTTCTGGTATACCTGTTGATGGCGGTCAATTTTCAGTCCTGGGTGGACCCCTTCATCATTCTCAGCGCCCTGCCTGGCGCGCTGGCCGGCATCCTGTGGATGCTCTTCGTGACACAAACCACCCTGAATGTTCCGTCGCTGATGGGCGCCATCATGTGCATCGGAGTGGCCACCGCCAACAGTATTCTAATGGTGGTTTTCGCAAATGACGAAAGAATGGAAGGGAAGGGCGCGCGGGCGGCGGCGCTTTCCGCCGGATATACAAGGCTGCGGCCGGTGCTGATGACCGCCCTGGCCATGATTCTGGGCATGCTGCCGATGGCGCTTGGAATTGGCGAGGGCGCCGAGCAGAACGCGCCTCTGGGCCGCGCGGTTATCGGCGGCCTGCTGTTGGCAACCGTGACCACGCTGCTGATTGTGCCCATTGTTTACAGCTACATGCGCAAGCAGCCTCCTATCGATCACGACAAGGAAATCGAGGAAGAAGAGCGCGAAGGGCTGCCGGAATCCGAATATTTGTTGAGATCTTATTGAGCGAGATACCCGAGCTATAGCAACGATGACGTCATCGACCATTAACGAACCCGATAATCCAATTGAGCGGCGTCCGCCTAGCGTTGAACAAGAGCTGCGCGCTGAAATCGAGCGGCTGACCGAACAGCTGGAGCAAAAGAAATCGCACGGGCCGCATTCGGCGCTGGAACATCCCAAGCGGCCGTCGGGCGGCAGGATCACGCTGCTGCTCTTGTTGGTGGCCGCGGTCTTCCTGGCGGCGTTCTTCCTGGGCTACATTCCGCATCATCGGCGGGATCTGCAGGTGATCGCCGAAGCCAGCGCCCAAAATGACTCGCTGCCGGATGCCAGCGTGGTGGTGGCGAAGACTGCAT
This sequence comes from Bryobacteraceae bacterium, assembly GCA_035486095.1. Classification (GTDB taxonomy): domain Bacteria; phylum Acidobacteriota; class Terriglobia; order Bryobacterales; family Bryobacteraceae; genus Palsa-89. Next base: position 2,988 of record DATHNM010000192.1, read on the forward strand.
CTTCGATTGGCGATCTGGTGCTGCCCGGCAATATTCAGGCTGTGACCGAAGCGCCCATTCTGGCGCGCGCTGAAGGCTTCGTCGAGCACCGCTATGTGGACATCGGCGACCGGGTTACCGCCGGCCAGTTGTTAGCCGAAGTGCAGGCGCCCGATCTGGATCAGCAGGTGAAACAGTCGCAGGCGGCGGTGGTGCAATCCCAGGCGGACCTGGAACGCGCCAGCGCGGCTCTGGAACAGGGCAAGGCTAACGAATCCATCGCCAAAGTCACCGCTACCCGCTGGGATAACCTGGTGCGGCGCGGCGCGGTCTCGAAGCAGGAGAACGATCAGTATCAGGCCCAGTATCAGGCTCAGTCCGCGAATGTGAAAGCGCTGGAGCGGGCCGTGGATGCCGCCAAGGGGAATATCGCGGCCATGCAGGCCAATGTGGGGCGCCTGACCGAAATGCAGGGATTTCTGAAGGTGCGCGCACCCTTCGCGGGCGTGGTCACGCTGCGCAACGTGGATGTGGGAACGCTGGTCAACACCGGCAGCACCATGCTGTTTCGCATCGCCCAAACCAATCTTCTGCGCACCTATTTGAACGTTCCGCAATCCAGCGCATCCGACGTGCATGTCGGACAGACGGCTTCTCTTGCAACGCCCGAGCTTCCGGAGCGTAAGTTCTCAGGCGCCGTCACCCGCACGGCGAACGCTTTGGATCCCTCCAGCCGGACCCTGCTGGTGGAGGTCCAGGTGCCTAATCCGGAAAATAAGTTGCTGCCGGGTATGTACGTGGACGTGGACCTGCACCTTCCGCGCAAGGATCCTCCGCTGCTGCTTCCGAGCGACACTCTGACGGTCCGCCCCGAGGGGACCATGGTGGCGACGCTCGACGCAAACAACGCCGTTCACTTCCAGCGCGTCGTAATCGGCCGGGACTATGGAAGCAGCATCGAAGTCCTTTCCGGGCTGAGCGCCGGACAGCGCGT
>DATHNM010000193.1:0-11415 GCA_035486095.1 Bryobacteraceae bacterium
CGCCGTTTGGAGATCGAACTGGGCGGCGAACTGAAGGTGCAGTGGGGCGGGAGTGTCTCCTGGGCGCCTGCGGACCAAACCGCGGAAGATTTAAAGGAAAACGTGCGCAGACATCAGGAATGGGGCTACGCTTCCCATCTGATGGATGAAGAAGAATTCCATCGTCTGTTGCCGAACATAACGCCCGGCGACTTTGGCGCGGCATGCCATTCCGAGTTCGAAGGCGCAGTGGATCCGCTGGATGCGTTGAAGGCGCTGCTGCGCCAGGTGCGCGAACTGGGCGGGGAAGTGCGCTATCCGTTCCCCGCGGATGGCTTGAAACTGGAAGGCGGCCGCGTGACGGCCATTCGCGCGGGCGAGAGTTCGCTGGATGGCGCAACGTTTGTGCTGGCCGCGGGCATTGCAACCCAGCAGCTGGCCGCGATGGCTGAGGTGGATATTCCGCTGAAAGAATCGCAGGGCGTGCTGGTGCATACGCGGCCGCAGCCCAAGTTGATCGATCGGGTGGTGTTGGCGCCGGGTGTGCATTGCAAGCAGAAGCTGGATGGACGAGTGGTGGTGGGCGGCCAGATTGTCGCCGGTGTTGGCACCGCGGATATTGAGCTGCCGGAGCCCGGTGAAAATGGCCAGCCGATACTTCGCGAAGCGGCGCGTGTTCTGCCCGGAATCCGCGGCGTGGCCGTGGAACGCGTCACCGTGGGACATCGGGTGATGCCGGCGGACGAATATCCCGTGATTGGGTTTTCAGACCGCTGCCCTAACCTGTATATCGCGGCCATGCACAGCGGCGTAACTCTGGCGCCGTTAATCGGGCAACTGGCTGCGCTCGAAATTTTGGACGGCGCGCGAGTCAGCTCATTAGAGCCCTACCGGCCGGCGCGTTTTAGCGACTAATATTTACTGCGAAACCGGCAACTTCGTCGTATTCGCCGCCACGCCATTCTGCGTCACGGTAACGTCCAGATCGCCGGATGCCGCGCCGGTGGGCACCTGGAAATCGATCTGATAAAGACCGACAGAATCAGGCGTGAGCCCGGCGAACACCACGTTGGCCTGTTGCGAGCCGACCGTCACGATGGGCTGTACAACAGTGGTAGCGAAATTGGGCGGCCCTGGCGCCGCGGTTCCCGAAGGAACGGACGGATTGGTGGCGCCCATCCCGACCAGATACATGATCACCACCTCGCCGGGCTTGGCCGGACTGGAGCTGGAGACCAGCGAGTAGTCGGCGTGCTGCGCAATCATATCGCCGCTGCTATAGGCCGCCACCCCTGGGGCAACGGGCACGATATCCAGCACCAGAGGCAAGGTGAGCGCGTTATTGACGCTCAGCACGATAGGCAGCTGTTGGGTGGCTGAGGCATCGTTGGGGATCTGAAGGTTGATCTGGCCGTTGCTCAGGAAGTAAAGAGGAGCTTGCGAGGAACCGACCAGTGCGAAAGTATTGTCGAAAGTTTGAGGCAGCGGCGCGCCGCCCGTGGATACAGGCGATGTACCCAGTCCGGTGCCATATACCGCCACGATGGTTCCGGGCGACAAAGGCGCACCCACCACCGGATTCAGATTGTTGAGCGTTCCGCCAGGAACCAAAGTGGGAGGCGGGGTCTGATTCTGCGCGACGCCGCCGTAGAGTTGAGCCGTGGCGGCCTTCAAGCCGCCGGCCGTGGCGTTCAGCGTGACCACCATGTTGGCATTCACCGCGCCGGGCTGCCAGGTGGCGGAATAGTTGCCCAGCGAGTCACTAGCTAAATTGAGCGGCGCATCGCCATTCGAGAAACTCGCCACCACGCTGCCGTTCGTCACCGGCGAAGCGCAATCGTCGTCCAGTTGGACGATCAGAGTAGCGGGCCATCCGGCGGGGACAGCGAAATTGTTCGCCAAGCCGGTTTCCGTTATGGCCAATTTGCTCGCCGCGCAACTAACCGCTTGAGGCCTGAATTGCGAAACGGTGTTGGAAGCGCCGTTCGGCTGAACCACGAACGTCACGTTCACCGATTGCAGGAACGCGCCGATGGACACGTTCACGTTGCCGGAGTAAATTCCGGCGCCCAAACCGCTAGGATTCACCGATACCGAAACCGAACCCGCGCCCTGTCCGCTGGCGCTGCCCGAAGCTGGTGTTACATTGAGCCACGTGCCGGTTCCGAATGTGGAGGCGGTGGCGTTGAATGTGACCGCTGGGGCGCTGCTGGTATTGATTTGCACTTGCTGGGCCGGCGGCGCCGCTCCATTGAAGGGCGTGGTGAAGAACAGCCCGGTAGGCGCAAGATCGGGCGCTGGAAAGGCAGTGCCCGGCTGTAGATTCAGAACCGCCGTAACGTATTGCGGGGAATTCAGCGAATTAGCGTCCGTAATCTTAACGATCGCGTAATACGGCCCAGCCGTGAGCTGGGTGGCATTCGGCGACAGCGCAAGCGTCAGGGCTCCCGGGGCGCTGCTGGTTGCCGTTCCACTGGAGGAAACCAGGTTCAGCCAATTGGAACTGCCGCCCACAAAGCTGGCCGTCCAACTAACCGTGGAACTCGGGTCGCCCAGGTTGAGAATTTTGACGGTTTTGCTGGATGTCGATCCGCCGTCTTCAATAGCCTGGAACAAAACACCGGTCGAGTTCACCGCCAGGATGGGTCCGCTGGCTGCAACGAACAGCGATACCGGAATTTGGGTGTTGCCGGCCGAGGTGGAGACCAGGATCGCATCGTGATAGGCGCCCACCTGCAGGCCGTTCGTGTTCACCTGCACTTGCACGAATGCTGGAGTGTTGCGCGCGGTCTGGCTGCTGCCAGGCGTCAAGCTGGAAATCCAGGAACTATTGCCCAGCACGGAAGCGCTGAAGGGCAGCGTTCCCCCGCCGTTATTGGCTACCAGGATTTCTTTGATAAGGGTCCCGGGGGTGGCCGCACGGGCCGAGAAATTCAGCATGGCCGGCGCCACCGTCACTTGTTGCGGCGCGCCCGTAACATTTAAGGTGACTGGAACGTCGATCGCAAAACCATTGCTATCCAAAACCTGAATGCGAGCCAGATAGGCTCCCGCCGCCATGGTCCCCTGATCGACACTCACCACCAGCCCGACTGGTGACACACCGCTGGTTGGAGTAACAGTGATCCAGGAAGGCTGGGCCGTGTTGCTCTGCCCGTTGTCCACAACCAGGTGGAAGTTCACCGGTGGCGTTGTTCCATTGCCCGGCACCACGCTGATCGCCTGCGTGGCCGGAGCATTGCCGTTTACATTCGCATTGAAAGTCAAACTCAGCGGCGCTACTTGCAGTTGCGAAACTGCCGCTGCGAAAGTCACCTGGAAGGGCGATACCGTCTGGCCGCGCAAACTGTCCACTACGCCGATGTTGAAGCTGAAGGTCCCCGCCTGCGTGGGAATGCCGTTGAGCACTCCGCTCTGGGTGATGGTAAGCCCAGGCGGATTGTTGTTCATATTAAATATGTAGGGCGGAGTTCCACCGGTGGCCGTAATCTGCTGCGAATAGGCCACGCCCACCGGCCCATTCGGCAGCGGCGAACTGGTGCTGACGGTGGGTAAGGGATTAATGGTGAGGCTGTACTGAAGCTGAGTCTCCTGGCTGTTTTGGTCTGTCAGAGTGATGTAAAACGAGAATACTCCAGCCGTAGTAGGTATGCCTTTGAGAGCACCCGTGCTGGTAATGGCAAGACCTGGAGGCAAAGAATTGGGACTGAACGGGTCTACGGACTGCGCTGAAAATGAGTAGGTAGATCCGGGACAGCCGGCAATCTGGAAATTAACCTGGGGATAGGCAATGCCTATGTCTCCTTGCGGCAGCGGAGACGCCGGCAAAATACTTGGTGTGCAGGGCAGGATGCTGATGTGCAGTTGAGCAGTGGAGCCCTCTTCCAACCCCGGTTCGGACACCGTTACCCCAAAGGATAACGTTCCCACCGTATTCGGTGTTCCAGTAATGGTTCCGTCTGAATTAAACGTCAATCCAAACGTGGTGCCGGAGCTGAAACTGAAGAAGCTCCACTGATAAGGATTGCCGTTGCCACCCGTTGCAGCCAGTTGCACCGTGCTTCCCTGCGCGGTCAGGTAGGGCAAGCCCAGGGTCGCGTTAGGCAACGCGCTGGTTGTGATCTTTAACGCCGGCGGCCCGGCTTGAGCCAACAGGCTTCCGGCAGCCAGAAACAGAAGAGCGAGCCCGCCGCCCGATCCTTGGAACCACGTCCCACTATTGTGCGTCTTCTTACACAGAGAAGCGTGAGTCATCTACCTTCTCCTCCTCTGATTCTGGCGCGGTGCAGTAGAGACAGACCGCGCCACTTTGTCTAGCTAGGTCTTTATTCTACTGCGGCTTCTGCTAATTTTTCAAAGAATTTCTTTATGACCGTTTGGAACGTGTTATGCAGATGTCTTTGACCGTTCACGTAAAGCATCACCTTCATGCCTTACTTCGGTTGTTTGCCCGTAGACGATTAGTCTCGTAACGCTTCCAGCCTCTTGCCTCGCCTCCCCATAGCCTGCCGTTCGTAAACTTGATAGAGTCGTCAATTCCAACCACTAGCCATGAAAAAGCTGACGAAGCTATTTTTCCCGGCTGCGGCGCCGGCTGCCATGCTGGTTTTCGCCGGATGGTATCTCTATGACAGCTTCGTCAAGCAAATGCCCACCGCCGCACCGAGCGATTTCCGCTGGTATTACCTGGCTGCGGATCACATATTGGATGGTGACTCGCCCTATCTTTCCGAAGGCTACATCTATCCTCCATTTCTGGCATGTGCGTTAACGCCGCTGGCATATTTGGAGTATGTTCCCGCGCGCTGGGTTTGGTTTCTGTTTTCACACGCGTGCCTCTTGGCGGCTGCCTGGCTGATCTGGCGTGAGCTCGGCTCAAGCCGTTTAGCGGGTTGCATAATCGCCATGGTTTGGGCACTGGGAGGCGCGGCGAGCGAAAGTCTTGCGCTGGGACAAATAGGGCCCGAGTTGACTCTGCTGCTAGCGGCCGCCTACACCTTAAACCGCCGCGGGCCGGGCGAATGCGTCGGCGCCGGCTTCGCGATAAAACTGATCCCCGGCGTGCTTTGCGTGATTTTCGCCCTCCAGCGCAATTTCCGCGCCCTGCTCAAAGCGGCCGTCACCGCCATTATCTTGACCGCGGTTCCTTGGGCCTTCGTCATATTCTTCTTATCCGGGCCGGATGCGCCGGCGCACAAAGCCTACCTTGCCGGCACTCCCTCTGTGATTAGCTGGTCGCTTCCGTCTGTGGCGCTGCGCATCTATGAGCCCTTTCAGTTTGGCAAGCCAATGCCCCTGGACTGGATTACGGGCAATGGGCTCCAGACACTGGAACTGTCGTCCGGGCAGCGCTTTGTTTCACTGGGTGTTGCAATCATCACGTTGCTGGCTGGTTGCCTGATACTCGCCGGAAGGGTTCGTTTCAAGCTCACGGCCGGGCAGGTTCCTCTTGCCGGCGCCGCGATTATCGCGCTGGCCCTGGCCGCATCGCCAGTCTGCTGGACTCACTATCAGATCATGCAGTATCCCGGCGTCGCTGTTTTCCTCACTTATGCCGCCAGCCGAAAACTCTGGTGGCTGCTGGGGATCGGGATGGCCAGCGCGGCTTTTCTTTATCCGATTCCTGTAGCCGTGCTGCGCGCGTATTACCAGCAAAGCAACCATTGGCCGAATTCGCCCATCGTGATGTATTTCTGGACATCCATTCCCGCTCTCGCTTCGCTGCTTCTGTTCGCCCTGATGACCCGCGAACTGACCCGCGTAACTGCACTAAAATCAAACGGTGTCCTGGTTCGATGACGTTCGCCTGAGTTTTCGCACTCTGTGCCAGAATCCCGGCTTCACAGCGGTAGCCGTGGCAACGCTGGCGCTGGGCATCGGGATCAATGCAGCAGTCTTCACCGTGACCAATGCCGTGCTCTTCAAGGGCTTCCCGATGGTCCAAGGGAACGATCGCCTGCTCTACATCAGCAACGGCGGTTGCTGCATCTCCTATCCCGATTTTGAGGACATCCGGGCGCAGGCGAAGTCGTTCCAGGGGATGGGCGTTACTCACGGTATCGGAAGCGTCGTCAGCGACGAATCCGGATTTCCGGAAAACATCCAGGTGACCGAGGTCACCGCCGATACATTCCGGTCGGTTGGCCAGAGGCCTATTCTGGGGCGCGATTTCAGGCCTTCCGATCAGGTTCCCGGCGCAACTCCCACGGCCATGCTCAACTATGGCTTTTGGCAGCGGCGCTACGGAAAGGATCCCGCGATGGTGGGGCGCGCCATCCGCATGAATGGAGCGCTCACCACCATCATCGGAATCATGCCCGAAGGTTTTTCCTTTCCGCAGACCGTGGATATGTGGACGCCCCTCATGGAAACAGCGGCAGTGAAGAACCGGGCGAATACCGACACTTGGTTCGCTTTCGGACGTTTGGCCCCCGGCGTCACGTTTCAAAGCGCCCGAGTGGAAGTGGAATCCATTATTAAGCGGCTGGAGACCGAATATCCGCTCACCGATCAGCGCGTCCACCTGGTGGTGCAGAATTTCGCTCAGTTCTTCATCGGGGACAACGCCGGCATGATCTATGGGTCCATGTGGGGCGCAGTGGGATTTGTGCTGTTGATCGCTTGCGCCAATCTGGCGAATCTTCTGCTGGCGCGCGCCATCGGCCGGTCGCGCGAGATTTCCGTGCGCATCGCGCTCGGGGCGGGGCGCTGGCGCATCATCCGGCAGTTGCTCATCGAGAGCGTGATGCTGTCCGGCCTGGGCGGTCTGCTGGGCTGGTGGATCGCCAAATGGAGCGTGCGAACCTATGCCCTCGCCATGGCCAAAAAATCGTCGTGGCTGATCGTCGACTATACGATGGACCATCGCGTCCTGGCCTATCTCATCGCGATTTCGGCTGGAACAGGATTGTTATTCGGGCTTGCGCCGGCACTGCGGCTTTCGCGGCTCGACGTGAACACCACATTGAAGGATGGCGGCCGCGGCGCCACCGGCGGAGCGCGCGCAAAAAGTTTGTCCGCGCTATTGGTGAGCGCCGAAATGGCGCTGGCCGTAGTGCTGCTAGCCGGCGCGGGCGTCATGATCCGAAGTTTCCTCAAGATCCACAACGCCGACATGGGAGTGAATCCACGCAACCTTTTGACGGGAACCATGGCGTTGCCGCGCGCCCGGTACCCGGATGCGAGCGCGCAGGTTTCGTTTTTTGACCGTCTGCAGGAGCGCCTGGAAGCCATCCCGGGCGTCGAGTCCGTGACCATCGCTAATACGCTTCCGTCCTGGGGCTCGCGCCGTTTGGAATACGAGAAACCTGGCGACCAGTCCGCCGGGCAGCGCGGCCGGCCAAAGCTGCCCCTACTGACAATCGGCCCCGGATACTTCCACACCCTCGGTGCTCAGGTGCTGTCGGGCCGGGAATTCAACGCTCATGATGCAGCCTCGGGAACTCCGGTGGCCATCGTGAATCAGCGACTCGCGAGCAGCTTTTGGCCGGGACAAGACGCCCTCGGCAAAAGTCTGCGTTTGTTCGATGGAACTTCCCCCGAACCGTGGCTCACGGTGGTTGGCGTGGTTTCGAATATCATCCAGAACGACCAGACCCGGCAAAAATTCGATCCCGTGCTCTACGTGCCCTACCGGCAGAAACCGTCGGCCGCAACCTGGCTCATCGCGCGAACCAGCGTTCCTCCCGGCAATCTCGCCGGCGCGTTTCGCAGCCAGGTTCAGGCCCTGGACCGCGACCTGCCCATCTATGGCCCATTCGCCCTGGCCGACCGGCTGGAGTTTTACTGGGATAACCGATTCTATGGAATGCTGTTCCTGATATTCGCAGCCGTTGCGCTGCTGCTTGCTTCCGTCGGCCTGTACACCGTCATCGCACATTCGGTGAGCCAGCGCACTCAGGAGATCGGAATTCGGATGGCCATCGGCGCAACCGCCGGCGATATTCGCAGGCTTGTCTTCCTGCAGGGCATGCTTCCGTTGGCAACCGGCCTGGCCGTCGGGCTGGCCGCGTCGTTCGTCGTCAACCGCCTTCTGAAATCCATGCTCGTCAATGTTTCGCCGGCCGACCCCATCACGCTGGCCATCGCCTCCGCCGCGTTGATCTTGTCGGCCGCCCTGGGCTGCCTGATCCCGGCGCGCCGCGCCATGCGTGTCGATCCGCTAGTCGCCCTGCGGCATGAATAGCCGGACCCGCACCGGACCTGGAGGCCAGCCGTAGGTTCGGCGACCAATGGTACCTGGCTTCCGCAAGATTCGGGCCACGAATCCGAAGCCGGTAATATGGGATGAACGATTGTTTCGATGACCCCAAGCGCATTGCCTCTCGAAATCACGCCCCAGGAAATCCAGCGCCGCCTGCAGTCCGGCGAAAAGCTCACTTTAATAGATGTCCGCGAGCCCTCTGAATTCCAACTCGCGCGCATCGCCGGCGCCGAACTGATCCCCATGCGAGCCATACCCGCCGAGCTCTCGCGCCTGGACGCGCAGGCCGCCGTAACGCCGCTCATCGTGTTTTGCCATCACGGGGTCCGAAGCTTAAACGTCGTTCACTGGCTGCGCCGGCAGGGTGTCGACACATGCCAAAGCATGGACGGCGGCATTGACCGCTGGAGTCTCGAAATCGATCCCGGCGTGGCCCGTTATTAACGCACGCGATCTTCCTGAGAGTTTCCCGCTGCATTCCGGACTAACTTGCCAATGCCATTGGTTCGTTTTCCATTGGTTCTCTTGTCGATCTGGTGCATGCTCGGGGCTGAAAAACCTGTGCCCCGGGTTGCACCCGTCTATGACGCCCAAAGCATCGTCAACGCGGCCGACAACAAATCCGGCGCGCTCGCTCCCAACGCTCTGGGCACTATCTACGGCGCGAACCTGGCGTACAGCACCGCGGCCATCACACCCAGCGATATTCTGGGCGGCCTGCTTCCCATCGTGCTCGGCGCCAGCGAGACTGAAGTGTTCGTCGATCACTACCCGGCCGACCTGTATTATGTATCGCCCACGCAAATCAACTTCCTGGTTCCTCCCAACATGACGCCCCAGTCGGTTGTGGTGCAGGTGGTCATCGATGGTCTGGCGGGGCCCGCCATTCAACTCACCCTGGCCCCCGCCGCGCCAGGCCTGTTCCAGCTGGATCTTCAAAATGCCGTCGCCACCGAAGTTGATGGATCGGTTCTCACGCCCGCATCCCCCGCCAAACCAGGCGCTATCGTGACGCTCTATGCCACCGGTCTCGGCCAAGTTACGCCGCCCGCCATCTATGGCGAACTCCCCACCGCCGCGGCGTCCTTGGTTCCTGGCGCGAATCTTTCCATTTTGCTCGATGGAGTGGCCGTGGATCCGGCTGCCATCGATTACGCAGGCGTCGCGCCAGGCTTCGCCGGCCTCTATCAGATCAACTTGACGCTGCCCGCCTCCACCGCATCGAATCCTGAAATTCGCCTGCAACTGGACGGAGCCTCCAGCATCCCAGGCGTTCACCTGCCCGTTGCTCCGTAGTTTTGCGGGAGCCTCGCAGCAATTGTGCCGCGCCGGCACTCAAGCCGCTGCCCGGCAATGCTAAACTGAACGGCTTGGCGCGTCATAAACTCGCAGTCCTGTTTCTCACAGCCATCGCGCTCGCCTCCAGTTTCTGGTTCCTCCTGGACGTCTTAGGAACCGCCACCCACACCAAACAAACCTACGGTGTGGCGGCCTTCGAAAATCGCTTCACTGAGCTCCGCAAAACAATTCAACCGCATACTGTTTATGGCTATCTTTCCGACACGCCGCCCACTGATCCCAGCGCGCTAGCCGAGTTCCATCTCACCCAATACACGCTCGCCCCGGCCATCGTTCGCCCATCCACCAGCGAAAACCTGGTGGTCGTGAATTATCACGGCAAGCAATTGGACGCCACGCTGCTCCGCACCAACCATCTGGCGCCTTATCAGGACTTCGGCAATGGCGTGGCGCTGTGCCGGCAAGCTCCATGATCACATTGCTCTGCCTGGCCTTCATCTGGCTCGCCGGATTCGGATTGCTGCGCTGGATGCTTCCGCAGCCGCTCCGCTGGTCCCTGCACAACGTTGTGCTTTTTTCGCTCGGTATCGGCCTGGGCGCGGGCCTCGCATCGTGTCTCTTTTTCCTGTCGTTGATGCTCACGCGGCCCAGCCTTACGGTGCTGGCTTCGTCCACTAGCACCACCGCTGCCATCGCTTTGGCGCTCGGTTTCTTCGCCATCGCTATCTTTGCCCTGGGATTCCTCAGAAGAAAACGCACTGCGCTCGCTTGGGCCGATGGACCGCCCGTCCCCTGGTATTTGACCGCCTTGTTCGTGCTTTCCATCGCACTGGCCGTGGCAATGTTTCTGGGCGCCATCGTATACAACCCCCACGGCGAGGAAGGCGCATGGTCTATCTGGAATCTAAGAGCGCGCTTCCTGTTCCGCGCCGGCCCGTTTTGGCGCGATGCCTTCGTCAGCGATCTCAACTGGAGTCATCCGGATTATCCGCTGCTGCTGCCCGGCCTGGTGGCCTTGTGTTGGAAGCTCGCGGGGCATGACTCCCCCGATGCGCCCATTGCCATCGCGTTTCTCTTTATCCTCGGCGCCACCGGGCTGTTGGTCGGCACGCTCGGCACCTTGCGCGGCAAGACACCTGCATTGCTCGCCGGCACGGTTCTGCTCGGCACCGCAAGCTTTGTCGCGTTGAGCGCCGCCCTTTATGGCGACGTCCCGCTGAGTTTCTACATCCTGGCCGCAGTCGCGCTGCTTTACCTGCAAGACCGCCATCCCGAAAATCTCCGCTTCAGCGCGCTGGCTGGCCTGATGGCCGGATTCGCCGCCTGGACCCGCAACGAAGGCATCGTCTTCTTGATCGCCCTGGTCGTGGCGCGCGCCATCGCATTGTTCAGGTTTCGCCAGGAAAAGTTTCCAGCCGCCCAGTTGCTTCGTCTGGCATTGGGAGCAGCCGCGCCGCTGGCCATCGTCGTCTTCTTCAAACTGCGCGTGGGTGGCCCCAGCGACTATTTCTCCCTGCCCGCCTCGGCCATTCTGAAGAATCTCGCCCAACCCGCCCGCTGGATCGTTACCCTGGAAGGCCTGGTGGTGGTGCTCTTGAATTTCGGCCGCTTCCTCATCCCCATCGCACTGGTGCTGGCTTTGTACTGGTATCTGGTGCGCTTTCGCGTGGACCCGGCAGACCGCCCGGCCCTGGCCACCGCCGCCATAGCCCTGCCTCTCACTCTGCTCGTGCAATTGCTGGTGGACATCCTTTATGTGGGCAACCTGCCGCTCGAAATCGGCTCTTCCTTCGAGCGCATTCTGCTGCAATTGTGGCCCGCCGCGCTGCTGCTGTTCTTTCAGGCATCGGGCCCGCTGCAACTGTCGGCGCCCGCCCCGCAGGCCAAAAGCCGCACACGCAAATAAGCGCCGCCTCGGTCCCACCCGAAACCCA
>DATHNM010000194.1:0-2812 GCA_035486095.1 Bryobacteraceae bacterium
GCTGGGTTCTGAACCGCGCGCGGCGGTAGAATGCGTAGTGGCAATGATTCCGCCTTTTGCTTTCTTACAGGCCGCTGGGCAGACCGATGCGCTCACCCGCCTGTTGCACCAGCAGCAGCTCACCCCGTGGATGATCGCCACTGCTATCGGCATCGCTTTTGTTTTGGGCGCGGCGCATGCGCTGACGCCCGGGCACGGCAAAACCATTGTGGCGGCTTATCTGGTGGGTTCGCGCGGCACGCTGAAACATGCGGCCTTCCTGGGGGCGATGGTAACGTTTACTCACACGGTATCGGTGTTCCTGCTGGGTCTTGCCACCTTGTTCCTTTTTCAATATGTGGTGCCGCAAAAGGTGACGCAAGTGTTAGGCGCGGTTTCGGGATTGTCCATTGTGGCCATCGGCGGTTGGATGCTTTACAAACGATTGCGCGGCGCAGGGCATGCGCACACCCACGACCAGGGCCACGATCACACCCACGAGCATCATCATCACGATCATGCGCATGACCACTCTCATGAACATCCTCACGAACATGCTCATGAACATACGCACGAACATGCTCATGAACATACGCATTCCCACGGGCATTCGCATACTCATTCCCACGGCCCAGGCGGTCACACGCACATGCCGGAGGAAGTCTCCTGGTCCGGTTTGGCGGCGCTGGGCGCCAGCGGCGGATTGGTGCCCTGCGAATCGGCTCTGGTTTTGTTACTCACCGCGATTGCGCTGCGGCGCGTGGGCCTGGGCCTGCTGCTGCTGGTCTCGTTTAGCTTAGGTCTGGCGCTGGTGTTGATGGCAATCGGGATTCTGGTGATCTACGCGAAGAATCTGTTGCCCAGCAGCAGCGGCGGTAACCCGTTCTTTCGCTGGATGCCCGTGGCATCGGCCACCGTGGTGATGCTATTGGGGGTGGTGATGACCGGGGTTTCGCTGGGCTGGATCCGGCCGCATTGGATCGCCGGATAACGGCAGACCGGAAACAACTTCAGACCCGGAATATTTTGCGCACGGCGTCCGGGCGTCACCAGGAATATCTGCCGTTCCCAATCTACGTAGTTTCATGGTGTTAAGATCTTGATACACCCTCCTCGTCGCGGCCATTGAGTTGCAAGTAAGACCTTGATAACGGATGTCTTCCGCCGTGTCCTCTCCCAGTGAGACCTCTTGGAACAAACGCCTTGCGGCCTTGCGCAATGTGCCGCCCGTGCTGCGCCTGGTGTGGGACGCCGCGCCGCAGGTGGTGGCCAGCGGCATCGTCATGCGCTTGTTCAGCGCGCTCATCCCGCTCGGGATGCTGGCCATTTCCAAGCTGATTATCGACTTGATCAACACGCGGCACTCCGCGGCTATACCGACGCAGATGTGGTGGCTGCTGGGGGCTGAGTTTGCACTGGCGGCGGCGAATCAGCTGTTGGGCCGCAGCATCGATTACACGGACGCGCGCCTGGCCGATGAGTTTACGCGCGAGGTTAGCCTGCGGCTGATCAAGCATTCCACCCGCCTGGACCTGGCGTCGTTTGAGGACCCAGCTTTTCACGACGTGCTGGAACGCGCGCGCCAGCAGGCTACCGACCGCATTGGAATGCTCAACGCGATGGGCCGCCTGTTGCTGCAATCCATCACGCTGATTTCGCTTTCCGTGGGCGTGATTTTCTACTCGCCGTGGCTGTTCGTCCTGCTGGTGGTTTGCATTGTGCCGGCGTTCATGGGCGAAAGCCATTTTGCGTTCCTGGGCTACGCGCTGGCGCACGACATCACCCCGGTGCGGCGTGAACTGGATTATCTGCGCATTATCGGCACCAGCAAAGAGAACGCCAAGGAAGTGAAGCTGTTCGGGCTGGGCGGGTATTTGCACCATCGCTATGAATCGCTGACCGGCGGGATTATTCGCAAAAACATCAATCTCACGCGGCATCGCCTGTTGTGGGGTTCGGTGTTCGCCGTGTTTGGATCCATCGGTTACTACGGCAGCTATGTGTTTCTGGTGTGGCAGGCTTTGCAGGGACGCATTACCATCGGCACGCTGGTCTACCTGACGGGCTCCATCGCCGGCGCCAGCACGCAGCTACAGGGCGTGTTCTCTTTGTTCTCGCATATCGCCGACCAGGCCTTGCACTTGAGCGACCTGGTGGACTTCCTGAAAGTGCAGCCCAACATCCGTTCGCGCCCCAACGCGCTGCCCATGCCACGTCCCATTCGCGCGGGTTTCGAATTCCGCAACGTTTCGTTTCACTATCCGGGGACCTCGCGGCAGATCTTGAAGGGCATGAATTTCCGGCTGGAGCCGGGCGAACACATCGCGCTGGTGGGCGAAAACGGGCAGGGCAAGACCACGCTGGTGAAATTACTGGCGCGGCTTTACGATCCCACCAGCGGCGCTATTTATCTGGATGGAACAGACCTGCGCGAATACAGCGTGGAAGAGTTGCACAAAGAGATCGGGGTCATTTTTCAGGACTTTGTGCGCTACGACATGCCGGCGCGGATGAATATCGGCGTGGGGCGGATCGAAAGCGTGGACAACGACGAAGCCCTGTGGATCGCCGCTGAAAAAAGCCGGGCGGACCGTTTGCTTACCCGTTTTGCGGGCGGTCTGGATCAGATGCTGGGCCGGCGTTTTGAAGGCGGGGTGGATCTCTCGGGCGGTGAGTGGCAGAAATTCGCACTGGCGCGAGCCTATCTGCGCGACGCGCAGGTGCTGATCCTGGACGAGCCGACGGCCGCGCTGGATGCCGTGGCCGAATCGGAAGTCTTCGCCCGATTCGATGATTTGTCGCGCGACAAAATGGCGTTGCTCATCTCGCATCG
>DATHNM010000195.1:0-2454 GCA_035486095.1 Bryobacteraceae bacterium
CTTCGAAGTTGAATTCGGGACGCGGGCCCAGGTTGTCCGTCTTCAGGCGCCACGCCACCTGCAGCTTGCTGAAGTTCTCGGGGTTGATCTGATCGAGCGGCGAGTAGTGCGTGTTCCCGAGATCTCCGCCGTACGCTCGCCACTCTCCGTTCTTCGCTCCGGTCTGCCCGCTGACAGACAACGTGCACGACAATATACAAACGGCGAGGACCGCGCCGGACAACATCCGCTTCATGCTTTTCTCCTTCGGCAAATCGGAAATAACCGTAAGATTATATCCGCATGGCGCGAAAAACTCATCCCTGCCAGTTTCAGTTCCCTACCAGGTGCCGGGCGTCTTTCTCGTTATCCATGCAGTAGAACTCCATCAGATCGGTATCCACCGCCAGCGTTTGATTCACCCGAATGCTCCAGGGCTTGGTGTAGGCCTTCGGATCGTCTACCGTCAAATCGATTTCCAGTTTCCCGAAGCTGGGGCGGCGATATCGCTCCGTGACGATGGCTGCGTCGGTGAGCGGCGTGCCGCTGATATCCAGCCACAGGCCATCCCGGAAGCCGTTGGTTCGCACCACCAAAGTGTCGCCCTCCCACTGCGCGGTTGAATACCCGTAATAAGAGGGCTGTGGATCCTGGGGTAGCGTCCGGCCGTCGGTAAAGATCTGCCGGTACACGGTGTCCCGTTCATAAAGAATCACGATCGACCCTGCCAGCTGGATGAGTTTCCTGGGATAGGGATGGAGATGCATTTTGACGGCTCCCAGCGGCTGGCAATGTCCGTCGGGATCGTCTTTGTTGTTCGCCGCTCGCCGCGCTTTCACCAGGTCCGCCGCCCAGGGTTGAAACGGCAGTCCGCCCTGGACGTCTTTGGCGATATCGGCGAACTGCGGGTCGGCGCCGCCGGAGGCAGGTTGCCACAGTCCGGAAAGGTCTGGTTTTCCGTCCGCGGTTCGGGGCGCTGGAGCAGCCAGGTTTGGTTTACCGTCCGGCAAGCGTGGAATCCCTGGAGTTGGGTTATTAATCCACTGTGCAGAAGCGCTTAGCGTGAGTACGCTGGAAGCGATAAAGCCGGCTATCGTCGCAGGCCGGAGCCTGGCTTGCAGCCGGAGCCTTGTTTGCATAGGAAGAGTCTACTGCAAGGTTGACATGGCCGCTGCCCCCCCCGTGCGTTTTCCCGGAACCTTCGATAATATGAAAGGCGCAGGAGAACCAGCAACCACAAGGAGCTTTGGATGAATCCTCGATTTTTGATTTGCCCGATGCTTTCGGCAGCGGCGGCGCTATTTACATTCGCGCCCAATTCAGCCTATGCCCAGGCCATCCCCGCAGCCGCTAAGGTTGCGACCAATGCTTCACCCAAAGCTAAGACCGCTCATCGCACCCCGGACGGCCAGCCCGACCTGCAAGGTGTGTGGAGCTCGGCCAGCGTAACGCCGCTCGAACGGCCCAAGGATCTGGGATCCAAGGAATTCTTCACGCCGGAAGAGGCTGCCGCATACGAGAAGAAGGGTCTTGCGGCCAGGGAAATAGCGGCGCCGGGCACTTACGGCGACGTGCATTACAACATGGCTCAGTTCGGGCTCGAAAAGGGCCAGTCGCGAGTGGCCTCCAGTATCCGGACTTCGCTGATCGTGGGCCCCGAAGGCAGAATTCCCCCCATGATTCCGGAAGCGGTGCAGAGGAACGCGGCGCGCGCGGCGGCCAACAAGGGGCACGAATTCGACGGGCCGGAGAATCGGTCGCTCGGTGAGCAATGCATCATGTGGCCCAATGAAGGGCCGCCCATGCTGCCCGCCGGATACAACAGCAATCTCCAGATTGTGCAGGGCCCCGGATACGTGGCCGTGATGCAGGAGATGATCCATGACGTGCGCATTATTCCCACCGATGGAAGCCCGCATGTGGCGTCCAACATTCGCCAATGGTTTGGCGATTCTCGCGGCCACTGGGAAGGCGACACTCTGGTGGTGGATACCACCAATTTTACCAATCGCACCGCGTTCCGCGGCTCCAGTGAAAATCTACACGTGGTGGAACGCTTCAGCCGCACCGACGACGACCGGTTGCTCTATCAATTCACGGTGGACGATCCCTCCACCTGGGCCACCTCTTGGAGCGGCGAACTGCCCATGACCAAAATCGACGGACCGCTTTTTGAATACGCCTGTCACGAGGGCAATTACGGAATGAGGAATAATCTGAGCGGCGCGCGCGCCGCGGAAAAAGCGGCGCCGGCCGGAAAATAATTCACATGCGCATAAGATTATTGCTGGCCATCGCCGCGCTATCCAGCGTGTCGCCTTCCGTGTGGGCCCACCATTCCTTCGCCGCGGAGTTCGACCCCACCAAGCCGGTGAAGCTGAAGGGCACGGTCACGGAGATGGAATGGATCAACCCCCACACGTGGATTCATATGGACGTCAAAGGGGACGACGGCACGGTCACCAGCTGGATGAT
>DATHNM010000196.1:0-9069 GCA_035486095.1 Bryobacteraceae bacterium
CCACGCGCGGATTGAAAACGCTCGCCGGCCACAATGGATAATCGTCCGTGACCACGGCGGCAGCGTCTTTCGCCAGACGATAGAGAACGTCGTTTGCATCGCTGCGCCGGCGGCGATGATAAAAAACGTAGCCGATCCCCAGCCGCTCAAGTTGCCGCTCGGTTTCAGGCGTTCCTTCCAGAATGAACCGGGTGAAGCGATCGCTGGCGTATGGATAATCGAAGGTAAGGCCCTCGTAAAACAGCACCGGAAGGCCGGCCTGATTCGCCAATTCCACCGCGTGCGCCAGCGCGTGATTCCACGCCACCCGTCGATTCACTTGCGCCCAATACAACACGTACTTCGCGCGTGCGTTGCAGGGCGCGGAGTTGAGTAGTTGGACTCGGTGATGCCCACCCTCGATAATGGTTCTTGCCATGCGTGGGGTAAATCGCGCCAAATTGCTGTGGGGCTACCTGCGGCGCAAATCCAAACTGAACGCGCTTCCGGTGGAGTATATCGTCGAGACCACGGCGAAATGCAACCTGTATTGTCCCATGTGCCCGCGTGAGACCCATAAGCAGCCCAAAGCCGACATGGCGGACGACATTTTCGAGCGGCTGGTCCGGGAATCGGGCGAGAGCGCCGAACACATGATGCTGATCGGGCTGGGCGAGCCGTTCATGGATCGCAAGATTTTCGAGCGCATCGAGTATTGCGAGCGCCACAATATTTCCACGCTGCTTTCCACCAACGGTACGTTTCTGGATGAGAAGACTTGCGCGCGGCTGCTGGATACGCCGCTCGAGCACATCACGCTCAGTTTCGACGGCGCGACCAAGGAATCGTTTGAATACTATCGCAAAGGCGCGAATTTCGAGAAGGTGCGTGACAATTTCCTGCGCTTCGCCCGTATGAAGCACCAGCGCAAGGCCAAGGTGCAAGTGGTGGTGCAGATGGTGCGGATGGAGCGCAACGCGGGCGAGGTGGACGATTTTGTGCGCTTTTGGAAAGACGTGCCCGGCGTGGATCAAGTGCGCATCAAGGAAGACGAAACCAACGTGCTGCAGCCGGAGGCGCGGCATGCGGCTGACGATTGGAAGCATCCCTGCCACTATCTATGGCGCGGCCCGATGTACGTGAAGCAGAACGGCGACGTTTATCCCTGCTGCCAGAGCTACACGCTGGATGGCAGCCCGGTGGGCAATATCGGTACAGAAAGCCTGCCGGAGATCTGGAATTCGGACGCCATGCAGCGCATGCGCAAGCTGCATGTTTCCAGACGCGCCGGCGAGATCGACGTGTGCGCCCGCTGTTGCACCACCATTCCCAGCGGCGCGCTGGTGGCCGGAAGCCTGCTGCTGCACGGACGCACCGTGCGGAAGCTGCTGCCGTGGGTGGAACGGCTGGTTTATTTTTCGAAGCTGCCGCGCTCGTTACTCACGCCGCCGCGCAAAAACGCCAGCGACAGCGAACTGGTGCAGATCGATGCAGCGCGTAAATAGACTATTTCCCGTCCACTGAAAACGCCAGCAACACGTTGCCCGGCAGGCCGCCCCACTGGCCGTAGCCGGAGTTGACGTAGAGCATTCCGCCGGCGATCACCGGGCCGCCGCCGTCGAGCGATCCGCCGTGGGCCTTTTGGCCGTTGACCGTAGCGTAATCGCTGGCCGTGTCCACATCCCAGATCACCTCGCCGGACGCGCTGGAATAAGCGCGCAGATGGCCATCGACGGAGCCCGAGAACACTGCGCCGGGAATCACGCTCACCGCAGCCGATTGCGCGGGGCTGCAGTTCTGGCGATCGCCACAGGATGCGGGCTTGGCGCTCCAGACCTTTTCGCCGGTGGCCAGCGACAGCGCGAACAGGCCGCCGCCCTGGTTCGGATCCAGTTGCAGCCGATAGCCCTGCGGCGCGGCTTTGTCCAGTGCAATGCCTTTGATCTTGAGATCGGACAGGGCCACGTACATATGGTCGCCGTCTGCGGCCGAGCCCCATTGGCTGCCACCCAGCGCTCCGCCCATGCCGACGCGGGTCTGCCAGAGTGCTTCGCCCTGCCGGTCGGGGTCGAGCGCGTGGGCGACGCCCGATTTCTGCGCGATTACCAAAGCGCGGCGGCCGTTCGGAAGAGAAACCAGAATGGGCGATTGCCCGAAATCGAAATCCGGGCCGCCTTTGTCCGGGCAATTCGTTTTGAACGGACTATCGCAGCCATTGTTATACGTGTCGTTGGAGGTGAGCTGCTTGGACCACAGGATCTTGCCGGTCTTGCGATCCAGAGCCAGCACGGCATCGCTGGTGCCGGTGGCAGGGTCTGAGTAATTGTCCCCGGTTGCGACATAAATGGACCCGCGCTTTTCGTCCAGGGTCGGGCTGGACCAGATTGAGGCGCCCGATGGCCCGTAGAGCTGAGCCTTGGTCTTGCTTATCTTCGTGGGGCGCGGTGTTTCGGCGATGGTGTAGGTCTTCCAGATCTGTTTGCCGCTGGCGGCATCCAGCGCGACAACGCTCCCGCGAAATGTGCAGCACTCATAGGTCGGCAAGCCAGGAAGTCCCTCTTCCGACGATGCCACGGGCACATACAATACCCTGCCTTGCAGCAGAGGCGTGCCGGTGATCATGGCCGCGAAATGTTCCTCCACGCTCACCTTCCAAAGCAACTTGCCGCTGTTGGCGTCCAGGGCGGTGACGTTGGCCTTGGGACCGCCGAAGAAAGCAGCGGCATGCTTGCCCGCTTTTCCAACCACGATCGCGCTGCGAATGGGACCAGAGGCGTCGAATGACCATTCCATGCAGCCCGAAGCGGCGTTGAGCGAGTAGACCGCGCCCATCTCATCGCCCACAAACAGACGCCCTCCGGCCACGGACGGTTGGGCTCGCGCGGCAGTGCCCTGGCCTAATCCGAAGGCCCATTTCAGCTTCAGCCTGGGAACATCGGCGGCTGTGATTCCGGCGGCGGCAGTGTCCTGAAAGCGCGTGTTTTCGGGTTGAGGGCTCCAGCCGCTCCAGTGAGCGCTTTGGGCTGGATTCGCAAGCGGCTCGGGTTTGCCGGCGCAGAACGCGGACGCCGGCGGGGGCTCCGGTTGCGGAGTTGGAAATGCCAGATACGCCGTAACGGCCACTCTTTCATTGCTGCTCAACCCCTCCGCCTGTGCCTTCATAACCCCCGATTCCAGGGCGCGCAGAATCAACGGGAAATTCATGGCACGCAGCGCGCTCACCGGTGGCACACGGCCGGTGGGAGCTTCGTGGCAACTGGCGCAACGCTCCTGGTAGATTGCCGCGCCATTCTGAGCCGAGAGCGATGTTGCCAACAATGCGAGCACGCACGCAAGCCGGATCATGATTACTGCTTGTCGAAGACCAACGTAAGATCGATTTCGCCCTGCGGCGATGCCACATGCACGGCATCAGTCATCGTTTTACCTCCGTCGCCGAGCGATATTTTGTCCTTGATGAGAATGTCCATGCCTTGAACGGAGGCCTTGGAATTGATCAGCAGCGCATCGCCGTCCCAGGTGACCGCGCTCTTTACGTCGGCGCCGTTGGCGCTAAAGGCGATCTCTTTCCCGTCGGTGGTGTAAGTATGGGTGTCTTGCTGGTCGCCCAAGGGCGTGCCGGTCTGCGTATTTTCAATGGTGATGGAGGGTTCGGCATGCGTCACTTTGCGCATATACATAGCAGGCGCAGGAAGTGCTCCGAAATTGCTTTTAGCGGCATTCATCTTCCATTCGCCGGAGAAGTTGGGTTTGTCGGCAGCCAGGGCCATACTGGCCAGGGAAGCGATGATGAGCAGGCTTTTCAAAAGTGACTTCATGGGAACCTCCTTCAGTGGTTCATTCATTCGAAAACAATCGGGATAAGATCCATGACTAGCTCCATAACGGATTTCTAAATGGTCTGGTTCACAAATGTTTTGGGGGTGGGGTTCGATTGACAATAGCCCGCCACACGCACCGTCTTTCGTACACTATGTTATACACACTGTATGACAACTAGTACGTGATGTCAAAGATTATTCGCATCGCAGTGCCATCCCTGGATCGACGCGAGTGGCGCGGCGCGTGGGAATCCAGGCCTGACCACGGTGGTGGCCATCACGCTGGCCGTTGACATGATCCACCGATCATGGCACGACGGCTGCCACGCGGCGAAGCCAAGTATCTAAAGGAGAATGCTGCCCGAAGCGGCCAGAGCATGTTCAGCCACGGGACCGGATGTCCCGGAATTGAACAGCTACCAGGTCTCGGCCAGGCGTACGAAAGTCCGCAGACCAACGCCGGTGGCGCCTTTGGCCATGTACGGCTTGGCATCGTCCAGCCATGCCGTTCCCGCGATATCCAGATGGATCCACGGAGTCTCGCCGACGAAATCGCGAATAAACCAGGCGGCGCTGATGGAGCCACCGGAGCGGCCGCCGATATTGTGAAGATCGGCGAACGAGCTTTTCAACAGCTCTTTATATTCCTCGTCCATGGGCATCTGCCAGGTCTTTTCGCCCTCCGCCTGGGATGCAGTCAGCAGCTTCTTCAAGAACGCCTCGTTGTTGGTAAAAGCGCCGATGTTGACGTTGCCCAGAGCTACCACGATGGCGCCCGTCAGTGTGGCGGCGTCCACCAGGTGGGTGCATCCCAGACGCTGGGCGTAGGTAAGAGCATCGATGAGGATGAGCCGGCCCTCGGCATCGGTGTTCAGCACTTCAATGGTTTTGCCGGAGAGCGATTTCACGATGTCGCCGGGCCGCTGGGCTTTGCTGCCGGGCATGTTTTCCACGGCAGGCACCAGCGCGGTCACTGGAATGGAGGGCTTAATTTGTGCGATAGCGCGCATGGCGCCCAGAACGGCCGCGCCGCCCGACATGTCGTAGCGCATCTTCTCCAT
The DNA here is from genome assembly GCA_035486095.1 of Bryobacteraceae bacterium. Lineage (GTDB taxonomy): Bacteria > Acidobacteriota > Terriglobia > Bryobacterales > Bryobacteraceae > Palsa-89. Next base: position 4,862 of record DATHNM010000196.1, read on the forward strand.
GCCATCGGATGGCTTGATGGAAATGCCGCCGGTATCGAAAGTGACGCCTTTTCCGATCAGCCCCAGATGATCCTTGGATGCTGGAGTACCGGCGGGCTGGTATCGAATAACGATCAGGGCGGGAGGCTCGGCGCTGCCCTGTGCCACGCCCAGCAGCGCGCCCATGCCCAGCTGGCGCATGCGGTCCTGATCCAAAATCTCGCACTCCAGGCCGAATTCAGACGACATTTGCCGGGCGCGATCGGCCAGCAGCATCGGTGTCAGGATATTGGCGGGTTCGTTGGCCAGATCGCGGCTGAAATTCTGCGCTTCTGCCAGGATCCGCCCACGGTTGACGGCCGCCGGGGAGCCGCTCAGCACCGAAAACGATTCCACCTGTTTTTCATTCTTCTTCGGATCGGTCTTGTAGCGGTCGTTTTCCACATCCGCCAGGACGGCGCCTTCCACCGCAGCGGCGGCAAAATCGTCCGAGCGCCAAGGCTCGTCCAGCGCCAGAGTTATGCTGCGGATACCCTTACATTTGAGCGCCCGCACCACCGCGCCCGTGAGTTTGCGCAGTTCGGCGGGGTTGAACTTGTCGCGCTTTCCGCCCCCCGCCAGCACCAGCCGCTTGGCTTTCAGACCGGCCGGGCGATGCAGGATGGCAATCTCCAGGGCTTTTCCCGAGAACTCGCCGGAATCGTATAACTCTTTTATTTGATCGGCTGCGGCAACGTCGGGAGGGGCGGTTTCAAACCCCACGATGACCAGCGCGTCTGAATCCACATCCCCAAGTTTCTTCGGTTCCAGCTTGATATCCATTGGTTCCCCGTATCCCCTTCTATCGGCGCCTGCCCACAGCCGCACGAGCCTCGGCTTCCATTTCCCGCGTGCGCTCGGCTTCGCGCTTGTCGTGCAGTTTCTTTCCTTTTGCGACGGCCAGTTCCACTTTGATGTGCCCGCTTTTCAAGTACATCTTGGTGACAATCAGCGTGAGCCCTTTTTCACGCGTTTTTCCCAGCAATTTGTCGATCTCTTCTCTATGGAGCAGCAACTTGCGCCGCCGGGTAGGCTCATGGTTTTGCCGGTTGCCATGCGAATACTGGCCGATGTGGGCGTTCAGCAGCCAAGCCTCGTTGTCCTGTACCTCGGCAAAGCTATCCTTCAGTTGGATGCGGCCATCCTTGGCGGCCTTCACTTCGGTGCCGGTAAGCGCAACCCCGGCTTCAAACCGTTCGAGCAGATAGTAATCGTGCCCGGCATGCCGGTTGTCGCTCAAGATCTTGATCCCAGAATCCGCCATTTTGATGCCATGCTCCGGTTCGATGCCACGCGCCGGTCTGATACCGGGCTCCGGAGGTCTTGTTTTCTAGTCAACGCCAGGAAAGCACGCGGCGTCAAGCGTTTATGTGGAAGTCTCCGACTAGATCTGACGTTTAGTGTAACATAGGGCCTTAATAAAGCATAAGATGATTCCTTCTAATAAGTTACGTGCCATCGTTCCACTATGCGTGGTGCTGTTATTCGTGCCTGCCGGGGGCCTGGAAGCTACCAACCGTAAGGGCGATAAGTTGTTCAAGCTGGGGGTGCAAGCCGAGGCGCGCAAGGAATACGACAAAGCTTTGGAGTATTTTCAGCAGGCCCTGGATATCGATCCTAAGGAAACCACGTACGAACTGGCGGCGCGCAGAACGAGGTTTGAGGCCGGCCAGGCACATGTCGAGGCAGGGAAAAAGCTACTGCAAGCCAACGATCTGGATAAAGCCTACGCGGAATTTCAAAAGGCGTTTGCCACCGACCCCGGCTCCATGATTGCCTTGCAAGACATGCAGCAGACCAAGGAACTTCTGGATCAGAAACAGAAGGGCTTGCTTCCCCCGGGCGAAAAGCCTCTGACTTCGGCCCAAAAGGCGCAAAAAGAGAGCCTGGAGATGATCCAGTCGCTGCAATCGGTGCCTGAGCTGAAGCCGGTAACCAATCAGATCAGCCTGCTGAAAATGAACAATCAACCCCCCAAAGTGCTGTATGAGACGGTGGGCAAGCTGGCCGGGATCAATGTATTGTTCGATCCCACCATGCAGGCCGGCAAGAACGCCAATCTGGATCTGAACAACGTCACTTTACAGGAAGCGCTGGATTACACCGCGCTGCTGACTAAAACCTACTGGAAGCCGGTAAGCGGCAACGCCATTTTCGTAACCGAAGACAACGTGACCAAGCGCCGGGACTACGAAGACGAAGTGGTGAAGGTGTTTTATCTGAAAAATCCCACTTCCACGCAGGAGTTCAATGAAATGGTCACGGCGGTGCGGTCTGTTACCGACGTACGCCGGATGTTCCAGTTCAATGGCGAAAATGCGGTGGTGGTGCGCGACACCGTGGATAAAGTGATGCTGGTGGAAAAACTGCTTCACGATCTGGACAAGCCCAAAGCGGAAGTAGTGATCGACGTGATCGTGATGGACGTTGCCAGCGACGTAAGCCACAACATCGGCGCCGGTCTGGTGTCTAACGGAACCAACGGGCTGTCGGTGCCCTTCGCTTTCTCGCCCACCAATCCGATTACTTCCACCTCCACCGGAGCCAGCGGAACCGGTGGCACGGGCGCAACCAGCACCACCACTACAACGACCCCCACCACCGGAACCACCGGGTCCAGTTCCAGTTTCATCGCTCTTTCGCAACTGGGTCATTTGAGCACCAATGACTTCTCCACCAGCCTTCCGGGCGCGATGCTGCAGGCGGTGATGTCCGATTCCAGAACCAAGATCCAGGAATCGCCGGAAGTACGCGTCTCCGACGGCCAAAAGGTAGATCTGAAGATCGGCGAAAAATATCCCTACGCGACGGGCAGCTTCCAGCCGGGCGTGGGCACGGTGGGCGTTAGTCCGCTGGTGAGCACGCAGTTTCAATTCGTCGATATCGGCGTGAATGTGACTATCACGCCGCATGTGCATGGGGACGATGAAGTGACGCTGCACGTGGCCGTGGATATTTCGAATATCGCGAACACGTTGAACCTGGGCGGCCTGAGCCAGCCGGTGATCGGACAAAAGAAAAGCGAAGCCGACATCCGCTTGAAGGATGGGGAAGTAAGCCTGTTGGGCGGCTTGATGTCTGACCAGGACACCAGCGTCATCAGTGGAATTCCAGGCCTGGTGAACATACCCGTGCTGGGGAAATATTTGTTCGGGAACACGACCAAAGACAAGCAAAAAGAGCAGTTGATGATCGCTTTGATTCCGCACATTGTGCGCAAACCGGACATTACGGGCCTGGACATGCGGGGCATAGCGGCGGGCACGGATGCAACGGTGAAGCTGAGTTATGCGCCCAGGGTTCCTGAAGCCGCCGCTGCCGCTCCCGCGCCTGCTGCCGGGGCGCCCGCAGCGCCTGGAGCCACCACGCCTGCGGTAACGCCCGCCACCCCTGGAGGCGCGGCCGGCCTGGTATTCAATCCGGGCAGGGTGCAGGCGCCCTTAAGCAGCCAGGTGAAGATCGCACTGGAAGCGCAGAACATGGCGGATCTCGCCAGCGTGCCGGTGAAAGTGCGGTGGGATCCCAAGGTGCTGCGGCTGGAGATGATCACCCCGGGCGCGCTGCTGACGCAGGACGGAAAAATCGTTTCTCCGAGTTTGGATATTCGGAATGACACCGGCGACGCCAGCATCGATGTGAACCGTATTGCCGGCGCCGGAGGCGTAAGCGGCACCGGTGCCCTGTTGCAGCTTACTTTTACAGCGGTGGGCAAGGGAACCACAACGGTAAGCGTTACCGAAGCCCCGCTCAAGAACGCGGGCCAGCAGCCCATCGTGGTGCAGGCGCCGTCGGTCTCCGTTACGGTGCAGTAAATGCGGCGCAAGACACAAAGCGGCCTCACGCTGGTGGAGCTTATTGTGGCCTTCACCATCATGATGATCCTTACTTCGATGGCGGTTCCATTGGCGCGCTATAAAGTGCAGCGCGACAAAGAGCGCGATCTGGAACGGGCCCTGGTTCAGATGCGGAACGCGATCGACAAGTTCAAGGACGATATGGATGCGGGAAAGATCGGCCCGCCGAAAATCGATTCCGACAACTATCCGGAAACCCTGGAGCAATTGGTGGAAGGCGTGAAGGCCACCGGCGCGGTGGACAAGAAAATCAGATATCTGCGGCACATTCCGAAAGATCCCATGACCAATTCTAAGGACTGGGGATTACGCAGCACGCGCGACGACCCCAAGGCG
>DATHNM010000197.1:0-6701 GCA_035486095.1 Bryobacteraceae bacterium
GCCGCTGCGGGCTCGCGCGTGATAGGCCCGGAAAATAAAACCGTAGCTGTCGATTAGAAAAAGCCGGGGACGATGCTTCGCCCCTTGCTTCCCCTCGGCCGAGGTAGGCATTCAGAGTTCAGGATACGCCATATCGGTTCATCGGGCTTCAGCACCGGCCGTTTTCCACAAGTACGCGACTTTTCTTGACCTGATTCCGATACAATCCTGGCTGACCGGTGTGTCTTTTGTGCCACACACTAAACTTTACAAAGCTTTTTGAATCAAACAGCTAGCAGTAAGTGTTAGTCCCTTGTAAAATGAAACATCCATTTGGAATAGAAGCGTGCGAATCGAGCGAACCGAAATACCTAGAGGACGCCGCATTGCGGTTTGAGACCACGGTCCAACGGCCGGTAGAGGCCAAGGGAATCGGGCTACACAGCGGCGTACCCGTCTCTATCCGAATTCTTCCAGCGCCGCCTTCCACGGGCATCGTCTTTCTGCGGACAGACCTGGACAATTTCTCCGTTCCGGCCCTTTGGCGCTATGTGGCGCGCGTCAGCTATGCCACCAGCCTGATGCGGCAGGGTGTGCTGATCTCCACCACCGAACACCTGCTCAGCGTGTTTTACAGCATGGGCGTGGACAACGCCTATGTCGAGATCGATAACCTGGAAGTTCCCATTCTGGATGGCAGCGGATCGCCGTATGTGGAGCTCTTGAATGCCGCGGGATTGAAATCGTACCGCCGGCGCAAGCGCTTCCTCCGCATTCGCCGCCCGGTAACCGTGGAAGCCGGTTCCAAACGCATCACCATTCTGCCGTCAGACCGCTTCCTGCTCACCTGCGACGTTTTCTACGATCATCCGCTCATCGGCAAACAATCGCTGGACATGGAAGTGACGCCCGAGCGCTATGCGCGAGAGATTGCCCCGGCAAGAACGTTCGGTTTTTCCTACGAGCTGGATCAGATGCGCGACATGGGCTTGATCCGTGGCGCCGCTCTTGACAACGCCATTTGTTTCGATCGCCAGACCGTGCAGAATCCGCAAGGCTTGCGCTTTCCCGATGAATGCTGCCGGCACAAGGCGCTGGATTTGATTGGCGACCTGGCGCTGATCGGCAAGCCGCTGCTGGGTCACGTGATCGCCGAGCGCGCCGGACACGCCATGCATACCGCGCTCGTGGCGCGCATCATGTCCGATCCGTCGCTCTATGAGATCCTGACGTTTGACCAGCTGGCCACTCGTGTCGCCCACGCACTGGTGAGCTGAAGCCGCGGCCCGGCGGGAGCGGCACTCATCTTGTTCAATCTCCCCAACCTTTTCACGCTCGCCCGTCTGGTTCTCACGCCCTTCATCGCATCCGATATTCTGCACAACCACTACGGCCGTGCGATCATTCTCCTCTTCGCCGCCGGCTTCACCGATGTGATTGATGGCGCTCTCGCTCGCCGGCTGCAATCGTCCACCGCTGCCGGCGCGTACTTCGATCCTATTGCCGACAAAGTTTTACTCAGCGTGATTTACGTTTCGCTCGGCCTTGCCGGTGCGCTGCCTTGGTGGATGGTGGCCATCGTCTTCGGCCGCGACATTCTGATTCTCGCCATGGCGGCTTACGGCCTCTTGTTTACGTCGGTGCGAAAATTTCCGCCGTCGGTGTGGGGCAAGATCAGCACTTTTTTTCAGATTGCGGCCGCTCTGGTGGTGATGGGCGCGCACGCCGGCATCCCGGCCCCGGTCACGCTGGCCCTTTGTTTAATGCTGTTTGGGACAATTGTCAGCGGCTTCCATTACGTGTGGAGAGGCATAGTATTGTTGAGACAAACCGCTCATTGACGTGCGCTGCGCGCCGGAGTAGTCTGAAAGAGTGCCAGCGCCAATCACCCGTTATCGAGTGCCAGGCCACTATTTTTGGGCTGGTGTAACGGCGCTCGCGCTTGCTGGCTTTTCCTTCTGGTTCGCTCTGACATGGCCACTGTGCTGGATCGCAACCGGAGTGTTCCTGGCCGGTGCCGTGGTGGTTCTTTATCTGGCATCGCGTCCGTCGGTGGAAATTTATGAAAGCCACGTCAAAATCGGACACCACGCCATTCCATGGCGTCACATACGGCGGCTGGATCGCAGCGCCAATCTTCCTCTCATGGTGCGCCTCACCCTGGCCGACAAAACGCGCATCCTGGTAATCTACCCTGGCGATCCGAACGCTTCCAGTGGCTTGCTGCGCAGTTTACGCCGCCACGCTCGCGAAGCTTTAATCGATGGCGTGCCGTACCGTCAGTTCTGGGGCGAAGCCACCGTGGGCGCGATCGCGAAAAAACAGCTGGCACCGCCGCGTTATCCGCTCCTGCTGCCCGACGACGAAGCCGAAGTGGAGCGCATGTTCCAGAGGCTGAAGTCGGTCGGCCATTTGGATCAGAAGACCTCCTCTGAGGACAAGTAGCCCCCGCGGCGGCCATCGTTTCTTGCGTTGGCTGGGCGCCGCCGTCCTGCTGGCTCTCATTGTCGCCGTCACTTCCCATTTTTGGTTGCACGCTCTGGGGCAATACCTGGTGCGCGCCCAGCCCCCCGTCCCGGCCGACATGATCGTCGTGCTGGCGGGCGATTCCTCCGGCAATCGCATCCTCACCGCCGGCGACCTGGTGCGCCAGGGCTTTGCCTCGCAAGCGCTGGTCAGCGGGCCGTCCGGTGAATATGGATTGCACGAAACCGATCTCGCCATTCCGTTCGCCGTCCGTCACGGCTATCCCGAGTCTTACTTTGTCCCGTTGCCTAACAATGACCGGTCTACCCGGGACGAAGCCACCGACGTGCTTGCAGCCCTGGCCCAGCGGCACGCCCACCGCATCGACATCGTAACCAGCGACTATCACACCCGGCGCGCCGGTAACATCTATCGCGCCCAAGCCCCCGGTCTCGATATCCACATGGTGGCCGCTCCCGACCTGTACTTCTCACCCGGCGGCTGGTGGAAGAGTCGAGACGGACGCAAGACTTTTTTGCTGGAATGGATGAAGACCGTGGCCACGTGGCTCGGAATGTAGTGTCGCGATGAAAACCAAAGACATCTTCAAGTCGGTCTGGCCTTATCTCTGGAAATACCGGCGCAACATGGCGCTCGGAATGGCTTCGCTCTTGCTCACCGATGGCATGAAGGCCGTCCTGCCGCTGGCCATCCGCAGCGGTATCGATTCGCTGATGAAAGGCTTTCGCCTCTCGCTGGTCTTTGAGTTCGCCGCGCTGATCGTGCTGCTCTCGGTGGTGAAGGGGATTTTCCAGTACTGGATGCGCGTCATCCTGATCGGCCTTTCGCGCGATATCGAATTCGACTTGCGGAACGATCTGTTCGCGCACATCGTGACGCTCTCGCAGGACTTTTACGCGAAATACCGCACCGGCGATATCATGGCGCGCGCCACCAACGATCTGAACGCCGTGCGTATGATGCTGGGGCCGGGCATCATGTACTTTACCGAGACATTTTTCACCGCCCTCTTCCTGGTTGGCGTGATGCTGCACGTGGATTGGCGGCTCACGCTGTTCTGCCTGATTCCGGCGCCGGTAATCAGCCTGGCCGTCATTCTGTTCGGCCGCCGCATTCACGATCGTTTCGAAACCATCCAGAAGATGTTTTCCGATATCAGCAGCCGCGTTCAGGAAAATCTGTCGGGAGTGCGCGTCATTCGCGCCTACGCGCAGGAGCAGCCCGAGATTCGCAAGTTTGAGCAGCTCAACCAGGATTACGTGGCGCAGAATATTGGGCTGGCCAAGCTCTCGGCCCTGTTCATGCCGTTGCTGCAGGCTCTGATTGGCATCGGATTTCTGGTGGTGCTGCTGGGCGGCGGGTATCAGTTACTGGCGCATCGGATTTCGCTCGGCAGCTTCGTGCTGTTCAACACCTACATGGGCATCCTGGTATGGCCCATGATCGCGCTGGGATGGGTGGTGAATCTGATGCAGCGCGGCACCGCTTCCTGGAGCCGCATCATGGAATTGATGCATGAAAAGCCGAGCATCCTGAAACGGCCATCGCAGACAGAGCGCGAGGACTACGAAGTGCGCGGCGCTCTGCGGTTCGACGAAGTTGAAGTGCAGTATCCGGCCGGCTACGCTCTGAAGAACATCACACTGGAAATTCCCGCCGGCGCCACGGTCGCCATTGTGGGGCACACCGGCAGCGGCAAGAGCACCCTGGTGAGTTTGATCCCCCGCTTGCTGGACCCCACGCGCGGAGCCGTGTTTCTGGATGGCCGCGACGTGCGGGATTTCGATCCGGAATGGCTGCGCCGCCAGATAGGATTCGTGCCGCAGGAGACGTTCCTGTTCAGCGCCACCCTGGCCGAGAACATCGCCTGGGGAGTGGACGATGCAACCCAAGACGATATCGCGCGCGCCGCGGATTTGGCCGGTTTGGCGCCGGACATCGCCACCTTCCCCGCAGGCTACGGCACCATCATAGGCGAGCGCGGAATCACGCTATCGGGCGGACAGAAGCAGCGCGTCGCCATCGCGCGCGCCATCCTGCGCGACCCCAGGATACTGATCCTCGACGATGCGCTTTCAAGCGTCGACACTCTCACCGAAGAGCGAATTCTCGAAGGCCTGGCCGATGTCATGCGTGGCCGCACCACCATTCTGATCTCGCACCGGGTTTCCACCGTTCAAAACGCCAGCCGGATATTTGTCATCGAACATGGCGAGGTGGCCGAGCAAGGCACCCACGCCCAGTTGATTCGCGGCGGCGGCTATTACGCCGATCTCTATCAGAAGCAGCTCTTAGAAGAAGAGCTCGAAACGATCTAGGTAGAAAATCCGTAGTACCAACCCCGCACTTTTGGCTTGACGCCCCGGCGGCCCAGGCACATAGTTAGGGGTAGATATGACGCCCTACGGAGACAGACTGCGTTGGAAGAGCATTTTCTTTATGGCTGCAGCAAGCTGCGCATTTTCCGGGCTCGCGCATGCCTCAATTGCCGTTGTATTGGACGGCTCGCCTGAATTCAACGGTACCGATTACACTTGGACCTATGCTGTCGACCTGGGGCCGGGCGAAGGTGTCGGTTTTAGCACCCCGGCTTTTTTCACCATTTACGATTTCACCGGCCTGGACAGCGTCATCTCGGCGCCCAGCGGCTGGTCCGCTAGCGTGCAGCCTGTCGGCATAACTCCAACCGATGTTGTCCCTTCAGACGATCCGGCTATCGAAAATGTAACCTTTTCTTACAACGGGCCGTTGATCAGCGGGCCAATGCCCTTGGGAGATTTCGTTCTCACGTCCCAAGACGGAGATCTGAACCCCAACGGCAATTTTTCATTCCAAACCGGTACCGGCACCATCGAGACCACTTTTGATGACACCGGCACCATTGACCAAGGTATCGGCACCGTCACTGTTCCCACCACGGCCACACCTGAGCCGAAACTGGAGTGGCTCATAGGGCTCGGCGGCGCGCTGCTCGGTTTGGGCATCCAACGAAGAAATCGGCCTCGCCGAACTGTTATTTGATCGCCACCGCGTTGGGCGGCGATGCGATTCCGCCCTCCACATTCATGGGCGCGGACACCAGCATGAATTCGTAGCGTCCATCGCCCGCGCAGTCCGAAGCCAACGGCGCCAGCACGAATAATTCACCCAGCGGCAACCCCAGTAGCGGCAGCGCGCGATAGTGCAGTATCCCTTCGTTCGAGAAGTCTGAAGGAAATGCTTCCACTGAAGGGCAATCCGTGCCGATGGCCGCCACCTGATTGTTCCACAGCCACTCCACGATCTCGCGGCTGGCCTCTACGCCGGCCGATCGCATTTTCTCCATGGGCGCAAGGGCGCGCTTCTCTTCCAGCGTCAATGCCTCATAGGATTCCATCCAGCCGGTGCGAACCAACAGGATGGTGCCCGGCTTTAGCGCGCTGCCCTGGTGTTCCAGCGCCGCCTTCAGTTCGGCCAGCGTATAAACCTCGCGATCCAGTGGGTTTACCGCAATCCCTTTCGCCTTGCGATACCCCAAGGCGTCGATCAGCAGCCCGCGCCCCACAAATTTGTTCGCCCAATGGTGAATGCCCAGCTTGGCGTTGCCGCCTCTTACCTCGCCGATGGTTACATCGCCATAAAACCGCTCGAGCCGGACGTGGCCCACGTGCCCCAGCCCGTCCCATTGGCTGCCTTCCTGCGTATTGAAGTGCACGAAGTCGTCGTTGGCCATGGGTGCTAATGGAACCACCGTATGCTCGGCCGGCGCCCGCCCGAAAAGGGGCGGCTTTGCAAATCCCATGCGCGCATCCAGGCGGAACACTTTGCCTGAGCGCACCAGCCCCGCCGCCGCGACGACGCCCTCGGCAGTTAGAAAATTCAAGCACCCCAGGGCATCGTTCTCGCCAAACACGCCCCACGAGCAATCCGCGGGCAGGTCTTTCCGTATCGGTAACTCTTGAAAGGTTGGAATCTTCATTTCTGAGCCAGTATATAGCGCCTGATCCCCAACCCCCAACCCCAGCGAGCGAAAGCCACCCGCCCTTCCCCCAACCCCCAGTACCATTCCGAACAATTCTTAATACGCTCCGCCGATCCCAAATCGCCATCCAGTGATAGCCTAGTATTAAGAGGGGTTGCGAATCATGGACACCGATGGCGCTGGCGGATTTCGCGGCGTCAACCTGACCAAGAAGTTCCGCTCCGGCGGGGCCGATTTAGTGGTGTTTCAGGATCTTAGCTTCTCCATCGCGCCC
>DATHNM010000198.1:0-6751 GCA_035486095.1 Bryobacteraceae bacterium
GGGTACGAAGGGCCAAAGCCCTGGCCACAAAATGCAATCCCAGTGTTCGACGTCGGGTGCTCTAGAACGGTCCAGCATGTGAATTGCTCATCTGGAGTCCCATAGTCCCATGACCTGTTTACCGGGTAGGGACTTACTAGAAGTTCGCGAATCCTTTGCGCGATTCTAGCGTCGGTAATGTTCAGAATTTCGCGCTCCACCAATTCCGAAATAGACTTCGCGCCTGTCATTCGTGGGACGATTGTATCAACTACGCTGCTCTTGGTAGTGGGCTACTTTGAACTGAGTTGCCGGAAAAGTGTGCCGCTGGGAGGAGACCATATTTGATGTCCTGTGGCATCCTGCAAAACGATCTGTGGTATCGGCGGCAAAGCAATTCCGTTTTCCTGGATTGGTTCTGTTGGTAACCGCCACGTGAGGGTTCCAATGACGTGGTTTCCAGGATCAACGACGGAGAAACTCTGGGCCCGTACTTCCTTCGTGGCAGCAGGGCCTTGGACGGCCTGAGCGAAGGCGGGTTGTGGGTTGATATAACGGGCGAGTAGTCCACCCAGAAGCCCAGCGGCAAAGGCGAGAGCGATGGTCAGTTTGTGTTTCATCGAAGCAGTCTCCTGCTTCTGATGATAGCCCCGTTATGCGGCTCTTTTTAACCCCAGCTCGGAGGCTTCGAGCAATGCTACCAGATCAGATACTTCCCAGAGCCTATCTGTGACGCCAGCGGCCATGGCGGGCGTGCAACGCAGCGTGCGATGGATTTTGATGAAGTTGTACGCGAAGTACCCGAGCGCAACAGCGGCGCTGTGGTTCTCGATTTTCTTGCTGAAGGCGTTGGTCAACCGAGTGTAGCGCCGGTTAGTCATGCGAACTGAAAGATTGTGCCGTCAACGAAGGACGTTGAGACATGCGCTGGATCAGGCTCGCCGATCATTGGAACAAGCTTGCAGCCGATGCACTCGGCGGGGCTGTAGCGCTTCTGGCCCCTCAACGCCAGCGCCAAGCTTGGACAAAGTGTCACCTTGTCCCAAAAGCCGCGTAACCCGTCCATCGAACCGCCGCGCGGGGCTCACCCACCCGTTTTTCCGCCTTTCGCTAGTACCTTCGATCTACACCTGTCGCTCTTCCGTCCCATTGATGCAGCCGTTCTTCGCGCGGTTCGCACCACATTCATAGGACTTCCAGCACGCTATTCCCAGACAGATTGTCCCGCTTCGGATTTTTCTAAATCTATTATTTGCAACGAGTTGGAATTGGGTCATCACTTGCCTAAGAGAGCGCATATGATAAAACAACGGATAGCGGTGATTGCGCCAGCGTTGCTCGCAGCCGCCAGCCTATGTCATGGGCAGTTCTCGAAGCTCTCGCCGGAGTTAGAGCGGCGGGATTCGGGAGCAGAAGTCAAAGTAATCGTTCAGTACAAGCAGCCGCCCCAGCAGCGCCACATCGATGCGGTGCTCCGCAAAGGTGGCCGTCATCTGGGAATGCTCAGTGTGGTGAATGGCGCTGTGTACTCGGTTGCGCCCAATGCGCTCGCCGACTTGGCGAATGATCCTGACGTGGCCTATGTCTCGCCGGACCGCCCGGTCAAGGCGGCATCCGTATCGTTTCTGCCGTCCGACTATAAGCTTCAGGCCATCAACGCCGACATTGCCCAACGCAACGGGGCGGACGGCACCGGCATCGGAGTGGCCATCATCGATAGCGGCATCAGCAACAGACCGGACTTGCAAGGTAGCATTGTGCACGCCGAGAATCTCATCTCCAAAGGATCCTCTACCGACGACGACTATGGTCACGGAACGCATGTGGCCGGTATCGTGAGCGGGAACGGCAGCCAGTCGTACGGTGTTTACGCCGGCGTGGCGCCCAACGCCAGCCTGATCAATCTGGTGGTGCTCGATGGCACCGGCTCCAGCACGGACAGCGTTGTCATAGCAGCAATTCAACGCGCCATTCAATTGAAACCGCAATACAATATCCGCGTAATCAATCTCTCGCTCGGACGCCCGGTCTTCGAAAGCTATAAGAGCGATCCGCTGTGCCAGGCCGTGGAAGCTGCCTGGAGGGCCGGTATCGTCGTGGTGGTGGCTGCCGGAAATGACGGCCGCGATAACCTGGCGGGAACCCAAGGGTACTCTACCATCAGCGCCCCTGGAAACGACCCCTACGTCATCACCGTGGGCGCCATGAAGACCGAAAACACCCCCAGCATTTTTGATGATGCAATTGCCAGCTACAGTTCCAAAGGACCCACCCTGCTGGATCACGTGGTGAAACCGGACCTGGTGGCGCCCGGCAACCTGATCATTTCCGTACTGGGAGACGGCGCATTGCACCATTTGTTCCCGCTCAACATCACCGACAAGAACTACTTCATTCTGAGCGGAACCAGCATGGCGGCTCCCATGGTCAGCGGCTCGGCAGCCTTGCTATTGCAGCAGACCCCGACTCTTACGCCGGATCAGGTGAAAGCCCGCCTGATGAAGACCGCGAACAAGAATGCCTTTCCGGTCTCCAGTGTCGCGACGGACCCGGTGACGGGTATCTCCTATACCAGCTATTACGACATCTTCACCGTGGGCGCCGGCTATCTGGATATCTGGGCGGCGCTCAACAGCAACGATACAGCTACCGGATCGGCGCTTTCACCGCTGGCCTCTTTCAACTCGCGCACCGGTACCGTTTCCATTAGCAACATTGCAGGGCAAAACGTAATATGGGGAACCAACCTGATCTGGGGAACCAGCGTGATCTGGGGCACCTCCCAGGTTTCTGGTACCAGCGTGATTTGGGGCACCAACGTCATCTGGGGCACCAATTCACCCAGCAGTCTCAACGTGATCTGGGGTACCAACGTGATTTGGGGTTCCAGTATTCCAACTGACCAAAGCAGCATGGTCGCCATTGCCGGCGAGAATTAAGAAAGTAAAGCTCATGACAAACGAGGCGAAGCTCATGAAAAACATACGGTCATCCGATATAAACTCGATGGTCCCTTTCGCTATGAATAACGCTGCAATTAACATGGCGATGCCTGTGAATACCGCACTCATCTGGGGCCTCAACGTCATCCCCGGCTCCCCGGTTTCGGGAACCAGGAACGCCACCCGGAGCTGTAATGCCATCTGGGGTACGCGTGGCCATGGGGACACCGATCGTCAAGTTCGGAACCTGCTGCCAACATTAGAGTTATACGGCTAAAGCCGTGGAGATCGATTGAAGCCGTCCCGGAATGTCGCAAGAGCATTCATTGGCCTGGTTACAGCGGCGGGCCTGTTGGCGGTGCTTCGTCCCCTGGCCACCACCGATGTTGGGTTCTCCACCCAGTTTGTATGCTACCTGCTGCTGGCGCTGCTTTCGTCCAGTTTGAAGGTCAACCTTCCGGGCGTAACCGGAACCCTGTCGGTCAGCTTTCTGTTCATTCTGGTCGGCATGGCGGAACTGGGCATCCTGCAGACCATGGTGATTGGCATCGGGTCCGCCCTGGTGCAAATCTATTGGGGGGCCAAGAAGCGTCCGCGGCTTCACCAGGTGCTGTTCAACCTGGCGGCAATCGCCATCGCCATCCATTTCGCCGAAGCCACCCTGCACACTGCGGAAGCTTTTGGTATCAGCCTGCCATTCCGGCTCTTGTTTGCCACAGTGGCATACTTCATTGGCAACACTCTTCCGATTGCCGGCGCCATTTCCATCACCGAAAAGCGCAGCCTCTTCCGGGTCTGGAAGGAATGTTATTTTTGGGCACTCCCCTATTACCTGATGGGCGCCACGCTGGTCTGCGTGCTGCATTGGGTAAATCAAAATCTGGGCTGGGAATTCTCGCTGCTGGCGATGCCGGTGGTGTGGGTGGTCTATCGCTCCTATCGTCTCTACATCGGCCGCCTGGAGACGGAAAAAGACCGCGTGGAGCAGGAGAAAGCCCATGTGGAAGAGATGAACTCGCTGCACCTCCGCACCATCGAAACCTTGGCTTTGGCTATCGAAGCGAAAGACCAGACCACCAGCCACCATCTGCGCCGCGTTCAGCACTACGCGCTGGGAATCGGGAAAGAGATGGGGCTTACCGAAGAGGAACTGAACGCCTTGCGGGCCGCCTCACTGCTGCACGACATCGGCAAGCTGGCCGTGCCGGAGCACATTATCACGAAGCCGGGTAAACTGACGCCGCAGGAATTCGAAAAGATGAAAATTCATCCGGTGGTGGGCGCTGAAATTCTGGAGCAGGTGAATTTTCCTTATGCGGTGGCTCCCATTGTGAAGGCGCATCACGAAAGATGGGACGGAAACGGCTACCCTTTCGGGCTGGCGGGAGAAGAGAT
This sequence comes from Bryobacteraceae bacterium, assembly GCA_035486095.1. Lineage (GTDB taxonomy): Bacteria > Acidobacteriota > Terriglobia > Bryobacterales > Bryobacteraceae > Palsa-89. The sequence continues at coordinate 4,317 of DATHNM010000198.1, forward strand.
TCCCCTTGGCGCCCGCATCCTTTCGGCCGTCGACTGTTTGGATGCCCTGGCATCAGACCGCCAGTACCGGCGCGCCTTGCCGCTCGATGACGCCATGCAGGTGGTGCTCAGCGAATCCGGCAAGAGTTACGATCCGCGCGTGGTCGGCATTCTCGCGCAGCGTTATCGCCAGTTGGAGGAAGAAGCCACCCGCTTGCACAAGCACGCGGCGAAACTCTCCGTGGACGCTCGCATCGAACGCGGCAAACCACCCGCCGCCGGCTTCGCGTCGGCCTCCAGCGAAGATCCGGAGCGCGATTTCCGCTCGCAAATCGCCGCCGCGGGCAGGGAAGCGCAATACACGCTCGAGATCGTGTCGGAGTTGGGCAATTCGCTGGGCATGGCGGAAATGCTTTCCGTCTTAAGCTCGCGCTTGACGCAAATGATTCCTTGCGACTCCATCGCCGTCTACGAGCTCAAAGACGAATTGCTGGGTCCCGTCTATGTGGACGGCCAGGACCGCATGCTGTTTTCGTCGCTCCAGATTCCGCTGGGCGAGGGCATCTCCGGTTGGGTTGCCAAGCACAATAAGCCGATCCTCAACGGGAATCCTTCCGTGGAACCCGGCTATCTGAACGACCCCAGAAAGTTCAGCCTGCTGCGCTCGGCCCTGTCGGTTCCCCTGGCCGGCCAGGAAGGCACCGTAGGCGTACTCTCGCTATATCGGGCCGACGCTGATGCGTTCGCGCCAGACCAGCTGCGCATCCTTTCGGGCATCAGCTCGAAGATCGGCGCTTCATTCGAGAATGCCCTGAAGTATCGCGCGCTGGAAGCGTCCGCCACAACGGACTATCTAACCGGCCTGAACAACACCCGGGCACTGTTCGACCGCTTGAATCATGAGCTTTTACGCGCCGAAGCCCAACAGTCGCCGCTAACTGTGATGGTCTGCGATCTGGATCGCTTCAAAGAGGTGAACGACCGGTTTGGTCACAACGCGGGCAATAAAGTTCTGCAGGCGTTTGCCAAGGGACTAACCGAAATCAACCGGCATCACGATGTGACGGCACGCTTCGGGGGCGATGAATTTGTCCTGGTGCTGCCGGGAATGACGGCGGATGCCATCGGCGACAAGATCCTCGCCTTGTCGGCCATGGCTTCCGAGGTTGGCCGCGCGGTGTGCGGCGAGAACATTATTTCGGCCAGCGTGGGAGTGGCATCCTGCCCGGGCGACGGCGTCACCGCCGATGAACTTCTGGCTGAGGCGGACCGCCGCATGTACGCCAACAAAAACAGCCTCAGGCTGAAGCGGCCCATCCCGCGCGTTCCCGAAGAAAGGGCCGCGCCCGTCGTTTTGATATCGTAGTACGGTTGAGCGAGCCGAACACCGTCGACGTTTCCGAGATCATAGAAAATCAGAAGCTGGGCCGGTTCCTCATCAGCCTGGTGCTGATCTCCTGGATCATTACCTTTTTTGACGGCCTGGACAGCAACCTGATCAGCTTCGCCGCGCCCTATTTCGGCGCACAATATCATCTCAGCAAAATCCAGCTGGGCAACATTTTCAGCATGGGCCTGTTCGGAACCATGGTGGGCGGCTTCGCCTTGGGCTACCTGGGCGATCGCATTGGCCGCCGTCCGGTGGTGGTGTTCGCCACCGCGCTATTCGGCATCCTCACCATGTGCTTCGCGCTTGCCAACAGCTACGGATCGCTGGTTTCACTGCGTTTCATAGACGGATTGCCGCTGGGCGGCATGCTCCCGCTGGCCTGGGCGCTCAACATCGAATATGCGCCCAAACGCTACCGCGCGACCATCGTTACCGTGATCATGATGGGCTACTCGCTCGGCACCGCGCTGGGAGGACCCATCGCGATCTGGCTGATCCCGAAGTTCGGCTGGAAATCGGTGTTCGTTTTCGGAGGCGCGTTCTCGCTATTTTGCTCCGCTGTGCTGTTCGCGATTCTGCCCGAATCCATCCGCTTTCTGGCCAGCAAAGGCTTGGGCGCCGATCGCATTGCCCCCATCGTCCGGCGCATTGCCCCCGGCCGCTTGCTACCCGCCGGCGCCACTTTTGTGGTGAGCGACGAGAATCGCCAGAACAAAGACTTCCAGCCGTCGCTGCTGTTCCGCGGCGAGCTGCGCTTCATCACGCCGCTGATCTGGCTCGGATACATCGCCAGTTCGCTAGCCGTATTTTTCATCGTCAATTGGACGCCCGTGGTTTTTGAGGCGCTCAAATATAGCCGCAAGGAAGCAGCCACGGCGGCATCGCTCTACTCCGCCATGGGCGCAGTGGGCGGGTTGCTGCTCATGCGCTTCACCGACAAACGCGGCGCCATTGCGATCACCATCATGCCGGTCATGACCGTGCTTCTGCTGCTCACCGCGACCTTCGTCGGAATGGGGCACGTGGAGTTCTTGGTGCTCAGCGCCATCACCGGCGGCTTTCTGAT
>DATHNM010000199.1:0-2861 GCA_035486095.1 Bryobacteraceae bacterium
AGCTGCTTTTCATTGATCAGCGGACCGATGGCAACATCCTTGCGGAAAGGATCGCCCACCGGAAGCGCCGCGGCTCGCGCTGCCAGTTTCTCCAGATAAGCGTCCGCAACTTTGCGCAAAACAATGTGACGGCTGGTGGCCATGCAGACCTGTCCCTGATGCAGGAACGATCCCCAGGCGCCGGCCGAGCTGGCCGCATCCAGGTCGCAATCATCCAGGATCAGCATGGGACTGTTGCCGCCCAGTTCCAGCGAAACTTTCTTGAGATTCCGCCCCGCCAGTTCGCCCACGCGCCGCCCCACCAGGCTGGAGCCTGTGAACGTTACTAGACGAACCGCCGCCGCGGTCACTAACGCTTCGCCCACCTCGGCGCCGCCGGGCAGAACGCTCAACAAGCCCGCCGGCAAACCGGCCTCTTCAAAGATGCGCGCCAAAAGATAGCCGCCGCACACCGGAGTCTGCGGGTCAGGCTTCAGCACCACCGCATTTCCGAGCGCCAGCGCCGGCGCCACCGAACGCATGGAAAGCACCAGCGGAACGTTCCACGGCGTGATGACGCTTACCACGCCTACCGGAACACGGCGTGCCAGGCTCATCCGCTCTAAATCCGCGGAAGGCAGGATCTGGCCGATGGGCTGCGTCAGCAGCGCCGCCGAATGATATAACTCCCCGGTGGCCATTGCGATTTCGTAGCCGGCCTTGGCCGTGACGCCGCCGGTCTCGCGAATGATCCAGCTGATGATCTCGGGCGTGTTTTCTTCTATCACGCGCGCCGCCTGGCGCATGATGCGCGCGCGCTCGTCAGGCGGAGTCTCGGCCCAGCGCGGCTGTGCTTGCGCGGCCCGTTCGGTAAGCTCCACCGCCAGCTCGGGTGTGCCGGCGCCCGCGCTGCCCAACTCTATGCCCGTTGCAGGTTCACGAACCTGAAGCGTGGCGGGCGCCACTTTCCAGGCGCCGTCGAAGTAGCGCTTTTCCCAAACGGAGGGGTCCAGCAATTTGTCGGTGATGGTTGCTTGCATGGCGGGATGGAGGCTGATAATTGAGGGCTGACGCGGGTGAACGCGCCAGCCCTGTACTGTCTCTAGAGCTTCACAACAACTGTCTTCACTTCGGTGTATTGCTGCAGACCGTACTCGCCCAGTTCGCGGCCGATTCCGGACTGCTTGAAGCCGCCGAACGGCGCCGCCGTGTCCAGCACGTTGTAGCAGTTCACCCATACCGTGCCGGCCCGGACATTGTTCGCAATCGCCAGAGCCTTGCTGACATCCTTCGTCCAGACGCCCGCAGCCAGGCCGTACACCGTCTTGTTGGCGCGATCGATCACTTCGTCCAGGCTCTTGAATTTGATGATGCTCATCACCGGTCCGAAGATCTCTTCACGTGCGATCTTCATGTTGTCCTGAACGTCGGAAAAGACCGTCGGCTCCACAAAGTATCCGCGATCTCCCACGCGTCCGCCGCCACAGTTCAACTTCGCGCCTTCGCTTTGGCCAGACTCGATGTATCCCAGAACGCGATCCAGCTGCGTTCGGTCCACTTGCGGACCCTGCTCCGTTCCCGCATCGAACGGATCGCCCACCGTTCTCTTTTGCGCGCGAGCCGTGCTTTGTTCCACGAACTGGTCGTAAACCTTTTCTTCCACGAACACTCGTGAGCCGGCGCAGCACACCTGGCCTTGATTGAAGAACAGCCCCATGTGGGAGCCTTCGATGGCGTTATCCATGTCGGCGTCCGCGAAAACAATGTTGGGGCTCTTTCCGCCCAGTTCCAGCGAGACGCGCTTCAAATTCGACTTTCCGGCCGCCTGCATGATCAGGTGCCCCACTTCGGTGGAACCGGTGAAGGCAACCTTGTCGATATCCATGTGGCTTGCGATGGCGGCGCCGGCGGTCTCTCCAAATCCGGGAAGAATGTTCACCACGCCTTCGGGGAAACCGGCTTCCAGAATCAACTCGCCGATCCGAAGCGCTGACAGCGGGGTCTGCTCGGCGGGTTTCAGAACGCTGGTGTTACCGGTCGCCAATGCGGGCGCAAGTTTCCAGGCTTGCATCAACATCGGAAAATTCCAGGGGATGATCTGTCCGCAAACGCCAATGGCCTCGTGGCGGGTGTAGCAGAAGAAGGGACCTTCCAGTGGAATGGTCTTGCCGGTTACTTTGTCCGCCCATCCGGCGAAATAGCGATAGCAGGCCGCCGTGGCGGCTACGTCCACGTGCTTTGCCATGCTGAAGGGCTTGCCGTTGTCGAGCGATTCCAGGCGCGCCAGTTCGTCGGCGTTCTTCTCGATCAGATCGGCCAAGCGGATCAGTAGCCGGCCGCGTTCGCGTCCCGACATGGTTCGCCATGGACCCTTGTCATAAGCCGCGCGCGCTGCCTTCACCGCTAGATCGACGTCAGCGGCGTCGGCCTCCGCCACCTGGCAGATCTCTTCGCCAGTGGTTGGATTCAAGGTGGCGAACGTTTTGCCGGATAGGCTGTTTACCCACCGATTGTTGATGAGAAGTTTGGTCGCCGACACTGCGACCTTGTTGTCGGACGGAGAGGACAATACAGATGCCATAAGTGTTGCTCCTTTTGATGGGCCGGGCGCTGTAATCTCGGAAATAACAGCGTCCGCTAGAGTAGACAATATCACGTTGGAAGTCTCACCGCTTACGCGGAAATAGACCACGATCCGCTGGTGAGCGCGGTTAAGGTTTCAGAGAGATTATTGCGTACGGCCAGCGCCTCCGGGTGATCCTGGCCGAGCAAGTGGGTCCGGCATTCCAGCAGTTCCCGCTGCACCGGTAAGGCCGCCTGCCAGTCCTGCTCCTGGCACAGGCAGGTAGACCAGGCCTCCAGCGCCCGAATGCGGATGGGAT
>DATHNM010000200.1:0-14735 GCA_035486095.1 Bryobacteraceae bacterium
CCTGCTGCTGTCGGTTTTGAACAAGATCGGCGTTCCCACCGACAAAGTGGGCGACAGCACCAGCGGCCTGACCGACGTCTAGGAGAATCCCATGCGCTTTCTGCTAACGGGCGTGCTGCTCGCCTCCGCCGGCTGGGGTGCGGCTCTTGGGGCAGCCACCACGCAAATCGCCGATATCGCGATGAAGGGCGACATGGATGCCCTTGGTTCGCTGGTCAAACAGCATCCCAACGACGTGAACGCGGCGCAGCCCGATGGCTCAACGGCCTTGCTTTGGGCCGCCTACTGGAACGATGAGAAAATGGTGGAGACGCTGCTGGCCGCGGGTGCAAATGTTAACGCTTCCAACCGCGAGGGATTTACCGCCCTTTCGCAGGCCTGCACTAACGGCAACGCCGTGATGGTGGAGGCGCTGTTGAAAGCCGGGGCCGACGCCAATTCCTTCCAGGCGGAAGGACAATCCGCGTTGATGACGGCGGCGCGGGCGGGCAACGCAGAGTCTGTCAAAGCGCTGTTGGATCATGGCGCCGAAGTAAACACCAAGGAAAGCTGGCGCGGTCAGACTGCGCTTATGTGGGCCACCGCCGAAAATCATCCCGACGTGGTGAAGTTGCTGGTGGAACACGGCGCTGACGTAAACGCTGTTTCATCCGTCTTCGACTTCAGCGGTATGAAGCCCAAGCCGGGCGACGTGCCGATGCATTTCCCGCGCGGCGGATTCACGGCACTGCTGTTTGCGGCGCGCGGCGGATTCACCGACAGCGCGAAGATCCTGCTGGATCATGGCGCCGATATCAAGGCAGCCGATCCGGACGGGACCAGCGCCCTGGTGCTGGCCATCATTAACGGGCATTTCGACACGGCCGCATTCCTGCTTGATCGCAAAGCCGACCCCAACGCCGCCGATTCCAATGGCCGCGCCGCGCTGTTTGCCGCCATCGACATGCGCGACATTTATTCGAGCAACCGGCCCGCGCCGCGCGACAACGGCAAAACTGAGCCGATGGACCTGATCAAGATGCTGCTGGATCACGGAGCCGATGCCAACGCCAAGCTGACGAAAATGATTGTCCCGCGCGCCGTGCTGGATTTTCCGGACGTGATGATGGGCGAGGGTGCAACGCCTTTCCTGCGCGCCGCCAAGTCCGCCGACGTTCCCTTGATGCAGCTCTTGCTGGACAAGGGCGCCGATCCCAAGGCGATCACCAAGGCCGGCGTCACGGCTTTGATGGTGGCGGCCGGCATGGGCCACGCCAATACCATCCGGCGCGATGAGCATCCCATTGAAGCAATGAAGATCTGTCTGGACAAGGGCGTGGACGTCAACGCCGCCACCGACAAGACCCTCAACACAGCCCTGCACGCCGCCGCCGGGCAGGGGACCGATGACATTGTGCAGTTCCTGGCCGATCATGGCGCCAAGCTGGATCTCAAGGACAACAAAGGCCGCACTCCCCGGGACGTTGCGCTGGGCCTGCAAGCCGATGCCGTGGGCGTGGAGGTTCACCAAAGCACGGCGGATCTGCTGGGCAAGCTGATGGGTCCGGCCGCCGCAACCACGGCCGACGCCGGAACAACCACCACAGCTAAGAGCGCAACCGCGCGTTAAGCCTTCTGCTCCATCGAGCTAGGCCGCGCTGGCAGTGGTTGCGCGCAACGGCTTCTTGGTCTGCCGCACCAGCGTGCGAGACAAACGATGAACCGCCCGATGATAGCGCGCCTTCGCGGCGGCCACCGAAATGGAAAGCTGCCGCGCCGTGTCGGTGATGTTCAAGCCGTCGATGGCCCGCAGGCGGATCATTTCCTTGTACGGCGGATGCAGCGAGAGCATGGCTTTTTGAACCATCCGGGTGGATTCGTTTTCCTGATACTGGCGCAGCGGTGAATCGTTCGAAGTGGTGGTTGCCAGCCGCTCCAGTTGATCGAAATCGAAGTAAGTCATGCGCGAGCGATATTCCGTTCTGCGCCGGGTGCGCACCTCATTCACCGCGATGCTCATCAGCCAGGTCTTGAATTTCGACTCGGCGCGAAAATCGGCGAAGTGAATAAATGCTTTTACCACTGTCTCCTGCACGATGTCTTCGGCGTCAAATTGATTGCCGACCATTCCAAAGACAAAGCGGTTCAGTGGGAGTAAGTTAGGTTGCAGAAGTTCCGTGAATTCCTGTTGAGTGGGCATTGCAGTATGCAATATGCATGTTGGGTTCCGCGCCTAAGCTATTGATTCAATACGTTCGGTGCCAATCGGCGTGTCGAACGGCCGACCTTATTGTTGACGTGTGCTGTCTCGAACCTGGAGGACGATTTTGCCGCGTGTGTGGCCCTTCAGCGCCAGTTCAAACGCATCGCGCGCACGGGCCAGCGGCTGAACGCTTGCCACGATCACCTTCAGAGAGCCGGCATCGATCAGTTTTGCCAGCTCTTCCAATTGCTCGCGGTTCGGCTCGACAATGAAGAACAGCCCGCGCGCGCCATGCTCCCGAGCCTCATCCTCCGGGATCAAGGTGGTTACCGATATCATTGCGCCGCCCCCGCGCAGAACCCGCCAGGAACGCTGCACCGTATCACCGCCCACCGCATCCAGCACAATATCTACGTCGCGCAGCACGTCTTCAAAGCGCGTGCTGGTGTAGTCTATCGTTTCGTCGGCGCCAAGGCTGCGAACGAAGTCCAGGTTGGCGCCCGAACTGGTGGTGATGACGTGCGCGCCCTTCAGGTGAGCCAGTTGTACCGCGAACGTGCCCACGCCGCCCGCTCCGGCATGAATGAGAACCTTCTGGCCCCGCTGCAGAGCGCCATGCGTGAATAGCGCTTGCCAGGCTGTCAGACCGGACAGTGTAACGGCTGCGCTGTGAACATGGTCCAGCGTGCGGGGTTTCAACGCGAGATTGCCGGCCCGGATGGCCAAGTATTCCGCCGCGGCGCCGTCGCGTGTAAAATCCGCAAGCCCATACACCGCATCGCCCGGTCCCAGGTCCTTTATCCCGGGCGCAACAGCCTCAATCACTCCAGAAACTTCATGGCCGGGAATGGTGGGCAGGCGGGGCGAGCCATCCGGATTCTGGTAGGTCTGGTCCCAGGTCAATTCGGTAGGCGTAATTGCGGTTGCGTATACTTGCACCAGCGCGTCGCCTGGAGCGGGTATGGGACGCGGCGCATCTTCATATATCAGCTCATCGGGCCCGCCGCGCTGATGCAGTCGAATGGCTTTCATTTTTGACCTACTCCAAAACCGGCAGCCGTCAGGCCGCTCAGAATGAATTGCACCGCGATGGCCATCAGCAGCAATCCCATAAATCGCGTGAGAATGTGGATGCCTGTGTCGCCCATGCGCCGGCCCAGGCGGTCCGCGGCAGCCAAGGTCCAATAGGAGAGAAAGGCCGTCAAAGCCAAGGCCACAATGATTAATATACTGTGCGGCCAGTTAGACGACTGGGCCATCAACGCGATGACCGTGGAAATGGATCCCGGTCCGGCCAGCATGGGAACGCCTAGCGGGATGATTCCCACGTCGTCCTTCTCCATGGCCTGCTGGGTCTCGGCCGGCGTTTCCTTGGTCTGAGACCGTCGTGCCTGAACCATGTCGAGTCCGATAAGGATCATGATCAATCCTCCGGCGATGCGAAATGCCGGAAGTGTTATTCCGAACATCTTGAAGATCAATGTGCCCGCCATGGCGAAAGCCGCCAGCACCAGAAAACAGGTCCAGGCCGCGCGTTTCGCCATGCGGCGGCGCTGGGGCATGCCCGAGCCGGCTGTCAGAACCAGGAACGAAGGTATGGTGGCGATGGGATCGACTATGAAGATAAGGGAGCTGAAGGCTAACAGCAGGAACTGGATGTGTTCTTGGATGGAGCCGAGCATGGGACAGGTGGCGGCCGCATCGGCGTCCGATTCTTCTAGTGTCGCATCGTCCCGCAGTGTCCGAATATCGACATCTGTAACGCTCACGCAATGAACTGGCGCGATACTGGTGGCATAGCCGCGTGGCCCTTGTCATGCACGTACTGTTGTCCCGAGGAGGCACATGGTCGACAATCTCCAAGACAATCCGCAATATGATGCGCTGGTGGAACTGGCTCTGAACCTGCGTTGGAGCTGGCATCATTCGAGTGACGAGCTGTGGGGGAAGCTGAATCCCGACCTTTGGGAGCTGACCCAGAATCCATGGGCGGTGCTGCAAACCGTCTCCCGGAAGCGGCTGGCCGAGATTTTCGCGGACCCCGTGTTTTCCCGCAGAGTGGATGAACTGGTGCGCGAAAAACGTGATGCGGTGGGGCGCCGGACGTGGTTTCAGAATGCGCATCCCGGCACGGCGCTGAACCTGGTGGCGTACTTCAGCATGGAATACATGTTGAGCGAGTCTCTGCCCATATACTCCGGGGGCTTGGGAAACGTGGCGGGCGACCAGTTGAAGGCCGCGAGCGACCTGGGCGTGCCGGTGGCGGCAATTGGGCTGCTTTATCAGCAGGGCTACTTTCGCCAGGAAATCGATTCCAACGGCAACCAGCGCGCGTTGTATCCCTACAACGACCCCAGCCAGTTGCCCGTCACTCCGCTGCGAACGCCGGATGGCGAATGGCTGCGGATACAGCTGAGCACGCCGGGATTCAAGCTCTGGCTACGCTGCTGGAAGGTAGAAGTGGGCCGGATGACCCTCTACTTGTTGGACTCTAACGACCTGGCTAATCCTCCAGCGTTCCGGGGTGTCACCAGTGAACTTTATGGCGGCGACGCGGAACTGCGGCTGAAGCAGGAGCTGATTCTTGGCATCGGTGGATGGCGATTGTTACGGGCCATGGGTCTGCGCCCCGAGATCTGCCATCTCAACGAAGGACACGCGGCATTCGCGATCCTGGAGCGAGCGCGCAGCTATATGGCCGACAACAACGTGCCGTTCGACGTTGCCCTGGCAGCCACGCGCGCCGGAAATTTGTTCACCACGCACACCGCGGTGGAGGCGGGCTTTGACCGTTTTGCGCCCCAACTGGCCGGAAGATACCTGCGAGTGCTTGCCGGGGAACTGGGCATCGGCCTGGAAGAACTTCTGGGACTGGGACGCCAAAATCCGGGCGATACAGCGGAGCCGTTCAACATGGCTTACCTGGCCGTGCATGGCAGCGGAGCCGTCAATGGCGTCAGCCGTCTGCATGGCGAAGTGAGCCGCCGTTTGTTCAGCAGCTTGTTTCCGCGCTGGCCGGAGCGGGAAGTGCCGGTGGGATATGTCACCAATGGAATTCACGTGGGCACCTGGGAATCGCCCGAGGCCGATGCACTGTGGGAGCAGGCGTGCGGACCGGATCGCTCGGCCGGAGATCCAGCCAAACTGGCGCAGCAGTTGCGTGCCGTTCCCGATACCGATCTTTGGAAATTGCGCACGGGCGCGTCCAGCGTACTGATCGAATACACGCGCGGCCGCCTGGCGCGCGAGCGCGCTATTCAAGGAGCTCCGCCCGACGAAGTGGAAGCGGCCAAGCGAGTCTTCAACTTTGACACCCTGACCTTGGGATTTGCGCGCCGCTTCGCCACTTACAAACGGGCCAATCTTCTGTTACGCGATCCGGACCGCCTGGCTCGGATCCTGACAAATTCACAACGTCCGGTGCAGCTTGTCATAGCGGGCAAAGCGCACCCGGCGGATTTGGCCGGCCAAGCCATGATCCAGCAATGGCAGCAGTTCCTGAAGCGGCGCGACGTGCAATCGCACGTGGCTTTTTTAGCGGATTACGATATGCTGCTCAGCCAGCAACTGGTGCAAGGGGTGGATCTATGGATCAATACGCCGCGCCGGCCGTGGGAGGCAAGCGGCACCAGCGGGATGAAAATTCTGGCCAACGGCGGGATGAATTTGTCGGAGCTGGATGGTTGGTGGGCCGAAGCCTATTCGCCGGAGGTTGGCTGGGCGATTGGCGACGGGAAGGAGCATGGTGACGACCCCAATGTGGATGCGGCGGAAGCCGAGACTTTGTACGGCTTGCTGGAGCGCGAAATCATTCCCAAGTTTTACCAGCGCGACGGACAAGGCATTCCCACGCAATGGATCGCGATGATGCGCGAGAGCATGGCGCGCCTGACGCCGGTGTTTTCAGCCACTCGGGTGGTTCGCGAATACACCGAGAAGCACTATTTGCCGGCGGCCGCGGCCTATTGCGGCCGCGCCGCCGAACGCGGCAAAGCGGCTGTGGAACTTCTGGAATGGCGGCGTGGTTTGAATCAGAACTGGGGGCACATTCGATTTGGTCAACTGCGCGTGGAAACACGCGATGGTCAACATTTTTTTGAAGTGCCGGTCTATCTGGATGAAGTGAACGCGGATGCCGTGCGCGTGGAGCTGTACGCCGATCCCAGCGATGGCGGTCAGCCCATCCGGCAGGCGATGCAGCGCGGGCACGAGCTGCTTGGTTCCCAGGGCGGCTATGCCTATTCAGCCGCGGTGCCGGCGGCGCGCCCGGCGAGCGATTACACAGCTCGCGTGATTCCCTTCGCAACCGGCGCGGTGGTGCCGCTTGAGGCGAACCAGATCCTATGGCAGAGATGAAGTAGCAGCGGCTGGTCTCGCGCGGGTTATGCGTGGACCAGATTCACGTCGTCCGCTTCCGCGCTTCGGCCCAGCACGCGCAGCGCGGCGGATGCTACGTGTTCGGGCGTGAAGCCCAGGTGCTGAAGCACTTCCTCGCCCGGCGCGGATGCACCGAAACGCTCCAGCCCGATGACGGCCCCCTCATCGCCGGCCCAACGATGCCAGCCGAGAGGCGATCCAGCCTCGACAGTCACGCGAGCCTTGATCCGCTTCGGCAATACGGCTTCCCGATAAGCGTCATCCTGAGCGGCGAACAGCTCCCAACTCGGCATGCTGACCACGCGAGCCTTCACTCCATAACTCTTCAGCTTTTCGCGCGCGGCGACGCAGAGTTGCACTTCCGATCCGGTGCCGATCAGAATGGCATCCGGCGCACCTCCCTCGGCGTCCGCCAGAATGTAGGCGCCGCGTGTAACTCCCGGCTGTTTCGCGCTGCTTCGATCCAGATGAGGGACCGCTTGCCGCGTCAGCACCAGCACCGTGGGTCCATTGTGCTGGATGGCGTACGACCACGCCTCGGCAGTCTCGTTCGGATCGGCCGGCCGGATCACCGTTAAATCCGGAACCGCGCGCAGCGCTGCCAGTTGCTCCACCGGCTCATGCGTGGGGCCGTCTTCTCCCAGCCCGATGCTATCGTGCGTGAATACGTAAATCACCGGCAGCCGGCTCAACGCGCCCAGCCGAATGGCAGGCTTCATGTAATCGGAGAAAGTGAAAAACGTGGCGCTAAATGGAATCACGCCGCCGTGCGCGGCCATTCCGTTCACGGCCGAGCCCATGGCATGCTCCCGAACCCCGAAGGCGATATTGCGGCCGGCGTAGCTCCATACTCCGCCCACCGCGCCCAGCGTTCCCGGACCATACGCCTCGGGATTTTGGAAATCGCCCCAATTCTTCAAAGCCGTATCGGTGGAAGGATTCAGGTCGGCCGATCCACCAATGATGTTCGGGATATGCTTGGCCAGCGCGTTCAGTACGGCGCCTCCAGCGGCACGCGTTGCAATCGGCTTATCGCCGGGCTTCCATTGCGGAATATCCGCCGCCCAATTATCTGGCAGCGTTCCCTTCACCAGCATTTCAAATTCGGCGGCTTCTTTCGGAAAATCCTTGCGATAGGCCTCGAACTTTTTCTTCCATTCGTCTTCCACCCGCGCGCCTTCTCCCACGGCCTGGCGATAGAAATCCACCGCAGCTTGTGGAAGATAGAATTTGTCCATGGTGGGCCAGCCCAGCGCGGCTTTGCTGGCCTTTAGTTCGTCTTCTCCCAGCGGACTGCCATGCGAAGAGAAGTTGTCCTGTTTGTGCGGGCTGCCATAGCCGATGTGCGTGTGCACCAGAATCAAGGAAGGCTTCTGGCTCTCGGCCTGGGCCTCTGCAATGGCTTGCGCGACGTCGTCGGTGTCGTTGCCGTCCAGAACCGTGCGCGTGTGCCAGCCATCGGCCTCAAAACGCCTGGCAACGTCTTCGGTGAAATCAATTTGGGTGGCGCCGGCCAGTGTAATGTGATTCTGATCGTAGAAGTAGATCAGTTTGCCTAACTGCAGGTGGCCCGCGAGCGACGCAGCCTCCTGGCTGACGCCTTCCATCAGATCGCCGTCGCCGCAAAGGGCATAGGTGTAATGATCCACAATCTGGTGCCCGGGCCGGTTATAGCGCGCCGCCAGCCAGGCTTCCGCAATCGCGACGCCTACACCGTTGGCGAAGCCTTGGCCCAGTGGCCCGGTGGTCACCTCCACGCCGGGAGTTTCCAGACGTTCCGGATGGCCCGGCGTCTTGCTGCCCCACTGCCGGAAGCGCTTGATTTCATCCAGCGACAGATCGTAGCCGGTGAGAAACAGCAAACTGTAAAGGAGCATGGAGCCGTGTCCGGCCGAGAGAATGAAACGGTCGCGATCGAACCATTTCGGATTCCGCGGATTGTGTCTCAGAAAGCGCGTCCACAGCGTGTACGCCATGGCCGCCGCGCCCATCGGCAGGCCCGGATGGCCCGAGTTCGCGTTTTGCACCGCATCCGCTGACAGAATGCGAATGGTGTTGATACACAGATTTTCCAGTTCTCTGTCCGGCTTTTGACTCACAAGTCCTCCAATACAGTATGACGCGCGAAGCGCCAAGATTTTGCACCCAGATTACTCAGAAAGCCCGGTTACAATCGCGTATACTGTCTGGGTGCCGGGAGGTCTTCCCAAAATGCGCACTCTGGCCCTTGCAGGCATTTTGCTCACGGCTCCGCACGCTTTTGCTCACCATTCGTTCGGCGCAGAATACGACAGTGCGAAGCCGATGACACTAACGGGCGTGGTCACCCGGATCGAGTGGTCTAACCCGCACGTCTACATTTATATCGACGTGAAGGGCAGCGATGGGCAATTGATCAACTGGGCGCTGGAGGGTCACCCGCCCAACACGCTGCGCCGCACCGGGTGGACCCGCGCCGCGTTGAAAGAGAGCGACACCATCACCGTTACCGGCTGGATGTCGAAAGACGGCAGCAACCGGATAGCCGGACGCGAGGTGACGCTTCCGGACGGCAAGAAGCTTTTCCTGGGCCCGCCGGCGCAATGAGGATCGCACGATGAAGATTGCGTCATTGCTGCTGGCCGCTCTGTTTCCACTGTGCATACTGGCGCAGGTCAAAGCCCCGGCCGGCAAGATTCGCCGGGACGCCGGCGGAAAGCCGGATCTGTCGGGAATCTGGCAGGGCATCGGCGTGAGCCTCTTCGGCGAAACCGGCGAGGTGCGTCCGGGCGAAGGGCGCGCCAGCACGTGGGGACCGCCGCCCGGTCCGGCTCCTTATCAGGACTGGGCTGTCAGTAAAGTGAAGCAACTGGCCGCTGACGATCGCAACGATCCGAACGTGGAGTGCCGGATGGCGGGCACGCCGCGGGTTACCGGCATTCCGGTGCCGTTTGAAATTGCTCAGACCGCCAAGAAGACCTACATCCTGTACGAGTCCAACCATATCTATCGCATTATTCCAACCGATGGCCGCCCGCATCCGCCGGAACTGGATCCCACGTACATGGGCGATTCCATTGGAAGCTGGGATGGCGACACATTCGTGGTGGACGTCACCGGTTTCAACGACAAAACCTGGCTGCCCGGAGCGGGGCATTTTCATAGCGAGGATCTGCACGTCGTGGAGCGCTATTCGCTGCAGCCGAACGATACGATTTTGTATGAGGCCACCATGGAAGACCCCAAGGTCTTCAGCAAGCCCTGGCAATACCGCTTGATTCTCCGTCATCCGCCGCGCGATGAACGCATCATGGAGGCCGAGTGCCAGGAGAACAATCAGGATCTGCAGCATATCGTCCCCGGCCGTTGATGTTCCCGCCACCTCCTTGACATAGAACGACCGGTCGTTCTATTATCGACCCATGACAACTCCGGCGAGCTTTCACGTTTCCGACGGCATCTTCGCCCTTTTATTCGTACTGGTGTTCATCACCGGCTCTTCGCTGATCCCGGAACCCAAGCGCAGGAACCTGATGGCCATTATGATCGGCGGCGCCGGAGCTGCTTATCTGAGCGGCGGAGGGCTGGGCATCTGGGAAATCGTATTTACGGCGGTGGTGGCGTATTGCGCTTACCGCGGGCTGGGGTCTTATCGCTTCATTGGAATCGGCTGGATACTGCACACCATGTGGGACCTGGTGCACCACTTCCACGGTCATCCGATTATTCCGTTTGTTGCGAATTCCTCGGCCGGCTGCGCCGTTGCCGACGCGCTTCTGGCGGTGTGGTTTTTCGCCGGCGCGCCGTCGGTTTTTGAAATTGGGAAGGCCAGCCGCAGCGCGACTCACAGCGCCACTTGATGCGATTACTGGCCGGCCGGCGAATCCCAGCCGGAGGGCGTGCCCGACGGCATGTTCTTCATGAAGGCTTCCACCGCGTGGATCTGGCCGCCGTAAACTTTGAAGGCTTCCCAAACGATGAGCGAGTCGCCCGCCACGCGCGTGGATCCGGCGCCAAAGTCCATCCGCAGAAGCACGATGCCGAGGTGTTCGTCCACCGCCGCGACGCGATCGGTGAGCGCGGCGAGCGTGGGAATTTTCTGCGCTTTGATATCGACGCAATCCGGCCGGAACGTACAGCCCTTCCCGGCCATCAACTGGCCATTTTCAAAACGATATGCATCGCCGGCAAAGGGCGCGTTGACGCTGACGAAGCTGCCGGCTTTGAGACCAGCCGGGTAAAGCTCGGCGATCCGGATCGCATCTTCGCGAGAATTTCGTTCGGAATCGGCCGGCACCCATAACATGGCGCCGCTGGGAGCCTTGAGCGCGTCGATGTTGAAGAGCGACCCCTCGGTTTTACTTCTGGTGACCTGCGTCTCCACTTCGGCGATCATACCGCTGATAATTTTCAAGCGCAGCATCAGCATCACCGGCCCGCCTGATTCTTCCACAATCGCCTGCGCCGCCGCCACGCCCTGCCGGACATCCAGGATATCCAGCCGGTACGGACGCAGCCTGGAGGCGTTTTTCCACAACGGACTTTCGCCCAATTTCGCCTGGACGGTATCTTCGGTGAACCGGACATTACCTGCGAGCGGCAAATCGGTCGGCTTGTGCGCAATCAATGCATTCAGATATTGCGTGATAAAGCCGCGCAGACAATCGCGATCGCACACCGGGCTGGTCACGCTGGATACGGCTGCCTGGGCCGCGAAAAGATCCGCGACAATTTCGCGCCTTTTGAACTTCCAGCCGCCGTTTTCGCGGATCAGCAAATCGCTGTAGTGGCCCGAAGCGCTTACCACCGGCCGGCTCTCGCCTGAGCGCACAATCAGCGTCCAGCGCGAATGGGCCGTCGCCTGGTCGCCATTCAGTTGGATGCTCAGATCCGTGAGTAAGTGGACGCTGCCCGCCATGGCGGCCGTCCGGCTGGGATCGGCTTTGCGTTCGCCCTCTTCCATCAGCTCGCGGATGGCCTGTGGTCCGATGGCATGGCCTTGGGCAAAGGTTAATTCGCCGTCGCTGGCGAACAGCCGCGAATAGGTGGCGTGGTCTCGCGCATCCAGGCAGCGGATATATTCGGCCAGCAGTTCGCGAATCTGTTCGCGATCCTCCAGCCGCTGCAGGCTTGCCTCCACGCCCTTCTGATCCGTGGCGCCGGCAGGGGTCAAAAGCGCGCCCCCAAACAGGAGCGCGATGAGATGCAAACGAAGTATCACTTGGCGGCCGGCGCCGGCGCGGGAGGCCGGTCGGTAAGCGTCTCGCCACTAGCCGTTGTGACCGAAACGAAGAGAGCGCCTGGTTCACCGGTTTTTTGCGGATGGCCAACCACGGTGACCTTGTCGCCCGGCTTCAGGGAGCTTGATTTCCAGCCTGCGCGAACCAGCACAAACGGGGCCGTCATCTCAATGTTCCAGGTATCCACGCCGCCCTTGTCGTTGGGCACTTCCATCTCGATCCAGGAATGCGGATTGGCCCACTTGAATTGCTTGACGGTTCCCACCAGCGTGACGTTCTTGTCGCGATCGAAACCCTCCATGGAGTGATGCGCGTAAGCCGAGCCAGCCGTCAAAAGCGCCATCGCACAGGTGCACGCAACGAATATCTGTTTCATAGAATCCTCTCCTGATGATTACCGGACGTTGACGGACTTCGAAGTTACGCTCGGCATATGCGCGTTCAGATCCGGCAGGCACGATGCTTCGGTGATATCGGTGTCGTCCACCCGTTTCCAACGCTTGGTCCATTTCCATTCGCCGACCCAACTTTTGGGGTCCGATATGGTGTATTCGATCTCGAGCATGGCCCCGTCGCCCAGCATGCGCATGCGCTCCACCATGTGAGTTTTGTCGCTCAACGGGATGCCGCTATCCAGCCAGTGATGGTCGTCAACGAAGCCGATGGTGTCCACCACCAGTGAGTCGCCTTCCCAATGGCCCACCGATTCGCCGTTAAAGCTGGGGATCACCAGATCCGGATCAGTGTGTTTGCGGCCATCGAGATAAATGATACGCGTGCTGTTCATGAAACCGCTCACCATGAAAATCACGGTGGGCTTCTGGATCATGGCGATGGGCCAGACGCGCGTCATGATCAGCGGCAAGCCGGCCGGCCAGCATTGGCCGATGTCGTCGTGATACGCCTTGCCTTCGGCCCGTGCTTTCTTCGCCGCGTCGTAGTGCACCTGCGCTTCGGGGGTCAGTTTGAAACCCGGCGGCGGCGCGAACGTGAATGGATTGTCGCGTGAAAAAGCGTGCAGCCAGGTTCCTGTAAGATCGAAAGCCGGTTTCTCCCGGGTCTTGGCGATGTTCGAAGGGGCCAGCGCTCCGAGCTGGGGCGGCGGAGGAGCCGGTACCGGCGGAGCCGATTGCGCCATTACGCCGATCGCGGAGGCGACGAACAGGCACGCCATCAGAAACGCGTTGGCCGGTTGAAATTGTTTTTGCACTTGCGCATCCTCTTTCATTTGTCGTGAAGTTTCAGGCGCACGATGCCCTTGTCGTCGACATATTCGCGATTGTTGTCGCACACAAACTCGACCATCTCATAATCGCTCGCCATGCGCTTGAATGCCACGGTGTAAGTGAACGGCTTTTCGAGCGTAACCGGATCCTCGATGGTGATCTGGTCGTGCAAAATCTCAGGCGACAGCAGCCGGATGCGTTCCGTGATGTGCATCTGGGGACTATGCGGCATCCCGCGATAACCGGAAACCGTGGGCTTAATGCCCACCGTATCCACCACCAGGGTGTCGCCGTCCCATTTGCCCACCGAGCGTCCGTAATAGCCTGGCGCAACATCGTCGAGCTTGTTCTGCGGCCGGTCCAGATAAACTCGGCGTACTTCGCTGAACGCTTCGGAGATGATGGTCACCTGCTTCGCGGTTTGAATAAATTCCACTGGATAAATGGCGATGGACATCATGCTCGGAACGCCATACGGAATACATTCCGCGCTGGTATTCGCCAGTTGCTCGCCGCGCTTGGCGGCTGCAGACTCCTCGGCGCGCCGGGCCTGGTACGGTTTGTCGAATTCCGGTTTCAGGACCATCGGCGAAGGCGCGGGCGGCGCGAACTTCGGGTCCGCCGCGGGGCCGCCTCTATAGATGCCCCAGACCCCGGTGAGATCGGGTGGGCTAGCAGCCGCTTGCGCATACATCATCGTTGCCGCTAGCGGCAGCAACGCGGCGCAGCCAAGCATCTTCCATTTCATTGCTGACATTATTCCGGATTCTTGGTGAAGCTTCATTTCTGCGGTGGGGGCGGGGGCTCCTGCCGCGGCCCGTTGGTCAATACGCGTCCATCCGGCAGCGTTGCCGTCGACAAAAAGCCACCGGCTTGCCCGCTTTTCATGGGATTGATGAGGAGCGTGAGTTTTTCGCCGGCTTTAATGCTGTTGAATTTCCAACCGCTCTGCATCAAAATGCTGGGGCTGCCCATTTCGATGCTCCAATGTTTCACTGCTCCTTTTTCATCGGGAACGTCGATCTCGATGTATGCGTGCGGATTGGTCCATTCAAATGAAGTGATGGTGCCTACCAGCGTCAAGCGCTTCGTCATGTCGAACATGGTGAAGGAATGGTGTGCCAGAACCGGACCGGCGCCGCCGGAAATCATCGCCGCAGCCAGGGCGGCGCGACCCACTTTGGTGCGCAAGGTCTGCAATATCTTCATTCAAGAGCTCCCTGTATCGAGTCCATACTATTCCCATTCTGGCCTGTATGCAAGCGGTTCCGGCGCGCTCTGCGGGCACCTTGCGCGCACCCGGCAGAGGGATTGTTCACTCTGGAAAGAGGTATAGCAAAACATCGATGTCGGTGGCCCCGGGCGCCGTTCCGCCATTCGTTATTTTTAGCGTGAGGTGCTTGCTCATGTTCAGCGGCTGAGTCCACTCCGACCACGAATCCGCGACGCTTTCAATCCTGCTCATTTCCTGATTGCCGCCCCCTTTCAGGTCGCCGTAAATGGTCACGGTTGCCGACCCGTTCTGGGGCGCCATGGTTCGCGCCAGCACCGCGATGCGACGATAGTTTTCGACATCTTGCTCTTCATAAACAACATGCTCGCTCGGGTTCAGCTGGCGATATTCAACCAGCCGCCCGCCCTTCGAAGTCTTGCCTTCCCAGGTGCCGAAATAAGAAGTTACTGTCGCCAGCGCGCCGCCAATCAGCAAAAATCCGAACAAAAGCGTTCCCT
>DATHNM010000201.1:0-17801 GCA_035486095.1 Bryobacteraceae bacterium
CGGCGAATCTGTTTTTTCTGCCGGCCGCCAACAAGATCAAAGCGCGCCTGCATGAAACACTGCACATCAAGGAGCTCATGCTGGAAGGCGTTTGCAGCATCGTGGAAGGGATGAACCCCAAGCTGATCCGCGTAAAATTAAACGCCTTCGCCGAGGGGGAATCCGAAGAGCCGCAAAAAGCCAAGGCGGCGCCGGCCGGGCGCACCGTGCCCGCGCAAGGATAAAGCCATGCCCAGGAAACACCAGCCGGAAGCCGAAAATCACGAGCGGTGGCTGGTATCCTACGCCGATTTCATCACCCTGCTCTTCGCTTTCTTCGTGGTGATGTTTGCTTCCTCGCAAACCGATAAGGCGCGCGCCAAACAAGTTTCCCAAGCCGTGGAAAAGGCCCTGGACGATGGACATTCTATTAGTGTCCCGGCCGCGGTGGCCAAGATTCTGGGCGGCACGGTGGACGACAAGGGAATCGGCAACGCCATGATGAAGGGCCCCGGAGGCGCGCAGCATGCCATGCGCGACGCGCCGCCGGACGGCGTGATTGAGCTGATGCCGTCGCTCGACCGGCTGAATAAGGATTTGGCAAAGGAGATCCAGGAAGGCAAGCTCGAAATCCGCATGGAGCCGCGCGGCCTGGTGATCAGCTTGCGCCAGTCGGCATTCTTTTCCTCGGGCACCGATGCGCTGGACCAGGGCAATCTTCCGGTCATGAAGAAGCTGGCTGAACTGATCGCCACGCTGCCCAACTCCATTCAGCTGGAAGGCCACACCGATTCCATTCCCATCCACAACGACCGTTTCAAGAGCAATTGGGAACTGTCCTGCGCCCGCGCCATCGCGGTGCTGGAAACGTTTTGCGGCACCTTCGAACTCAGCCGGCAGCGCTTCTCCGTGGTGGGCCGCGCCGACACTCTGCCCATCGATTCCAATGAAACCGCCGAAGGCCGGGCCCGCAACCGCCGCGTGGACGTGGTGATCCTCAATCGCCTGAAAGTCGAGCACATGGAAAGCGTGAAGGACGCGGTAAAGAAGTGACACTTCGGGCGATATCCCCGCAAACTGGGGCGTCGATCTCTCGACGGTTCCGGCCGGCATGCAAAAAAATCGCAAAAACCGTGAAAAAGCGCCCAGCATCATCGAAAAGACTACTGCACGCTGAGCAAGGCGTGACTTTCGGCGAGAAGCCGAGCTAGAAAGAAGGAAAAAATATGTTACCACTCTCACTTCAAACGAACGTCACGTCGCTGTTCGCACAACAACAACTCGAGCAGAACGACAATTTCGAAAGCAACACCATTCAGCAGTTGACTTCCGGCTTTCGCATCAACGAAGCGGGCAACGACGCCGCCGGCCTCGCGGTAGCGAACCAATTACAGGCCAATGTCGCCGAGCTGCAACAGGGCGTCATCAACGCCGCCAACGGCACCAGCACGCTGCAGATCATCGATGGCGGCCTCAGCAATATTTCCAACCTACTGGACCGGTTGCAAACGCTGGCCACCGAATCCGCCAGCGGAACCTTCGAAGGTAGCCGCACCACTCTGAACAACGAATTCACCTCGGTGCTGGACGAAATTACGCGTCAGGCCGGCAACATCGGCTTGGCGTCGGGTGGAACCACATCGAACACCGGCACCATCGGTTCTTCGCAGTACAACACCACCGCTCTGGCGGTATTCATCGGCGGCGGCGACACCGGCGTAGCAACCGATAACCAGGTCACGGTCGACTTGACCAATGGCGGCACGGGCGGTGTAACCGTTACCGGCGTGGACGCCACCGGCCTGGGCATTAACGCCGCGGACGTCAGCACAGCAGCCGATGCGAGCACGGCGTTAGGGCTGGTGCAGGCTGCCATCGCGAGCCTGGGTACGGTGCAGGGCGCGGTTGGCGCGGGCGAAAACCTGCTGAATTACGCCACCTCTCTCGCCAACTCCCAGATCACCAACCTGACGGCGTCGGAATCCTCCATCAAGGATGCCAATATCGCGCAGCAGGCATCGAACCTGGCCAAGGCGCAGACCCTGCAGCAATCTTCCATCGCCGCTCTGGCACAGGCTAACTCCATGCCGGAAGCGATTCTGAAGCTGCTCCAATAGTTGACGGTTCTAATGTTTAAGGCGAACTGGGCCGATGGTTTAAGGTGATAACGGCCCAGTTGATATTGGGGTGGAGTAGTTTTCGATGAGCAGTTCACTTAGCAACGCCCTTTCGATCCTGGCCCCGCAGACCAGCACCACGGGAACCAGCAGCTTTGCGGCGGACTTGCAAGCCTCGGTCAACAGGGCGCTTGAGATCGCCGCGCTTCCCATGCAGGCTCTCGAGCAGGATCAATCCACTATCAGCGGAGAGACCAGCGAGCTGAGCACCCTGGGCGGCCTCTTTAACAGTTTGCAAACCTCGCTCCAGGGCATCAACACAGGCACCGGCAGCAACACATTGCAGGCTACCGTGGGTACGCCGTCCGTTATCACGGCGGCGGTTACGGGCAACGCGCTGGCCGGCACTTATACGGTTCAGGTTCTGGACGCAGGCACTTCCTCCAGCTCGATGAGCAACTCCGCAACACCAGTCACCGATCCCACCAGCCAGAACATCAGCGCCAGCACTTCGTTTACTCTTACCGTGGGCACGTCCACTTATACGGTGGCCGGGGATAATCTGAATGACCTGGCATCCGCCATCAACTCCAGCGGCGCGCCGGTTCAGGCGGTAATCGTCAATTTGGGAAGTCCGGAGGCGCCGAACTATCAGCTCAGCCTCCAAAGCACGGCTTTGGGAGATGTCGCGCTGCAGCTGAACGACGGCACCAGCGATCTTTTAACCAGCCTGCACACGGGAACCGATGCGTCCTACACCGTGGATGGCCAGCCGCCGGCTGGCATCTCGTCCGATTCGTCCACCGTCACCATCGCGCCCGGATTAAATGTGACGCTCAATGCATTGGGCACCAGCACCGTTACCGTTGCCTCCAGCCTCAACTCCATTTCGACCGAGCTTTCCTCGTTCGTCACCGCTTACAATTCGGCCTTTTCCGAGCTGCAGAAAAACTTCGGCCAGAATGGCGGAGCGCTGACCGGTGACAGCGCGGTTCTGGACATGCAGCAGGCCATGCAGCAGATGATCAGCTACGCCGGCTCCAGCGGTTCCATCACTTCGCTGACGCAGCTGGGCGTGGAATTCACCCAGCAGGGCACGCTGACTTTCGACCCCACGGCGATGTCGGGGTTGAGTCAATCCCAGATCAGCGACGCTCTTACGTTTTTAGGCGGCACCACTACCGGCGGCTTTTTGCAATACGCCGACAATTCCCTGACCGGCATCACGGATCCGATCAGCGGCTCCATTGCCACCGAAACGCAATCGCTACAGAACCAAAACACGCAGGATCAGACCCAGATCACCAACGATCAGGAACAGCTGACACTGATGCAGACCAACTTGAATGCGCAGATGGCGCAGGCCAACGCACTCATCGCCACGCTGCAGAACCAAACCAGCTTCCTGCAGGGGCTGTTCCAGGCCGATACGAGTAACAACCCGAATGCCTCAACCACCGGATGATCTGGCGCGCGAGCTGCGCACCGCGGTGCTCGCAAGCGACTACGAAAAAGCCACGCGCTGCACCCTGCAGTACAGCGCCGCGCTGGGGCAATACTGGACGGGGCTATCGGCCGAACAGCGCTCCACTTCGCACCTGCCGAAACAGTCCCTCGAACTTCTTGAGTGGGTTCGCAAAATGACCCTGCTGCAAACGGCGCTGACGGGCGAACGCCTGTCGGCAGTGGAAAAAGCCAGCCGCACTCTGACCGCCCGTTCCATGTACTTGCGATTGGCCGCGCTGGCCGCGCAGGGCTGAGCGTCGAGATCTCAACGCCGGAGCGTCGGGTTTAAAACGTTCCTGGCGGATAAGTCGCTGATAATCCCCGGGCGCTTTCTGGCATTCTGATTGCATTCCGATCTGCTTCATGCTGGAGAATATCGGCGCGGGCATCGAGCAATACATGAATCTGGTGAGCGCCCGCCAGAAAGTGGTGGCCTCCAACATTGCCAATGCCGATACGCCCGGCTACCAGACCAAGGACGTGGACTTCGACAGCGAACTGCAAAGCCAGATGTCGGGTTCCAAGCCCAGCGTGATCGAAGTGTCCGGCCTGAAGAACAAGAACGACGGCAACAATGTGGACGTAGACCGGGAAGCGCGGCTGCTGGCCGAGAATGCCCTGCGCTTCAGCGTCGCATCCAACCTGGCACATTCCGAACTGGGCACCATCCGAACGGCCATCGAAGAGGGAGGCAAGACCTAATGAGCCTTTTTTCCAGCCTCTCCGTAAGCGCTTCGGGAATGGCGGCGCAGCGCGCCCGCACCGAAGTGCTGGTCGAGAACCTGGCCAATTCGGAGACCACGCGCACGCCGGAAGGCGGCCCGTATCGCAGAAAAGACGTGGTCTTCGCCGAGGACAGTTCCATTGGGTCCTTCTCTTCGCAGTTCGACTCCGCGCTCGGCCCGACGCTTTCAGGAGTGATGGTCAGCGAGATCAGCGTAGACGACAGCGCACCCGAATTGCGTTACCAGCCCGGGCATCCGGATGCCGACAAGGACGGATACGTCGCCTACCCGAAAATCAACCCGGCGGAGGACATGGTGGATTTGCTGGGCGCCTCGCGCGGTTATGAAGCGAACGTGGCGGCCATTTCGGCGGTGAAAGACATGATCAACAAATCCCTGGATCTCTTCCGTTCATAAACATGTCTGCAATTACTCCAGTTTCGATGATCGCGGTGCCGCAGGCGGCGCCGGTGGATGCGTCCAGCGCGGTTGGAGGCACGGGCGCGTTTCAATCCATGTTGGAAGGAATGATCGGCAACGTCGAACAATCCCAGACGCAAGCCCATCAAGCCGCCCAGAA
Organism: Bryobacteraceae bacterium; assembly: GCA_035486095.1. Taxonomy (GTDB): domain Bacteria; phylum Acidobacteriota; class Terriglobia; order Bryobacterales; family Bryobacteraceae; genus Palsa-89. Next base: position 4,908 of record DATHNM010000201.1, read on the forward strand.
TTTCTTGAGCGGAGGCGACGAGGAGCTGCATTCGGTGGCGCTGGCGGCGCAGCGCGCGGACCTGCAGTTCAATCTGTTCCTGCAAGTGAGGAACAAGGCCGTGTCGGCCTACCAGGAGATCATGCGGATGCAGGTCTGACGCGTGAACCCTGGAAAGCTCGTTGTCCTCTAGCCAAAGAAAATGGATCAAGTCAAGAAACTTCTCGGAGCGCTTACAGCTCGCCAGCTGATCACCATCGCCGTGGTTGCGATCGCGGTAGTGGCGGGTGTGATGGGGCTTTCGCGCTGGCAGCGCGAGAGCGGCCTGAAGCCTCTCTATAGCGGACTGTCGCCGGAAGACGCCAGCGCCATCGTGCAGAAACTGCATGAAGCGGGCGTGGATTACAAAATCACCAACAACGGAACGGAACTGCTGGCTCCGGAAGACAAAGTTCCCGAACTGCGCCTGCAGATGGCTGGTCTGGGATTGCCCAAAACCGGCCGTATCGGATTCGAGATCTTCGACAAAACGAATTTCGGCATCACCGATTTTGCCGAGCACGTGAACTATCGCAGGGCGCTCGAAGGCGAACTGGAACGATCTGTCATGGCCGTCTCCGACGTCCAGCAGGCGCGCGTTCACGTGACGCTGCCCAAGGATTCCGTATTCACCGACGCGCGCGAGCCCGCCAAGGCCAGCGTGCTGGTTGGTCTGCGGCCGGGGACGCGATTGTCCGCGGCGAACGTGGTCGCAATCACCAACCTGGTTTCGAGCGCGGTGGAAGGGCTGACGCCCGAATCGGTTTCGGTGGTTGATATGAGCGGGAACCTGTTGAGCCGGCCGCGGCGGGAGGGATTGCCGGACGGCGCGCAAGTAACCGAAGCCGTGCTCGAATACCGGCAAGCCATCGAACATGACGTAGCGGCGAAGATCAACAGCACGCTGGAACCGCTGCTGGGCGCCGACAAGTTTCGCACCGGTGTGTCGGCCGATATCGACATGACCAGCGGCGAGCAAAGCGAAGAGACGTTCGACCCGTCCAAATCTGTGATGGTGAGTTCGCAGAAGACGGAAGATTCCAGCGGAACCACGCGCAGCAGCCCCGCGATACCAGGCACGGCAGCGAATCTGCCTCCCCAGCAAACCACGCCATCGAACGCCCCGCAACCGGCGGCTACGCCGGCAGCAGGCACTCAACCCGCACAAGGCGCTGCAGCATCCGCCGCCCAGGCTCCTGCACGGACCGGCGGCAATACCACTTCCACCACCCGGCGCTCGGAGAGCATCACCTATCAAACCAGCCGTATCACGAAACATCTGAAGCTGCCGCAAGGCACCGTCAAGCGACTGTCGATTGCGGTGTTGCTGGATCAGGGATCGCGAATGGAAGGGCAAGGCGCGCAGGCCCATCGGGTAGCGATTCCCCCGGACGCTGAGAAAATCAAGGCCATTCAAACGCTGGTGGGAACTTTGGTTGGCCTGGATACGATGCGCGGCGACCAACTCACCGTGGAAGCACTTCCGTTCGACAACAGCATGAACCTGGAGCCGGGATCGCAAGGCGCCCCGGGAGCCCAGAAGAAACCGGACGATGTACTTTCGCTGGAAACATTGAAGAAGAAGCCCGCTCTGCTGTGGGGATCGGTGGCGGGCGTGGTGCTCGTGATTGGCCTGCTGGCCTTCGTGCTAGCGCGTCTGATGCGCGGGGGCAAAGGCGGCAGCGTGGAGACTCATGAAGCGCTGCCGGTGATGGACACCTACGCCGGCTTGCCGCCCGCAGCACCCGGAGCGGCCGCCCCGTTGGGCGAACCTACCCGCTTCCCCGCTCTGATGCCATCCCGAACCGAAGTGCTGCTCACGCAACTACAGGAAAACAGCCGCAACAATCCGGAAGCCTGGGCCAATGTTCTGCGAACCTGGCTGGCTGAGGAAGAATCGAGTTAATTCGCCGCCATGCCGGTTCCAGAAAATCCTTCAACGAAAATCACGGGGCCGCAAAAGGCCGCCATCCTGCTGGTGGCCCTGGGCGATAAGATCAGCGGCGAAGTGATGAAGCAGCTGAATGACGACGAGGCTAAAGCGGTGAGCAAAGCCATCGCGCGGCTGGACAACGTGACGCCCAACCAAACCGAATCTGTGCTGGAAGAATTTTGCCAATTGACCAGGCAGAACGCCGGCCGGGGCGGCTTCGATTATGCCAAACGCGTGCTCTCCAACGCCTTTGGACCGGAAGGCGCCAAACGTATCTCAGACCATCTTCCGCGCACCGGAGTACGCTTCAATAAAAACCTGGAGACCTTGCAGAAGGCCGATCCAAATCAATTGAGCCGCTTCATTGAAAGCGAGCATCCGCAAACCATCGCGCTGATTCTCTCGCATCTCTCCGCCTCGCAGGCCGCATCACTGCTGGGCACTCTTCCGGTGCCGCTGCGTTCGGACGTAACACTGCGCATCGCGCAATTGGATCGTGTTTCGCCGGATGTGGTGGCGCGCATCTCCATCGTCATCAGCGAAAAGCTGAAAACCTTGGGCGAAGTGAAGATGGAATTGCACGGCGGTCCGCGCTCGGTGGCCGAAATCCTGAACCGGATGGAAGGCGCGATGAGCGATGAGATCCTGGCCAACTTGCAGGACGAGCAGCCCCTGGTGGACGCGATCCGCCATTACATGTTTACGTTTGACGATCTGCTGCTGATCGACACCACGGCCATGAAGGAAGTGGTGGGCAAGATCGACCGCAAACTTCTGGTGGTGGCGCTGAAGGGCACCAGCGACCAGTTGAAAAATCAATTCTTGCAGTGCATGTCCATGCGCGGCGCGGAAATGTTGAAGGAAGACATGGAAGCCGCTGGGCCGGTGCGCATTCGCGACGTTGAGGCGGCGCAACAACAGATTCTGGCCGTGGTACGGCAACTGGAGAGCGAAGGCACGCTGAGCCTGAAGGGAGGCGGCGGCGCGGAATATGTCGTCTAAGTTTGTGGGAAGCGAACTTTTGGGAGCCGGACTTTCCGGAAGCGAGCAGGCTGCGGCGGCCAAACCGATGTTGTGGCGCATGGTTGCCGCGGCGAGCGACCCCAGGCGGAGCAGCCATAGCGATGCGGAACGGGAAGCGGCGCGCAAGCTGGATCAGACGCGGCGCGAAGCGTACGCCGAAGGGTTGGCGGCTGGACGCCAGCAGGCCGAGGAGCAGTTTCGGCCCGCCGTGCAAGGCCTGGCTGAGACGCTCAGCATGCTGGCGCGGCTGCGCGAAAACATTCGCGAAGAAACGATGCAGGATCTGGTGCATCTGGCCACCTCCATTGCCGCGCGTGTGATCCATCGCGAAGTGGTGGTGGATCCGGACGCGCTGGCCGGCCTGATCCAGGCCGCGTTTTCGAAATTGCAATCGCGCGAGATTAACCGCGTGCGCGTGCATCCCTCGCTGGAAGCGCTGGTGCGTAAACTGCTGGAGCAGACCGGCGCGCCCAAAAACCTGGTGCTGGCGGCGGACGCGAACCTGAAGCCCTCGGAAGTTTTCTTTGAGACCTCGCAAGGCATTCTGGACGCTTCGGTGGAAACGCAGTTGCGCGAGATTGAGCGCGGGCTGATCGACAAGTTGGAAAGATAGAATGGCGCCCCCCAGCACATCCATCCGAGATTTGATCCCGCAGGTTCCAGCCATGGAAGTGCTGCCTTGGATCGGCGAAGTGACTGAAGTGGTGGGTCTGCTCATCGCATCGCGCGGGCCGGTGGTTTCCACCGGCGATTTCGTGGAGATACGCACTGCGTCGGGCCGCTCCATACGCTCGCAGGTGATTGGCTTCCGTAACGATCGCGTGTTGTCGATGCCGCTGGAAGAGACCGATGGCCTGCAGCCGGGCGATCGTGTAATTGCGCGCCGCGATGACGCATTGTTGCGCGTGGGACCGGGCTTGCTGGGCCGGGTGCTGGACGGATTCGGGCGGCCGATGGACGACGGTCCGCCGGTGCGCGCCTCCATGGCATATCCTTTGTACGCTGCCCCTCCCCAGCCGCTGGATCGCGAACACATCGTGAAGCCGCTGGTGACCGGCATTCGGGCCATCGACGGCCTGCTGCCCTGCGGCAAGGGACAGAGGGTCGGTATTTTCGGCGGCAGCGGCGTTGGCAAGAGCACTTTGCTGGGCGCCATGTCGCGGCACAACGACGCCGACGTCAGCGTGATCGCGCTGGTGGGCGAACGCAATCGCGAAGTGCGGGCATTTCTGGAAAATGAATTGGGGCCGGAAGGCCGCAGCCGCTCGGTGGTGGTGGTGGCCACATCGGACCGGCCGGCGCCGCTGCGCATTCGCGCCTGTTTTGTCGCGCTGGCCGTGGCCGAATATTTTCGCGATCAAGGCAAAAACGTTCTGCTGGTGGTGGATTCGGTAACCCGCCTGGCCATGGCGCAGCGCGAGATCGGCCTTGCGGCCGGCGAACCGCCCAGCCAAAAAGGCTACACGCCGTCGGTGTTCGCTCTGCTGCCCAAAATCTTCGAAAGATCGGGGCATTTCAAGAAAGGATCGATCACCGGTTTCTTCACAGTCCTGGTGGAGGGTGACGATTTCAACGAACCGATCTGCGATGCGGTGCGCGGTATTCTGGACGGGCACTTCATACTTTCGCGCGAGCTGGCGGTGGCGGGGCACTATCCGGCGCTCGATATCCGCCAATCCATTAGCAGACTTACTTCCAAAATCGCGACTCCGGAGCAGCGCGGCCAATTGCAGAAGCTGCGCGAAGCGCTGGCGCTGTATCACGATTCGCAGGATTTAATCCAGCTGGGTGCGTATGTGGCGGGGACCAATCCGAAGCTGGACGCGGCCATCCGATGCCGTCCGGAAATTCTGGATTTCCTGAAGCAGGATGCCCATACTTTCTGCCCGCTGCCGGATACGCTGGAGCGCCTGGGCAAACTGGCGATGGCGTTGGGATAGGATCCGGACCATGGCCCGTTTTCAATTTTCACTCGAAAAAGTGCTGCGCTGGCGCAGCGTGGAACTGACCGCCGAAGAGGCCAAATTGAAGGCGCTGGTGCAGCAGCAACTCCACCTGCAGACGCTGCTGGCCGAAGTGAGCGCCGAGCGGTCGAAACTGATTTCCTCCCTGGGCAGCATGCCCGACCTGCGGGGCGACGACCTGCGAACACTCACCGCCTGTGGCCTGCGGCTGCGCCGGAATGCCGAAAATCTGGCACAGCAACTGCTGCGCTGCGGACGCGAACTGGCCAAGCAACGGAAGAAATACAGCGAGGCGAAACGCCGGGTCCGGCTGCTGGAAGAGCTGAAGGATCGAAGGCTGCAGGAGTGGAAATATGAGGAAGCGGCGCTGCTGGAAGAGCTTGCCTCCGAGTCATTTCTCGCCAACTGGAATCGCGACCGTATATAAGGTCGGCGTTCGGCGGTGACATGATATGCTCGTACGGGACTCGCTGTAGTCGCCAAGCTTACATAAGGGAGAAAACACACGAAGATGAAGAGTACCGACCGCATTCTTACCACCCATGTCGGTAGCTTGCCAAGGCCGCAGGAAGTGGTCGATATCCTGTTCGCGCAGGATCGCGGTGACGCTATCGAGGCCGGGAAGTTTGATGCGACGATACAGAGCGCTGTTACCGACGCGGTGAACAAGCAAGCCGCGGCGGGCGTGGACATTGTCAGCGACGGCGAAATGGGCAAGATCAGCTACGCGACGTACATCCGCCACCGGCTGACAGGGTTTGAGCCGGGACAGGTGCCGCGTGCCACGCCGCAGGATTTGGACGATTATCCTGCCTATCGCGACAAAATCGCAGCGTCGGGAGCGACGCCGAAATACATCCGGCCTGTTTGCAAAGGGCCTATCAAAGTGAAAAGCCTGGAACCGCTGCATGCGGACATCGCGCGGATGAAGGCGGCATTATCGAAGGCCAAAGTGACCGACGGGTTTATGACCGCGGCGTCGCCCGGCACCATCGCGGTGTTCCAGCCCAATGAATATTATCCGACGCACCAGGCGTATCTGGAAGCGTTGGCGGAGGCGATGCGCAGCGAGTACGAGACCATCGTAAACGCGGGCCTGATCCTTTCGGTGGATTGCCCGGATCTGGCGATGGGGCGGCACATCAAGTTTCGCGGCGTGGACGACGATGAGTTCCTGAAAAACGCGGAGCTGCAGGTGGAGGCCATGAATCATGCGCTGGCGAATGTTCCCGCGGATCGCACGCGGATGCACATTTGCTGGGGAAATTACGAGGGGCCGCACACGCGCGATATTCCCGGCTTCAAGATTCTGCCGGTGGCTCTAAAGGCCAAGCCTGAGGCGCTGCTGATTGAGGGCGCGAACCCGCGCCATGAGCACGAGTGGGAACTGTGGAAGACCATCAAGCTGCCGCAGGACAAAGTGCTGGTGCCGGGCGTGATCGGGTCCAATACGAATTATGTGGAACATCCGGATCTGGTGGCGCAGCGGATTGTGCGCTATGCCGAGATAGTAGGGCGCGATCATTTGATCGCCGGCACGGATTGCGGATTTGGCACATTTGCCGGGTTCGGCGCGGTGTATCCGGACATCACGTGGCTGAAGCTGAAATCGCTGGCCGATGGGGCGAAGATTGCTTCCCAGAAGTTGTGGGGCAGGGCGGGCTCGGCGAACTAGCTCGCGCGCGTTATTCAATTTATTGTTGAAACCACCCCTGATTCGTCCGATCTTCGACGGATCAGGGGCATTTTTGTGCTTGGTGATGTAAATGATTGCGCCGGCGGCAGATGGTGATGAATTGGCGCGGAGTGCACAATCTGAGCGGAGATGCCAACCAGTTTGCGAGACAATCAGAACATGCCGGCACGCCTGTCTTCCACGGCGCTTGAGTACCCGCGCAAACGCTATTTGACTCTAGCCGGCCTCAGGAACAGAGAACTGCTCTCTGCCGCTGAGGCTGCCGGAAAATGCCGTGCAATTATAGCTTTTGCGCGCCTTCCGCCCTGGCGAGATTGCGGTCGAAGGTGCCAAGCGGAAGATGACCTGCTTTGCGGGCCAAGTGAACGATCAGGCAGTCGGAAAACTTCAGCGATGGTTTCGCGCGGAAGGTATCAAGGGCCGCCAAAACAACTTCAGGCTCGTGCAAGACTAAATCCTGATGATTGAGCAGCATCTCGATAGCCATTGCAAGTTCGCTCGATCCGAGCCCATGGACGGTGCCCAGCACCCATGCAGCCTCGGCCAGCACGAGCACGGAAACCCAGGCACCCCCTCGAATGAAGTTTTCCGCCGACACGGTCTGACGCGGATCGTCGCGCACCACAAGGCGCACTACCACGTTGGTATCAATCGCGCGCATGTCGATCGCGAATATATTCTGCGATCCCCTGCTCCATTTCCTCAACGCTTCGCTTTTTCGGTTTGCGGCCGCCGAAGATCGCCCGGTGAATGTCTTCGGAGCTGAAGGTACCAGCCCGGCGAACGACGATTTTGTCCCCTTCCTGGTCCCATTCCAAAACCGAGCCAGGACCGACGCCCAGTTTACGCCGGACGCCCACGGGGATGGAAATCTGCCCTTGGGCGGTAACCTTGGATCGGGCGATGGCCATGCGCCTTATATTACCACGGTAATGGAATTAATCCGTGGAAGCTCGCTAACGTCCGGGGCTTGATTTGCGCGCCGTTACCTCGATTTCAATCTTCATCCGTGGATCGGAAAGGCCGGCCGCGATCATGGTTGCCGCAGGCCGGATATCGCCGAAAAATCTGCGCAAGACCGGCCAGCACGGTTCAAAATCCTCGACCCTGGGAAGGATATAGCGAACTCGCACCACATCGGACATCCGGCTCCCGGCGTCAGACAGTGCTTTTTCAATGTTCAGCAGGCAGCGCTCCGCTTGCTCCACCACATTGCTGGATATGGTCATCGTTTCGTAGTCAAATCCCGTGGTGCCCGAAACAAATACCCAATCGCCCTCAACCACGGCGCGTGAATATCCGATATCCCGTTCAAACGTGGATCCCGAAGAAATGAGGCGGCGCATATAGTTTCCGAGCTTAACCCATTGGGGGTCTATCTGTGACAAAATCTACCAAGGAGAGAAATTGGATGAAAGCTGCGTTTGCTTTTTTAATTGCTGGACTCGCGTTGCTGGCCCCGGCCGGCGCCTTCGCGCATCACTCCTTCGCCGCCGAGTATGACACGAAGAAACCGGTGACGCTGAAGGGCACCGTCACCAGCGTGGAATGGACCAATCCGCACGCCCGTTTTTATTTGGATGTGAAAGACGACAGCGGCGCCGTCACCCACTGGAATCTGGAACTGGCCAGCCCCAACGTGCTGGTGCGGCAGGGATGGTCCCGGCATACCTTGAAGGTGGGCGACCAGGTTACCGTGGAAGGCGCGCAGGCCAAGGACGGATCGCAAATGGCCAATGCCCGAACCGTTACGCTGTCGGATGGCAAGAAGGTTTTCGCCTTCTCGCCGAGCGACGCTCCGGCGCAGTAAATCGCCCGCAAGCAATAAGGAGAACGATAGTGAAATTCAATGCGATAGGTCCAGGATCGATCACGGCATCGCTGGCGATGGCGGTGGTGTTCGCGGCCGGCGCAGCAGCGCAAGCTCCTACCTCAACGCCCGCAAAATCGTCGACGTTAAAGCCGGCGGAACTGACGGCTCCAGCGGGCGGAAGCGCGAATCCCGACGTTGCCAGAAGGCGGCCGCGCGAGGTGGTGCCGCAGGGCCCGACGCCTCGCCTGGCCGACGGGCACCCGGATCTATCTGGCGTGTGGAATGGCGGCGGACCGGTGGGAGACCTGGCGCAGGGTCTGGCGCCCGGAGAGACCATTCCTTTGTTGCCCGCCGCGAAAGCGCTCATGGATAAGCGGCAATCGAAGGATGACCCGGAAGCAAATTGTTTGCCTACCGGAATTCCACGCATCGCGCCTTATCCGTGGAGGATTGTGCAAACTCCTACGCACATCTTCTTTCTGTTCGAAGGCAACATTCACAGCTACCGGCAGATTTTCATGAACGGCACACATCCGGCCGATCCGGATCCATCCTGGTACGGGCATTCCATCGGAACGTGGGAGGGTGACACGCTGGTGGTGGACACGGTCGGGTTCAACGATAAATTCTGGTTCGATTTTCGCGGCCATCCGCATACCGAACAGTTGCACACCATCGAACGCTACACGCGCAAGGATCTGGGCACGCTGGAGAACAAAGTCACCATCATCGATCCAGGCGACTACGCCAAGCCTTTCACGCTGTCGTTCACCGCGCGCCTGCGTCCCAAGGAAGAGCTGATGGAATACATCTGCCAGGAGAACCAGCAAGATTCTCAACACATGATCGGGAATTCGGGGCCGCCGCAGAATCCCTAGCGCTCACGCTATCCCGCACGCCCACCCGTCGCGGTCGCGGTTCAGTCACTCATGGCCCGGCAAGCCGTTGTCATCTTAATAGTCGTGATCGCGTTCGGCATTCTGGTGCCCGTCTACAAGGGCTTCGGATTCCTGGATGCGCGCATAATCGCCGCCTATGCCTGTCTGGCGCTGCTATTCGTGGCCCCGGCCAGCGCGGAACTGGCGGCCCCTCACACCGGCGCGCTACTGGGCAGGATTGCGATCATCGTGGCCTGGGGGTGGGGACTCACGGTGCTCATCTTGGGCACCGCCATAGTTACCTTGAACCTGATCGACCGGCGCGGAGGCTTTATCGCGCCGCCGCGGGAATTTCTCGCTTCGGTTTTAGTATTCAGCCTCAGCGCATCGTTTGCCATCGCACTCTTGAGTGCGGTTCTCACGCGCCGGTTCTCTCCCAGCGGAGTGAAGAATATCCTGCGAACCGGGTTCCTGGTGATTCTGCTGGCCCTGGTGTTCGGCACACGTTTCCTGCCGGAAAATGTAACGTTCGCGATTCTTGATCGTTTTAATACCAGAAGGGCTCTGACGCATCTGGCATGGCAATCATCGGTGGTGTCTGCACTCATCGCGGCCCTCTTATTGCTGGTCTTATCGAAGACACAACCCAAGGGTCCGTTTGCTAAGATACCTATGGCAGAAAATCCCGGTGAAGGAGGAGGATGAGTAAAGAAGACAGCATAGAAGTTACCGGAACGGTAGTTGAAAAGTTTCCGAGCGGCCAGTTCAGTGTTCTGTTAGACCAGGATCGCACCGTGCTTGCCCACCTGGCCGGCAAGTTGCGCCGCAATCGCATTCGCGTGTTGGCCGGCGATCGCGTCACCCTGGAGCTTTCTCCCTACGACTTAACCAAGGGTCGAATCACTTACAGGCATAAATAGGCAGCTTCCCATTCCCCGCCCTTTGCTGACTGGGGCAAGCTCTTTCTTAGACTCGGGATGCACAAAATTCTGTTGATCTTCGGCACCCGGCCGGAGGCGATTAAGCTCTGCCCGGTGATTCGCGGCTTGCGCGAACATGCCAGCAGGTTCGACGTGAAGGTCTGCGTGAGCGCGCAGCATCGCCAGATGCTGGATCAGGTGTTGGAAGCTTTTCAGGTGCAGCCCGACTACGATCTGGACCTGATGCTGCCGGGGCAGACGTTGTATCAATCCACATCCCGGATTCTGGCTGCGCTGGAGCCGGTGCTGCGCGAAGAAAAACCCGCCATGGTGATCGTGCAGGGCGATACAACCACCACCTTGTGCGGCGCTTTGGCGGCGTTTTATGCCCGGATTCCAGTGGCGCACGTGGAAGCCGGGCTGCGCACGCACGATCTGAGCCAGCCGTTTCCAGAAGAGATGAACCGGGTGGTGGCATCGCGCCTCACCAGCTTGCATTTCGCAGCGACGGAAAAAGCGGCGGAGAATCTGCGCGCCGAGGGGATTGCGCCGGGTTCGATCCACGTCACCGGCAACACCGGCATTGATGCCGTGCTATACGTGCGCGACGGCCTGGAGCAAGGAACGCTCGCCGGGGGCGCATTCAACTGGATTGATTCATCGAGGAAACTGATTGTCGTAACGGCGCATCGCAGGGAAAGCTTTGGCGACGGGTTTGAGCGTATTTGCCGGGCCCTGGCGCGAATCGCGGATCGGGACGACGTGCAGCTGGTCTATCCGGTGCATCCAAATCCAAACGTGCAAGACCCGGTGCAGCGCTACTTGGCTGGACATCGCAACGTGCTTCTGATCGCGCCGCTGAGTTACCTGCCATTTGTCGACCTGATGCGCCGCGCCTATTTACTAATCACCGATTCGGGTGGGATTCAAGAAGAGGGCCCATCGCTTGGAAAGCCGATTCTGGTGCTGCGCGAGAAGACCGAACGGCCCGAAGCCGTCACGGCGGGGACGGTGAAACTGGTGGGCACCGACGAGGATCGCATTGTCGGCGAGGCTACGGCTTTATTGGGGAACAGTGGGGCATATGACCAAATGTCGCGCGTTCACAATCCGTACGGCGATGGACAGGCCAGTGCCCGAATTGCGGCCCTAATTCATTCATTCCTGACGGCAAATTCTTAGGATTACAAGGCTTGAAACGTCGCGCGGTCGGGCTGGGAGAAGCCGCTCTTTGCGTTGGACGATTCATACTGGCGTTGGGGTTGATATTTTCGTATGCGTTTCACTCGAAATCGGTCGCGCTCGCCATCGGACAGCGATATCGCGATGGCGCTTTCGCGAAGACTAATCGGCCAGCCGGCCGCGATTGCGGCAGTTGTTCCGTACGTGGAAATGTACCGGGCCAAGCTAAATCCGGAAGGCCGTCCGGCCGGCATCTTCCTGCTGCTGGGGCCCACGGGAACGGGCAAAACCAAAACCGTGGAAGCACTGGCGGATGTGCTGCACGGCAGTCCGAAGAAGCTGCTGAAAGTGGATTGCGGCGAATACCAGATGGAACACGAAGTGGCGAAATTGTTGGGAGCGCCTCCCGGATACCTGGGACATCGGGAAACGCAGCCTTTGCTGACACAGCAGAAGTTGAGCGGAGCGGCCAGCGAGGGCTGCGATTTGTCGATTCTGCTTTTCGATGAGGTGGAGAAGGCCGCGCAATCGCTATTGCGTTTACTGCTGGGAGTTTTGGACAAAGCAACGCTTCGCTTGGGCGATAGCACCCTGGTGAACTTCGAGAAGACCATCATTTTCCTGACCAGCAACCTGGGAGCGCGCGATATGAGCCGCGAACTGCGGCCGGAGTTCGGGTTCGAATCGGGGGTGGCGCGCCCAAGCGGGGAAAGCGGGGATAAACTGGCTCGCATCGGAAAAACGGCGGTGCGGAAGAACTTTTCACCAGAATTTCTCAATCGGATCGATTCGGTGGTGACGTATGGCCCACTCGATTCCGCGGCCTTGGTGGCGATTCTGGACCAGCACATCGACGAGTTGCAGGATCATATCGACCGGCGGCTGGGCGAACGGGCGTTCCGCATCGAGGTTCCTGCCAGATCGCGCAGGTTCCTGATGAAAAAGGGAACCAGTGCCGAGTATGGCGCGCGGGAGCTGAAACGGGTGCTGCATCATCAGCTGATGCAACCACTGGCAGCGATGGTGGTGAACGGCGAGATCAATCCCGGCGCCAGCGTGCGGGCAGAGGTGGGTCCGGGGAAAGCGAAGCTGGTGCTGCGGACGATAGATGACGGGGCCCTGATTCCGGCTTGCTGACGCGCGCGATACTAATCGTGTGAGCGGAACACTGTACATCGTGGCAACTCCGATCGGCAATCTGGAGGACATCACCCTGCGCGCCTTGCGCATCCTGGGGGAAGTGGATCAGATTGCGTGCGAGGATACGCGGCAGACCCGCAAGCTGCTGGACCGCCATGGCATCGCGAGGCCGCTGGTGAGCTATCACGAACACAACGAGCAGGCGCGCGCGGAGCAGTTGCTGCGCGAGTTGTCGGCGGGCAAGAACATCGCGCTGGTGTCCGACGCGGGAACGCCCTTGATCGCGGATCCCGGTTACCGGCTGGTGGCGCAAGCGCGTGCGCAGGG
>DATHNM010000202.1:0-4011 GCA_035486095.1 Bryobacteraceae bacterium
ACGCGCTTCGGTGATCAGAGCGGAGGCTGGATTGGGCGAGTTTTCGGAGTTATGAAACTCATGGCCATTTCGCCCGCCAAGGGAGCCGAGACCATCATCTATTTGGCGTCGTCGGACGAAGTAGCCAAAACCAGCGGCCTGTATTTTTACAAATGCAAACCTGTTGAACCGTCGAAACTGGCGCAGGACGACGTTGCCGCGGACCGGCTGTGGAGCGAAACGGCGAAGCTGGCGGGAATCAAGGAATAGCTATTTTTGTACCAGGCCTTGGATGGATTCCAGTTCCTTGCCGGCCTCCGCGAGTTTCCCTTGCGACACCAGTTCCCGATAACGCTCGAAGTGCTGGCGAATTTCGGCGATGCGCGCGTCGGGTTGTCCGGATGGCGGTGGCGAGGCCGAGGTGGTTGTTGTTCGCTGGCCGGGCGGCGCCGGCTGATCCGGAGCCTGTGGCAGTTTTTCGCCCGCCAACTGGGCCAGCGCCTGCGGGTAGGTGTCAGAGTACACCAGGTTGTTGCCCATGGCGAGCGCAACCTTTTTCAACTGCGGCATCTTGGCCTGGGACGCCTGTATATAGATTGGCTCCACATACAAGAAAGTGTTTTCGATGGGCAGCACCAGCATTTGGCCGCGCAGCACCTGTGACCCTTGCTGGTTCCATAGCGTGAGATCCTTCGAAATATTCTGATCCTGATTGATGCGGGCTTCCACCTGCATTGGCCCCAGAATGATCTCTTGTTTCGAAAGAAGCAAAACCACTTTCTCTCCTAAATGTTCTCCGTCGCAACGCGCCATCATCAGGCCGATCAGGTTGTCGCGGTTGCGCGGAGTAAACGGCGTCATCAACAGGAATTCAGGCTTGGTTTCTCCCGGCAGAGTGGCCACCACATAGCTGGGGGCCACCGGTCCGGGCGTTCCGCCCTGTTCATTGGTGAACTTCGCGGTGTCCCAGGCGTCGGACTTGTTGTAGAAGGTGTCGGGATCGCGCATGTGGAACAGCCGGTAAATATCGGCCTGCACGCGGAAGATCAATTCCGGATAACGAACGTGGCGGCGCAGATCGGCGGGCATGGCCGAAGCGGCCTCAAACAGATCCGGAAAGAGATTGCGATAAGCCTGCAGCAGCGGATCGTCCGGTTCGAAAACGTAGAAATGCACCGTGCCATCGTAAGCATCCACCGTGGCTTTCACCGAATTGCGAATGTAGTTGAATTCGCCGATGCCTTCCAGGCCAACTTTGGCCGAATAAGGATGGACGTCCGACGTCATGTAGCCATCGATCATCCAAACCAGGCGGCCGGCGTCGGTGACCACCAGATACGGATCGGGATCCCAGCTTAAGAAATCGGCCATGGCGTTCAGCCGGGCAGTGACGTTGCGGCGAATCATCATGCGGCTGTCCTGGGTAAGATAGCCTGTCAACAGAATGTTGATATCCTCGCGCGAGACTGCGGCGGCGGCCCGCATCAACAGGGATGAAATCGGAAAACCGCCTTTGCCCTGATAATGAGTTTCGACGTTGCGATCGCCGGAAGGGTAATCGAACTCGGCTTGCGCGGTGTCGACAAACACGGGGTCTTGCACGTTTTCGCCGTAGTACAACTCGGGGCGCGTGAGCTTGATACCGGGCTGGCTGATCACCGGCGGCGCGTCCTTGACGATCAATACCGGCAGGCCCTCCGGGGAGACGCGATTTGCCTCTGCCATCACGACGCCGTAACCGTGCGTGTAGATGAAATGCGGGTTGATCCAGCGCGTTCCGGCTTCGCCCAGCTGCGTAAGATCGAGTTCGCGAGGCGAGAGCATCATCTGTCGCAGTTGGCCCTGGCCGTCTGGCCCGGCTATGGTGTAGCGGTCAACATCGGTGTCGGAATAGATGTAAGGCCGGTAGGGCTGCAATTGCGTAATGGCGTCGTGGAAGGCGTGCCAATCCCACAGGCGCACGTTGTCCAGCAGAGGCTGATGGTCTTTGAAGTCCACCGGCTCGTTGGGCTTGGCCGTGAATTCCACCTCATTCGTGCGTTGATCGATTCCAAAGGCCGAACGTGTAGCTTCGATGTGCTTCTTGATGTAAGGCCGTTCAATGGAGATCTCATTCGGCTTCACATACGCGGTGCTGACGATGGGCGGAATCACGGTACGCAAAACAATGGCGCCGACCACCGCGATCAGCGCCGAGCGCCAGCGGCCCATGACCAGCAGGCCGGCCGAGACCACACAGCCGATGATTTCCAGCCACTGCAGTGGAAGTACGATGTTCTGATCCACATAGTCTATACCGACCATAAAGCTGCCGTGCTCTTCCAGCAGCAGGTTGTAGCGCGCCAGGAAAAATCGTACTGCCAGGGAAAGAAGAAACACGGCGCCCAGCCCGCGCAGGAAATTGCTCTTGAGCGCACCCGCCAGGTTCAGCTGTGTAACATTAATTTCCTGAACATTCTTCCAATCACCGACGCGCCCGGTAAGTTCCCAGCCTCGTTCGGCAACCCAATAAATCAAGGCGCCCAGGACAACAATGGCCAGCAGCAGACCCAACAGATCGGAATAAAACGGAATTTTGAACAAATAGAAAGACAGTGGATTGCCGAAGACGGGATCGTGCCAGGCAGTGGCGGCGCCGCCCAGATCGCGCCCGCCGAAGTAGCGAACCACGGTCCAGGTGTCGAGGGCGGAAAGCGCCACGATCACGGCCAGCAGGAAGATGCCGAGCGCCGTGAGTTTTGCGTACAGCGGATGTTCGCGCAGACGGACGTGGGCCTGTTTGAGCGCCAGCGAGTGCGCGAACCAGAAGACAACAAAAGCTACGATGGTGGCGCCGATGGCCGGAATCACGCTATAGGCCAGAATGCTGTACCAGGTGTGCAGCTGCCCCATTTCCTGCCACCACTGATAATCGATGGTCCAGCTGCACAGCCAGCGCAGCGCCACAAAGAGAACCACGACAACGATGCCGTACCACAAGCATCCGCCGCGACTTTGGCGGCCGGGAATCTGGCGATGACGAAATGAGGGGTCCAAGGCTGTAGTAACTGTACTCTATCTTAAGGCTGTAGGCACTATCTCAAAGCTGCCGGCGCTATTGTAAGGCCGCCGGGACGCCCAGTCCCACGTGATCCGCGACCCAAACGACTTTTCCATTGACG
Organism: Bryobacteraceae bacterium; assembly: GCA_035486095.1. Taxonomy (GTDB): domain Bacteria; phylum Acidobacteriota; class Terriglobia; order Bryobacterales; family Bryobacteraceae; genus Palsa-89. The sequence continues at coordinate 3,141 of DATHNM010000202.1, forward strand.
ATGGCAGCCACCGGACCTCCGCGGAAAACGCGGCCATCAAAAGGTGAATTGCGGCTTTTCGACGCCGATCGATTGACGTCGTAAGTCCAGGAACGTTCCGTGTCGAAGAGTGTGACGTCGGCGGGTGAGCCGATGGCAAGGCGCCCGCGATTGAGATTCAACACACCCTCGGGACCGGTGGTGAACAGCTCAATCATGCGCATCAGCGTGATTTTTCCAGGATGCACCAGCCGTTCCAGGGTTATTCCGATGGCGGTCTCAAGGCCCAGGATGCCGAAGGGGCACTGTTCGAACTCCTGCATTTTTTCGCTGCCCGCGTGGGGAGCATGATCGGTAGCGATGGCGTCAATGGCGCCCGAAATGATGCCTTCCGTAATGGACCCAACGTCACAGGCGGAACGCAGCGGCGGCTTCATTTTGAAATTGCTGTCGTAGGGCGGCATGTCGCTATCGTTCAAAGCGAAATGATGAGGCGTGGCTTCACTGGTGACGGGCAAGCCGCGCGCCTTGGCGAAGGCCAGCATTTCCACCGAATGGCGCGAAGAAATATGCGCCACGTGAAAGCGCGCGCCGGTCAGCTCGGCCAGCAGGATGTCGCGTGCCACCATCACGTCCTCGGAAGCGGCTGGAATGCCGCGCAGCCCGAGGCGGACACTGGGGACGCCCTCGTTCATATCACCGCCCGCGCTGAGGTGCAGGTCCTCGCAATGATCGATTACCGGAAGGCCGAAAGAGCGCGCGGTTTCCATGGCGCGCCGCATGACGCGGGCGTTCATCACTGGGCGGCCGTCGTCAGAGATGGCGACAATGCCTGCTTCCTTCATCAGCCCGATGGCAGCCAGTTGTTCGCCCGCGCTTCCCTTGGTGATGT
>DATHNM010000203.1:0-6113 GCA_035486095.1 Bryobacteraceae bacterium
AGGTGGAGACGGCGGCCAGCGCGGCGCTCCAGAAGATTTTCGCGGGAGCGAGCCAGGATTCGGGCAGGAAGCTGGACGATGAAAGTCCGAGCAGGCGGCCGGATCTGGAAGCCAGCATACCGCCTAGCATTCCGATCCACAGGGTGAGCTGCTGGACGATGACCGCCGAGCCGGGAATGCCGGACCAGCGGAATTGCCGCGCCACCATTTCGATGACCGGCAGCGCGGTCATCAGAGAGAGGGCGAGGATGGAGAATGAATCCTCGAAAAGTTGCAGGGGCGTGGCGGGACCGGAAGTTTCAGCGGGAAGAGTCGCGCTCACTGGGCCACGTGGTGCGTCTTGCGGTAATCGTCACGCAGGCGTTTCACTTCGTCGAACAGGTCGGGCGGCACGGCGCCGCCGCGCAGCTTGGGCCAGATGCCTTCGGCCAGTTGACGCCATTCGGCAACGGCCTTGGGGTCGGCATGCACAACGTTCAGCCCGAATTGCTGCATCAGCGGAATGGAACCAGCTTCCGATTTGCGAATTTCTTCGCGCAATGCGACGCCGGCGGTGCGCGCCGAAGCCAGCATCTCTTTTTGCACCGGCGCGGGGATCTTGTCCCAGACGTCTTTAGAAATGACGGTAGCGCCCACCAGTTGCGCGAATTGGATGTCGAGCATGTTCTTCGCACCGCCGAACCACTGGTTGCCCAGGGCCACCAGGGGCGGCGCTTGAAAAGCATCGATCAGGCCGGTTTGCAGGCCGGTGAGAATGTCGGTGGCGGCGAGTGAAACGGGGAGAAAACCGTTGATCTTGTACAGCTGGAACGTGGCGGTATCGCCCTGCAGGACGCACAGCTTCATGCGGCGAATGTCGTCGGGACGCGTGGCGGGCTGTTTGGTGAAGAAATGAATCCAGCCTGCGTCGCCCCAATTCAGCACGATGAATCCGCGCTGCGCCAAGCCTTTTTCCAGGCGATCAGAAATGCGATCGCGAACGTAATCCAGCTCCTCATAAGACGAGAGCATCATGGGGACCTGCAATGCGGCGACGTCGGGATCGATGCCGCTGAGGCCGGCGCCTGAGAGCGCCACCGCCTGTAGCGTCTTGATGCGAAGCTTCTGGACCATTTCGGGTTCGTCGCCCTGCTCGCCGCCGGGATAGATCTTCAGCTCGATTTTTCCGCCCGAGGCTTTCTTCCATTCCTCGCCCATGTTTAACAGGATTTCGTGCCAGCGGGAGCCTTTGGGGACCAGGGTGCCGAGACGAATGATGGTGGTTTGGGCGGAGAGCGAGAACGATAAAAGAATGCAAAGAAGGGCGGCGCGAACCATCATCAGAATGGTAACTCAGGGCGTTCACACCAGTGTGAACGCGGCACAGAGGAGTGCGCGCGCCACCAACTAGTGGGTGGGGTGCGTGGCTACGTGCATTTCGAAACTGACTGGCGGATTGTAGTAGAGAATGCGGCCGCAGCTTTCGCAGAACATCATCTCTCCACTATTGCGCAGGTCCTGGAAAAACTGAGGGCGCAGCAGGATCTGGCACGAGGAACAACGGCCGCCGGTGACTTCGGCCACAGCCGACCCTCCGTGCCACTTCTTGCGAATACGTTCGTAAGCTGAATAAGTGGGCTTCTTGAGCCCGGCCACCAATTGCTGGCGCTCGGCTCTCAGCTCGTCCAGCAGTTTCTGATCGATGCCGGTGCGCTCGCGAGCCTGCGCCTTTTCGGATTCCACCTGCTGCTTTTCTTCCTTCAGCGCGGCTTCCGCCTTTTTGACATTGGCGTCCAGGGGCTCCGATTCCGCCATCAGATCCAACTGGCGATCCTCGGCCTTGCGAATGGTGGCTTCGCAGAAGCTGATCTCGTGCTGAAAGGCGCGGTATTGCTCGTTGGTTTTAGCGCCCAGCATCTGATCGCGAAGCTTGGAGATTTTCTGGTTCTCCACCTTCACGTCGTCATCCAGCTGCTTGCGTTCTTTTTGGTTGGCGACCAGGGCGGCGCGGTCTGCCTCTAACCGGCGCAGATGCGAGTCCAGTGCCTTTTCAATTTGCGCGATGTGCTTTGGTAAGGTAGCGACTTCCCGCTCCAACTCTACAATCCTCAGATCCAGGGATTGCAAGCGGGTGACCTGCTCAATTTCAACGGTCATCTCTGGGGTCTATGGTAACATCTCGCGGAACTGTTCGCGCGCCGCTAGGCCAGATCCGAAAGGCGATTATCGCGAAAGAGGGCACGCGTGGCCAGCTCTAGTTCAGTCACCCGCAGGATGCGGCAGGCCGCGTAGAAGACCAGCAGCCCAAGCGGGATGGACGCAGCCAGATCCACCAGGCGCCCCAGGCGGCCGGCGCCGAGCACTCCTTCAATGGCCCGGCTGGAAAGCAGAACGGCCGCACCCATGACGGCGGATGCAACAATGATTTTCCACACGCTATCCATTAAATTGCGGCCGTAGATGCCGCCGATGCGGTTGCGCAGAATCAGGAATAACGCCACACCCCCGAAAGTGGCCACCGCCGCGGTGGAGAGCGCCAGGCCCGCGTGGCCTAAGCCGGAGTGACGAAACAGCAGGCTGGCGGTGAAGTAATTCACCACGATGGAGAGCAGGCTGACGATCATGGGCGTGCGCGCATCGTGCAGCGCGTAGAACGCGGGATTCAGCACCTTGAGGGCGGAGTATCCGGCCAGCCCGAGGGCGTAACAAGAGAGGGCGAGCGCGGTTTGCTCGGTGTCATAAGCGCTGAACTTGCCACCCTGATAGATGGCGCCGATCATGGTGCGGCCCAGCACGATCAGCCCAACCGAAGAGGGCACCGTCAACAAAAAGACCATGCCGAGCGATCTGGAGAGCGTGCGGCGAAATTCAGCGAAATCGCCAATGCCGGCGCTGCGCGAGATGGAAGGAAGCGTGGCGGATGCAATAGCGACACCGAAGAGCCCCAGCGGGAGCTGCATGAAGCGGAACGAATAGCCCAGCCAGCTTACCGGGCCATTACCGGGAATGCGGGAGGCGAAGTTGGTGATGACCAGCACATTGATCTGTACCGCGGCATTACCGAGGATGGCAGGACCCATCAGGCGGAAGATCTTGCGCAGCAGTGGATGATTCCAGTCCAGCGCCGGGCGGAAACGGAAGCCTTCAGCGCGCAGCGATGGCAGTTGCCAGGCCAGCTGCAGAGCGCCGCCCAGCACCACTCCGATGGCCATGCCCGTTATGGGATCAATGCCCAGGTGCGGCCCCAGCACGTAGCCCAGGATCAAGCCGAATGTGACCGATCCGATGTTAAAAAATGTGGAGGCCAGCGCGGGAACGGCGAAACGGTTGCAGGCGTTCAGCACGCCCATGGCTTGCGCGGCCAGCGCCACCAGAAGCAGGAAGGCGAACATGATGCGCGTCAACTTGACCGTCAGTTCGAACTTGCCGGGCACCTGATGGAAACCGGAGGCCAGCAGATTCACCCAGGCGGGCGTGAAGACAATGCCGGCCAGACAGAACAGTCCGACAACAATAATCAGTGCGGTACCCACCAGGTTGGACAACTGGGCAGCTTCCCGGCGTCCTTTGTGCTCCAGCGTCTGGGTGAAGATGGGGACAAAGGCGGAGGAGAGCGCGCCTTCGGCGAACAGATCGCGCGTAAGATTGGGAATGCGGAAGCCTAGCAGGAAAGCATCGTAGACGAAGCCGGCGCCGAACAGGCGAGCCATGACGATTTCGCGCAGCAGCCCGGTGACACGGGACATCGCCATGGCCACCGAGACCAACCCCGCCGACCGGACCACGCTTTCAGCCGGCGCCGGATTGTCAATTTTTGTCGCCAAAAAACCGTTACTTTCCCATCAGTTCGAAGAAGTGCGCGATGGTCATAATGCCGGTGTAATAATTGCCGATTCGATACTTCTCGTTCGGCGAATGTAAGCCGTCGTCAGGGAGGCCAAAACCCATCAAAATGGTTGGGACGCCGAGGTGCGTGGCGAAATCGCCAACCACCGGAATAGAGCCGCCGTTGCGGGTAAGAACGGTGGGTTTACCAAGCATGTCGGCAAACGCCTGGGCCGCGATGCGAATCGCGGGATGATCGGGATCCACCAGGACGGCCGGCGCGGCGCTTAAAACCCGCAGTTCAATGCGGATGCCGGGAGGCGCGTTGAAATGCAGAAAGTCGCGGAACGACTTGAGGATTTTTTCAGGATCCTGATGCGGCACCAGGCGAAAGCTAACCTTGGCCACCGCCTTGGACGGGATGACGGTCTTCGAGCCAGCGCCGGTGAACCCGCCGGCGATGCCGTGAACCTCCATGGTGGGGCGCGCCCACACACGTTCCAGCACCGAATAGCCGGCTTCACCGGTCAGTTCCGTCGCACCCACTTCGCGCCGCAGGAACTCCGATTCGTTGAACGGAAGCTGCTTCCAGCTTTCCCGCTCCACGCTGGCCGGAGGCACGACATCATCGTACATACCTGGAATTCGGATGGAACCGGTTGCGTCTTTACAGCGGCCGAGCAATTCCAGGAGGCCATGAATGGGGTTCGGCGCGGCGCCGCCGTACAGTCCGGAATGCAGATCGCGATCCGGGCCGGTGGCTTCGATTTCCATATAAACCAGGCCGCGCAGCCCGATGCACAGGGTTGGCAGACCCTCCGCGTAAAGCTGGGTATCGGAGACCAGCGCGACGTCGGCCTTGAGTTTGGTGGAATTTTCCGCCACGAACTTGCTGATGGATGCTCCGCCGATCTCTTCTTCGCCTTCGATCAGGAACTTGAGATTGATAGGCAGTTTGCCGCCATGCACCGCGAATAATGCTTCGGCGGCCTTGATATGCATGTACATCTGCCCTTTGTCGTCAGAGGCGCCGCGGGCGTAGATGTTGCCGTCGTGAACGGCGGGCTCAAAGGGCGGCGAATGCCACAACTCCAGTGGATCGGGCGGCTGGACGTCGTAATGTCCATAGCAAAGGACAGTGGGTTTGCCTGGGGCGTGCAGCCAATCGCCGTAGATGAGCGGGTTGCCCGAGGTGGGGATGATCTGGACATTCTCGAGCCCCGCGCGGCGTAGGCTGGCGGCTACGAACCCGGCGGCGGCCGCGATGTCGGGCTGGTGCTCGGGAAGGGTGCTGATGCTGGGGATTCGGAGAAAATCTTTCAGTTCATCGAGCAGGCGGTCCTGGTTTTGTTCGACAAAAATATCGGCAGGGCGGTGCATGAGCGCGGGCAGGACCATTATCGCAGACGGACTATGCGGGCGATGGAAGTATCCCCCAGGAACCCTAGAACCCCATAGGGACTTTCACCGAGGAAGTTTTACTTCGTTTCAGGCGATGGTCTGGTAGACCATGTCAGCCCCACTCGCCGGCAAGTATCAAGATCACTATGTAGTTCTGGGGGTCGACCCGAAGGCGGATTCGGACACCATCCAGCGGGCGTACGCCAAGCTGGCTCAAAAGTATTACCCGAACAATTCCGCCACCGCCGACGCGGAGATGTTCGAGTCCGTTAACACGGCCTATCAGACGCTGTCTGACCCGCAACTGCGTGCGATATTCGACAAGCTGAAAGGCGTTGGCCAGGAGGAAGCGGGGCCCAAGTTCCGGGGCGTGGAATTCTTTGACGCGTTGGGGCGGGAGGCTTTACGGCGGGCTGCGATTCTGTGCGTGCTGTACGATAGGCGGCTGAGCAAACCATCCGCGCCCAGCTTTTCGATGCGTCACCTGGAATTGATTGTAGAGGCCACGGCCGAGGAATTGAGTTCCGCTCTGTGGTATCTCAAGCAGCGGGGCCTGGCGGCCAGCGACGACAAGAGCAGCCTCCAGATCACGGTGGATGGCATGGATTTCCTCGAAAGCAAGCGCCCGCTGCCTGAGGATGTCATGGCTTTCATTAAAACCACGGCCATCGCCGCTGTTCAGGCGGAGCCAAAGCGCGCGGGAGAATCGGTCATCAGCACGCTGAACCGGGCGCTGGCGCGGACGCCGGTTTCGAGCTAAGATCCGGCGTTTCAGCAAAATCGCACGGTTTCGGGCGTTTCTGCCGATATGCCAGACAGATCATGGCAACCACAGCCGACACCAAGCTTCAAGACCACTATGCGATTCTGGGGGTGGACCCGCAATCGGTCTCTGAGACCATTCAGCG
>DATHNM010000204.1:0-9801 GCA_035486095.1 Bryobacteraceae bacterium
CCCGGCGTGGAATAACGGTTCTTGTTATGAAACCAGATGAGGCGATGATATTGGAAAGAGTGAAACAGGCCAAGTGTAATTCCCGCTCTTAGTATTCCGTCGGCTCCGAAACTGGCCGCATAGAGAAACGCGATCCATTGCAACGGCACCAGAACCGCCAGCAACATCAGCTTGGGAGCGTTCAGAGGCACGCCGGCGCGCAACTTTTGCAGCTGGCGCCCCACATAAATGAGGGCGAATATCCCGTAAGCCCCCATCGCCGCCCATTCAATCCACTGCACTGGACGCCAATCCATCAGCCTGGTTTTGAGGACGAAGATAGCGAGCGGAAGAACGGTGGATGCCAGCATGAACCAGCGGTCCAGCTTCAGATCGAAAGGATCGCGCTCTTTGTTCTTGGCCTTCCACAGCATCATGAAGCCGACATGCTGTTTGGCGATGTGGTAGTGCTGCCAGCACACTGCAAAAAGGTAGAAGAGAGACGATTGACCCGCCCACACCATCAGCGGACCAACCAACGAGAACGGAACGATGACCCACAGGAACCATCCCAGGCGATGTCGCTCGCGCTTGTCCAAATAGGTGCGCGTGACCGTGCCCATCACATGCGGCCCATCCACGAACAGGAACCACGTCAGGTAAATGGGGGTGATGGGGAACCCGGCGGCCATTAAACCCAGGGCCAGGTAGCTGATGGCTGCGGGCCCGATAAACCATAGCAGGTCGTCGCGGCGCGAGATGATCCAATTGGTTCCCGCGGGCCGGCTGGATATGGGCTGCGGAAAAGCCGGCGTGATCGCACTGCTGCTCATGATGTTCTGTTTTGTTTATCGTCAGGGAGGGCCGGTAGCCTGCATAAGGTGTTGAGCCTAGTTAATTGGGCGCGGCGCTAATGCAAGTGGGATGGGGGGACGATTACTTTCCAAGGGACCAGGGGTCCCGCACGAATCGGCGTCACCTTGGCAACCTCCACGCATCCGCCAGAGTCCATTGGAAGCGGGCACGCCGGTATCTTCGGCGCGGCTGCGGTGCGGGGGCTGGCCCGGATTGCTACGCCGTCTGTTTCCGACTGCTTCTTTATCGCGCTGATCGTGTGGCTGTTCATCTCCGGCGCAAGCGGCTGGATATCGTTGCTGGGCGACGGCGACACAGGGTGGCACATCCGCACCGGCCAATACATTCTGGAACAGCATAGCGTTCCGACTCGGGATTTGTTCTCATTCTCGCGCCCCGGCGCTCCCTGGTTCGCTTGGGAATGGCTGACCGACGTGACATACGCCGTATCTTTCCAGCTGGGCGGACTGAAGGCTATCGTGTTGCTGGCCGGAGCGATGATCGCTCTGTTCGCTACTTTGATTTTGCGCTACACCTTGTGGCGGGGCGCCAACGCATTGGTGGCGGCGTTTACCACGCTGCTGGCAGTGGGCGCATCGTCGATGCACTTCCTGGCGCGTCCGCACCTATTCACGCTGCTGCTGCTGCCGGTGTGCCTGTGGGTGGTGGAAGCAGACCGGCGTGAAAACACGCGCTGGCTGTGGGCGCTCATCCCACTCACCGCGCTCTGGACGAACCTGCATGGCGGCTTCGTCATTTTCCTGGCTTGCCTGGGATTGCTGCTGCTGGCTTACGGGATCGAAATGGCTTTGGCTGCGCGCGTGAACCAGCCCTGGCGGGAACTGCCGGGCTGGCCGCAAATCCGCCGGTACGCCACGTTGCTGGCGGGATGCTCGCTGGCATCGCTGGCGAATCCCTATGGATACCAGTTGCACGTTCATATTCTGGAATACCTGCGTGCCGATTGGATCAAGAACATCGTGCAGGAGTTTCAGGCGCCCACTTTTCGCTCCGAAGGCCAGCTGCAATTTGAAGTGCTGCTGCTGGCCGGTTTGATCGCCAGCGGCTTCCTGATCCGCCGGCGGCTGTTCGCCGAAGCGCTGTGGATCGTGTTCCTGGCCCACTCCTCGCTCATCAGCGTGCGGCATGCTCCGCTCTATGCCACGGTTGCGGCTCCGTTGATCGCCTGCGAGATTAGCGTCTGGTGGCGAGCGGGGGTGGAGGGGATGAAGAAGTCTTCCGCTTTGCGGATTCTTCATCAGTTAGGCGCGGACCTGGCGCCCGGCTTTCGCCGGACCAGCGTCTGGCCGGCCCTGTTTATCCTGACCCTGGCGGTGCTGGACGCGCCGCTGAAATGGCCGCGGGACTTCCCGAGCGAGGTGTTTCCCACTGCCATGGTCCACCGGCACGCTGGCCTGGTGGCATCGGGCCGTTTGCTGACTCCGGACCAATGGGGGGACTACATCATCTACAGTTTTTATCCTCGCCAGAAGGTGTATGTAGATGGTCGTAGTGATTTCTACGGGGAAAAATTCGGGCAGGAGTATCTCCACCTAATGCAAGGCGCGTATGACTGGCGCGCGATCGTGAACCGCAACGGCTTTGATGTGGCTTTGTTGCCGGTGGATTGGCCCCTGGCATCGATGCTGAAGTTGGACCCGTCCTGGCGGGTGGTACAGGACGATACCAAGGTCATACTGTTCCAGCGGCTAAGTCGCCAAACCCCGCGTAACTAGGTAGTTCGACGCCTCAGCCTGCATCGCGCGTACTAAAGAAAACCTAGTGTTTAGGCTAATGAAAACCTCCCAGTTTGCCGAAGCTATAAGGCAGGGAGAGCGACCGGATGAGAAGCAATCAGAACCCGCCAGGTTCCGTCAGGGGGAGTGTTGGAGACCGGACCGCCGGGGTTCCCAGCGCGGTGGGGAAGTTGGGCATGCCACAGATGCCGAGCATACCCAAGATGCCTGTGGAGTGGCTGGATGCGGGAAGCTGGCGGCTGCCTTCCGGTAAAGCGTTGGCCGAATTTGCGCTGCAGGCAGGATTTCTTGCACCGCTGCTGTTTCGAGCGGACCGGTTCGGCAAGAGTTCCCCGAAGGAATCGGCGGCCTCCAAGCGGGCGCCGGGATTGTCGGAGACATCGGAAATGAGTGCGGGTGTGGCACAGGCACGGGGCAAACAGTTCGGCAAGGGGGACGGCCGGTGACGGCAGTGGCCCTGTTGGCGGGAGGAGTGGGGATTGCGGCCTGCATCGACGATCTCAGGCGCCGCCAGATCTCCAATTGGATTCCTGGTTCGGCGCTGGCGAGCGGTTTGGTTTTGCAGACGGTGCAGCATGGCTGGCGCGGCACCGGGTCGTCGCTGCTCGGCACGTTGGCCGGCGCGGGCGTGTTCCTGATTTTCTATTTGCTGGGTGGCATGGGCGGGGGAGATGTGAAGTTGATGGCGGGCTTCGGGGCGCTGCTGGGAGCCAAGCAACTTTTTGAAGCTGCACTGTGGACCGCCGGCTGCGGCGGGGTAATGGCGCTGGCCGTCATCGCCGGCAGCACTCTGCGGGATCTGTGGGTGCGCCGGAAATCTTCGGGAAGCGCCGCTGCCGCCTCTGCCGGCCAACGGGGCCAGAGAGTGGACAGCATCCCTTACGCTCCCGCGATTGCGGCGGGGGTCTGGTTGAGCCTGGTGGGAGCGACATGACGCTGCATTCTGTCGGATGCGGCGCGGCATTGCAGTTAACGATCGAAGGCGGGAGAGAGTGATATGGATCGTAGATTTCTGACGGTATTAGGCGTGAGTCTGTTGTTCGCGCTCGTGATATCGAGCGTGTTCTACCAGATGGCGGCTCGCGCCGGCAGCCCGAAGAAGGCCGCCGAAGCGACCGATTTGAAGGACATCGTTTTGGCCGCCAGGCCATTGTCGGTGGGAACGACGGTCAAGCCGGCCGATATCAAGCTGGGCAAGACTCCGTCGTCGGCCTTCCCCAAAGGCGCTTTTGCCAAGCCCGAGGAAGTGATTGATCGCCCGTTGATCAGCAATGTCCTGATGGACGAGCCGGTGCTCGAGGGACGGCTCGCGGCGCGGGGTAGCGGAGTGGGGCTGGCGCCGGTGATTCCGGTTGGCATGCGCGCGGTCACGTTGCGGGTGAACGATGTCACCGGCATTGCCGGTTTTGTGCTGCCGGGAATGCGGGTAGACGTGCTGGTTACCGGCCATCCTCCCAATTCCGAGAATTCAGTCACCGCCACGCCGGTGCAGTTGCAGAATCTGCTGGTGCTATCGGCGGGGACCGTGATGCAGCCGGACGCGCGGGGCCAAGCCATGCCCGCTCCCACCGTCACCTTACTCGGAACCCCGGAGCAAGCCGAGACGCTCACTCTGGCGAGCGCCGATGCACGCATCCAGCTAGTCCTCAGAAACGGTAGCGACCAGACGATTGAAAAAACTCCCGGTCGCGATATTGCCGAATTATACGGCGAGCGAGCGGTGCATAAAAAGGTTCCCGAGAACAGCGCGCCGTCACGGCCCCGGCCGAGACCCGTGGTAGTGGCCGCTGCGCCTCCGCCACCCCCTCCGCCGCCCGACCAGATCGTGGTGATTCGCGGAACCACCAAGAGCGTGGAAGTAGTGGGACTCGGTGCGGGCGGGGGTAAGTAAACCATGCGATCAATGAAACGGCTGTACATTCTCTCTGGACTGCTGGCTTGGGGCACCGTAGGCGGACTCTTCGCCCAGACCGGCCCGGAAGAGATTCGCCTGACGATTGGGAAGAGTATCGTCATTGACTATCCGTCGGACATCGCGCGGATTTCCACCAGCAATCCAGACATCGCCGACGCTTCCCCCGTTACCGGCCGCGAAGTCCTGGTGCATGGCAAGTCTTTTGGAACCGTAACCCTGGTGGTCTGGAGCAAGACCGGCCAGCGCAACTTTTACAACATCACCGTGGAGCAGAATTTAGAGCCCTTGCGCAAGCTGCTCAAAGACACCTTCCCGTCGCAGGATATCCACGTTCAATCTTCGCGTGATTCGCTGTCGCTCACCGGAATGGTGGCGAATAAGGATATCGGGGACCGGGCCACCGCGCTCGCGGCGCCCTTCGCAAAACAGGTGGTGAATGATCTGCAAATTGCCGAACAGCCGGTTGAGAGGCAGATCCTGCTGCGTGTCAAGTTTGCTGAACTGGACCGCTCCGCATCGAACCAGTTCGCCGTCAACCTGCTTTCGACCGGCGCTACCAACACCATTGGCCGCATCACGACCGGACAGTTCCAGGCGCCTTCGCCGAGCACTATACAATCGGGCAGCCTGTCGGCCAACTCCACTTTCAGCATTTCCAACGCTCTGAATATTTTCGCTTTCCGTCCAGACCTCAACCTGGGTGCCCTGATCCAGGCGCTGGAATCACGCAACCTGCTGCAGACGTTGGATGAGCCTACCCTGATTACCAGCGATGGCAAGGAAGCCAGCTTCCTGGTGGGCGGCGAATTTCCCATCCCGGTCCTGCAGGGAGGCGCGAATTCGGGCGCCGTCACCATTCAATTTCGAGAATATGGCGTGCGGCTGACCTTCACCCCGAACATCACCGGGAATAACAATATTCGGCTGCACGTGAAGCCGGAAGTTTCCGCGCTCGATTACACCAATGCATTGTCATTCAACGGGTTCACCATTCCCGCGCTGTCATCCCGCAAGATGGAGACCAACATCGAGCTCGGTGAAGGACAAAGTTTCGTCATCGCCGGTCTGATCGACAAACAGGTGACCGAAACACTTTCGAAAATACCGTTCTTGTCGAGCCTGCCGATTTTAGGAAACCTGTTCAAGAGCAAGGAATTCGATCGCAGCGACACAGAGCTGATCGTGATGGTCACGCCCGAGATCACGATGCCGCTGCAACCGGGCGACGCCAAGCCCAGCGTGCCGACGCCGCGACCCTTCCTGGTGCCGGTGACGCCTGGTTCATCCGACGCGTTCCCGGTCAAGGCGAAGTCCAAGTAGGAGCTGGAAGGAATGAGAAACGGGAGGAGGGCGAGATGACGGGCCGGGGACCAGTTTTGACCGCGCTGGCGATCATTCCCGATCGCGAGCTGGCGGCCCAGCTCTCGTCCGCGCTGGAGCGCACCCGTTCCTTTCAGATCCTTTCCGAGTTCAAGTCTTATCCTACGCTGCAGACGCTCGAGATCCGGGTGCGTCAGACCAAGCCGGATGTCATCCTGCTCGATTTGGCTAGCGATCTGGACCAGGCCTGCGAGTTGATTCGCTGCGTTTCATCGCTCAACCTGCGGGCGCACGTGGTCGGGCTGCATGTGCGGAATGACTCCGATGCGATACTGCGCTGTCTGCGCAGCGGAGCCAGCGAATTTCTGTATGCCCCATTCGACGTCCAAACGCAAAACGACGCAGTGGCGCGGCTGCACCGTCTGTTACAGCCCAGCGCAATGGAACAAGCCGAGCCGGGATCGATCGTGGCGTTTTCGAGCGCCAAACCGGGCTCGGGCGCTTCCACACTGGCGGCCCAGGCGGCATTCGCATTACGCCGCACCACCTCGCAGCGCGTTTTGCTGGCCGATTTCGACCTCATGGGAGGCATGATCGGTTTTTACCTGAAGCTCAGCAACACCAAATCCCTGCTGGACGCCTTGCAGATGGCGGACCGGCTGCAGGACGGGGCTTGGGCCTCCTGTGTCGCGGTGGCGGACGGCGTGGATATCCTGCCGGCGCCTGAAACTCCCTATGCCGGGCCGATCGAGGCCGCCCGCCTGCACGCGGTGATGGAATACACCCGCATGAACTACGAGTGGGTGGTGATCGACCTTCCGGTGATTTTTCAAAGGCTGAGCTTGATGACGATCTCCGAATCGGACCGCGCCTATCTGGTCTCGACACCGGAGTTGCCGAGCCTGCACCTGGCGCGCAAGGCCGTGAATCTTCTCGATCAGTTGGGTTTTCCCAAGGAACGCTTCCAGATTGTGATGAACCGCATCGACCGGCGCGACGAAATCGCCGGGTCGGATATCGAACGTTTATTCAACTGCGCGATCGACGCGCGGATTCCGAACGACTATTTTTCGCTCCACCGGGCCGTGACGCTGGGCCAGCCGGTGGATGGACACTCCGAGCTCGGCAGAGCGGTGGAGAGCCTGGCCAACCGGCTGTCGGGGGGCGGAGGTCAGGATCGCAAACGAGCGGCTTTGCCGGACCTGCGGGTGGCGACATCGACAGTGTAGTGCCAGACGGCCGAATGCCGGCCGCTGCAGTGAAGGTTTTGCAGTGAAGGACTGTGTAGTGACGATTTATGTTTCCTAATCTCGATACCAAATCGGCGCCGCAAATCAGCTGGGAGCAGCGCCTGTTGAAAAACGGCGGCAAGTCCCGCGGTGCGCTGAAGCCGGAATATCAGGAGCTGAAGTTCACCCTCCATCGCAAGCTGGTGGACAAGATCAATCTGGAGGCCCTGGCCAGCATTGATAACCAGCGGGTGCGAAGCGAGGTGCGGCAGGCGCTCATATCGCTGATCGATTCCGAGCCGACGCTACTCAGCTCACTTGAAAAGCAACAGATCTGCGACGAGGTTCTGGACGAAGTTTTCGGACTCGGCCCGCTCGAGCCGCTGTTGCAGGATCCCAGCATTTCCGACATCCTGGTCAACACCCATAAGCAGGTTTACATCGAGCGCAAGGGCCTGCTCGAATTGACCACCGTCACCTTCCGGGATGCCCAGCATCTGCTGCGCATCATCGACAAGATCGTGTCCCAGGTGGGGCGCCGGGTGGACGAATCCAATCCCATGGTGGATGCGCGGCTGAGCGACGGCTCGCGCGTGAATGCGATCATTCCACCGCTGGCGGTGGATGGGCCTCTGTTGTCGATCCGCCGTTTTTCGACGGATAAGCTGATGCCGCCAGACCTGGTGGACCGCCGCGCCATGACGCCCGGCATGATGGAGCTGCTCGAAGCGGCCGTCAAAGCCAAGATGAACATCATCATCGCGGGTGGAACCGGCGCCGGTAAGACCACGCTGCTGAACGCGCTGTCGGCGTTCATCTCGCCCAAGGAACGCATCGTCACCATTGAAGACGCCGCTGAATTGCAGTTAAAACAGCCGCACGTGGCGCGCCTGGAAACCCGCCCCCCGAACCTGGAGGGCCATGGTGCGGTACGGCAGCGCGAGTTGTTGGTCAACAGTCTGCGTATGCGCCCGGACCGCATTGTGGTGGGCGAAGTCCGCGGCGAGGAAGCTCTGGACATGCTGCAGGCCATGAACACGGGTCACGATGGATCGCTGACCACGGTCCACGCCAACAGCCCGCGCGACGCGATTTCCCGTCTGGAAGTGATGGTGTCGCTGGCCAGCGCCAATATGCAGTTGGTGTCGGTCCGGCAGCAGATCTCAAGCGCCGTGCACCTGCTGGTGCAGGCCTCCCGTATGAGCGACGGTTCGCGCCGCGTGGTCAATCTGACCGAGGTCACCGGGATGGAAGGCGAAGTAATTACGTTGCAGGACATCTTCGTTTTCGAAAAACGCGGCCTGAATCCGGATGGACGTGTGGTGGGACGGTTCGCCGCCACCGGCATTCGCCCCAAGTTTTACGAAAAGCTGCTGGCGGCCGGTATTCGCCTGCGAGCGGACTTGTTTGACGAGGTGGTGGAGGTTTGACGCCATGTTTGTAATGATCGCCGTCGCGGTCTGGGCTTGCGCCCTGGTCATCTGGTGGATCTGCTCGAACGCGTTCCGCCACTCGGATCTCGACAAGCTCAAGAGCCGGCTGATCGGCACCAGCAAGACCAAGGCGGCCAAGGCTGCTCCCGGCACGGGCGGCTCGCTGATCCATACCGAGGAACGCAACGTCCTGCTGGCCACCAAGTTCCTGCAGCGCTTCCAACTCCAAAGCAAGTTGCAGGAGTTGTTGGAGCAGGCCGGGATGAAGTGGAGCACGCACCGGCTGGTGAACACCTCTTTGCTGGCGGTGGTGGCGGTGTGGGCGCTGGCGTGGGTGCTGCTGCCTGATCAGTTCCATCGCTTCTCCTATCTGCCGGCGCTGGTGGCAGGCGCGTTGCCGGTGCTCTTTGTGCTCCGCAAGCGCAAGGCTCGCATGAACCGGTTCGAGGAACTGTTTCCCGACAGTTTGGAGTTTGTATCACGGTCGATGCGCGCCGGACATGCTTTCTCGGTGTCGCTCGAAATGATTCACCGCGAATTTCAAGAACCGCTGGCGGGCGAATTCCGCCGCACTTTCGAGGAGCACAATCTGGGCTTGCCGCTGGATGTGGCGCTGCAGAAGCTGGCCAAGCGGGTACCCTCGCTGGACGTGCACTTCTTCGTTTCCGCGGTGCTGCTGCAAAAGCGCACGGGCGGCAATCTGGCGGAGATCCTGGACAAGCTGGCCTACGTGATCCGGGAACGCTTCAAGTTGCGGGGCCGCATTCGCGCCATCAGCGCGCATGGACGGATGACGGGAATCGCGTTGAGCAGCATTCCGATCGGCGTCGCGGTGCTGATGTTTTATACCAATCCGGACTATGTGAGGTTCTTCTTCCTGGACGACACCGGCAATATCATGCTGGGCTGCGCGGTGGTCTTGCAGATCATTGGATATCTCATCATGCGGCAGATCACCAATATCGAGGTCTAACGCCATGGCACTTGTATTCAGTTTCGTGATTTTCCTGTTGTTCGCCGCGGTACTTTCCTTTGCCGGCGTGAAGATGTATGTCAAGCCGAAGGAAGCCATTGAGCGCGTCGCCGGCACCGGCATGAGCGTGCACGATGCGGCGCCGGTGCATCCAAGCCTGCTATTTCACGACCTGGTGAAGCGGTTGGGCAACATGGTTCCCGCCTCACCCAAGGACGTCACGGTGATGCAGCGGCGGCTGATCCGCGCCGGCTACCGGAATCCGAACGCGCTCAAGGTGCTGTATGGAGCCAAGGCCATTTTCGCGGTTCTGCTGCCGGTAATCATGACGCTGGCGGTG
>DATHNM010000205.1:0-11766 GCA_035486095.1 Bryobacteraceae bacterium
CCGCCGGCTTCAAACGCCACGCAGATGGGAATCTGCCAGGCCTGCGCCTGGGCTTGCGATCCAGCTGGAAGCGAACGCGTCTGGGACACTGCCAGGGAGGAACCGTTGGCCCCGCATTTCAGTTCAGCCGAAACCGCAGGCACGCCCGGCTGATCCAAGAAACTGTTGAATGCAGGCGCGACATTCTTTCCGGCAACGCTGCCGATGGCAGCTTCAAAATCGCTTGCCGTGGCGTTCCCCCACGCGTGCTGCTTCAGGTAAAGCTGGACACCTGCGCGGAACTGGGCCTCGCCGATCCAGTGCTCGAACATTTCAATCACCGCCGCGCCCTTTTCATACGTGATGTCGTCGAACGCGTTGGCGATGTCGTCGTTGTTTTCGATGGGCTGGCGAACCTCGCGGGCCGATGCCAGTTCATCGTCCCGGATAGCGCCCAGGCGCGCGTTCACGGCCGCCACGTCCAGATGCCATGCGGGCTGCCATTGACCCGGGATCTTGCGCTCCATCCAGGTGGCAAACGCCTCGTTCAGCCAGGTGTCGTTCCACCACGCGGTGGTAACCAGGTCGCCGAACCACTGGTGCGACATCTCGTGCGCGCAGAGCCCGGCCAGTTCGCGTTTGTGATTGATGGTTTCGCTGGCAGGGTCGGCCAGCAGCGAACTTTCGGCGTAAGTGATCAAGCCGGCGTTCTCCATCGCGAAGTCGCTTACCGGCATCACCACCGAATCCAATTTCTCGTAAGGAAAGGGCATGCCGACATAGTCTTCCAGCAGCTTGAGCAGTTGAGGAATCGCACTGGCGGCATACGCGGCATCCGCGCTCTTGCCTTTGGGAACAATCACGCGCACTGGGGTGGGGCCCACGCGTCCGGCATCCACCACGTCGAAGCGCCCCACGGCTAATGCCACCAGATAGCTTGGCAAGGGAGGCGACGGCTTGAATCGCACGGCCTTCATGCGATTCGGCTCGTCCGATTCGGATTGAACCGGCGTGTTCGACAATGCCAGATCGTCCCTGGGTACGTGCAGGGTCATCTGCCACGGCACCTTGAAATTCGGCTCGTCAAAACAAGGAAACGCGCGGCGGGCATCCGTCGGTTCGAATTGGCTATATACGTATGTCTCGCGGTCTTCCTTCAATTGGAAAATTCCCGCGCTGCTGTTGCGGCTGATCTTGCCTTGATAGGCGACATGCAGCACACCTTTGCCGGAAATGGACCGGTCGAAGGCAAAACCTATGAACTGATCGCCTCCGGGCACCGTTCTGGCGGGCAGTGCGTCGCCCGATTCCAAACGAAATGTCGCGTCCTCAATCTGCAGGCCGATCGCGTTCAACCAAATTATTTCGGCCGGCGTGCGAACATCCACGCTGATGTCGACGCTGCCATGAAACGTGTCTCGATCGGGAACGATGGTGAGATCGACGGCGTAACGCAGGGGTTGCGCCGACCCATCCAAACGCAATTTCGGCGGATCGAGAGTTGGCGCGGAAAAGGCCAGGGGCGCACACAGGATCGCGATGAAGAACGCATGTTTCATAACAACAGACCTACGAACGAACGGCGGCTTCGGCGGGCGTGGAAACCGTCACTGCCGCCTTTCGCAACAGCAACACCGTCAATGCCGCCAAATACAACAACGCGCCGGTCAATACGGTTGCGCGCAAACCGATATAGATGGCCAGACAAATGGCAGCCACGGACCCCAGGACGCTGGCGGCTGCGTTCAAAGCCCACGCCCAGCGCACCGCGCGCGGGTAGCTCTGTTGCAATCGAGTGAGCCCGGTGGGGAATGGAATGCCCATCAGGAATCCAGCCGGCGCGATCAGGCATACCGTCACCAACGCCTTCCAGGGCAGCGGCCAGCCCACTCCCAATTCGCTCACCGGAGCCGCCAGATACGCGAGCGCGGAAACCGTGGCCGCCACGCCGACGAGCACCGCGCTCAGGCGGGCAGTGCCGCTGGATTCGCCGGTTAAACGGCGGCTGCAATAGCTGCCCAGGCCGCTCGAAATCAGCATCGAGAAAATGATAACGGTTAGCGCATAGGTGGGATGGCCCAGGAAGAGCACAAACTTCTGGATCAATGCCACCTGGATCAAAATGTATCCCGCGCCTATGCAAACAAAGTACAGCAAAAATCCACGCACGCCTTTTTCAGCCGGGAGACGCTCGCCCAGCAATAAAGGCGGAAACGCCAGCACAAGGATAATTGCCAGCACGCTGATTCCCAGCACTTCAAACAATAACGGCAGCGCGCGATTGATCTTGTAATCCGCCGAAAGGCCGCCCTGCTTCAGAAAATTCGCCACGTCCCGAGGCTGCACGGTGTAAAAGAAGAACGGCCGGTCGTCATCCACAGGCGTGACGTTGTAACGATAACTCTGCCAGAAGGCCGCCGGATCCGCGCTCCGCAGCAGTTCCCCGAACTGGTTCGATGGCGCGTCGCCTGGAATATACAGGGCGCGCAGTTTGGTTTGGCTGAGGGCCGCCTTGACGCGCGCGATATCGGCATCGCCCAGCGGCTTGCGGAAGATCAGCACCGTATCCAGCGCGCCAAAAGCATTGATGTTCTGCGCCTGGTCGCGCAGCACCACAACATGCCGCCACGCATCTTTCTCACCCACTTGGGCGAGCGCTTCGATGGCCAACGAAAGTAACCGCAGGCTCTCGCGCGGCGGCTCAAAACCCCAGCGCGTGAAAACCATCAAACCATCGTCGGTTAAGTGATTGAGATAATCGCGAAAAGCGTCGGAGGTGTATAAATTGTTCTCGGAAAGCGCAAACGCACCGGCCGCCGTGGATGCCCAGGTGTCCACCAGGGTGGCCTGCAACACCTGATATTTCTCTGGACTTCGCCGGACAAAGCTGCGGCCGTCTTCGACGAACAAATGAACCTCGGGCCGGAAATACAGCCGGTGGCTCAGATCCGCGAAGCGCTGCTGCATGATGGTGTGGGCGATGATGGGGTTAATCTCAACGGCGGTCACGTCGTGGCTCCCGCCGGTGAGCGAGCGCGCCACGTCCCACCCGCCACCGGGGCCAATCACCAGCGTCTTGGCGCCGGGCTTCAGCATGTACGGAAAACCAGGCCCCTCGTGCAGCAGGTTGGCGCGTTGCTGCTCCGTCAGATGCTGCAGGTCGAAGGTGGGAATGCCAGTGGAGGCATCGGCGTCAATCACAATTTCCGGATCGCTGCTCTTCGGATTCAACAGCGCGATGCGCGAGATAGGGTTCCAGCGCACGAACGCTTCCTGGCCGATGCGATGGCCCTTGGCGTAGCGAATATCGATCAGGTGGCTCTTGCCGTTGAAGGCCATCAGCGCCACAAAGACCAGGGCTAACGTAACCGCCCCCGCACGCCCGCGCAAACTGCCGGCCAGGTTGTACCAGATGGCAGCCGACACGGCCAGCAGAACCGACGCCGTGATCACTGTGTTCGGCCCGCCAAAATAATTTAGAAATGGAACCAGAACCAGACAACCACCGGCGGCGCCGAGCAGATCGAAAAAGTACACGCGATCCACGCGCTGGATGCCTTCCGCCACTGCCATGGAAACTACCGCGCCCGAAAAAAAGAACGGCAGCGCACTGGCGAAATAAACGCCGGCCAGGGTGAGATTCCCCAGTTCTCCGGAGCGCGTCAGGATGAAGACCAGGGACGCCACCACGGCCACGCTGTTAACCGCCGCCAGGATGCCCAGTTGGTGGAAGACATTTCCACCGCGACCGGCCACAACGTAGGAAAATAATCCGCCCGCGCCCAACCCAAACAGCGCAATCGAGATGGCCAAAAACGCGAAATGGTAGTAGAAGACCACCGAAAAAATGCGGGTGAGCGAAAGCTCCAGGATTAATGTCGCGAGCGTAGTGAACGCCACGCCCAGATAAAGCTGTGGCCACTTGGTCTTGCCGGATTCGGTGGACGAACTAACGCGAGGCAATACTTAATGTTAAAGGATCGAGTGCTGACGACGCAGGAGAACAGCCACCAGACGCGCAAACAGGGGCGCCTGGCGGCCGATCCTTCTTCCCTGCAGTTTGAGACGGAGCACGGCCGGGGCCGGTTGCCTGCATCATAACCGGTTACATCATGGCCGGTTACATCATGGCCGCGGGCGGGGCCGGTTCGTCCGGGCTGCCGGCCTTGGAAAGCGGCAACCTCACCAGCAGAGTGCCCAGCAAGAGAATAATGACCGAGCCGACGAAATAAGAGGGATCCGGAAAAATCTTCGGCAGCGGCCATTCAAAGAAACGGAATGTTGCAATCACCAGCCCCATCAGGGCTTCGCCCGCGATCAGGCCGGAGGCCACCAATATTCCCACGTTTTCAACACGGGCAGACTGGGCTTCGTTGAACTTCGCCCGCTTGCGCATGGAGTCTGTCACCCAGCGAAACACGCCGCCCAGAAAAATCGCGAAGGTGGTGTTAATGGGAAGATACATCCCCACCGCCACCAGCATGGGGCTCTTCACTCGTCCCATAATCAACACCACGCCAAACATGACGCCCACCACAACGAGCGGCCACGGCATGTCGCCGCCCACGATGCCTTGAGCGAGAGTAGCCATCAATCCGGCCTGTGGCGCGGAAAGCTTGGGATCGCCAAATCCGATGCCGCCCCCCTTGATGTTGGCCGCCTGCAGAATATAGAGCGGCCAGTACATGGCGGCGCTGGCCACTACAACCGCAATCAGTTCGGCAATCTGAATCCGCCGCGGCGTGCCACCCAGAATGTAGCCGACCTTGAAATCCTGCAGCAGTTCGCCAGCCACCGCCGACGATACGCAAGCTACTGCCGCCACGCCCAGGACTACCGCTACGCCGCCCGGGCCCGATACGCCCAGCGAAACCATGAGCAGCGCCGCAATAATTAGCGTGGTGAGGGTCAGCCCGGAAATGGGATTGTTGGTGGAACCAATGGTTCCCACCAAGTAACCCGAGACGGCCGCGAAGAAGAAGGCGATCAGCAGCATCACAACCGCGGCCACCACTCCACCCAGCACTTGGTGCGACAAATAGATATACAGCGCAATCATGCAGGCGAACATCACGGCGATGAGGCCGAAAACAATTTTCGAACTCATGTACTGCTCGGTACGAATACTTTCCTGGGGCGCGGCGGTGGCGCGTAAATCTGTGACCGCGCGCTTCAGGCCATCGAAGAGCCCCTTGCGCATGCGGAACAGCGTGTAAGCGGCGCCCGTCATCATTCCGCCCACAGCGATGGGCCGCACGATGTACCGCCATACCGCGTTGATCAGATCGATCCAGGAACCATCCGGCGATCCGGCGGGCAAGAACGTCCGCAGTTGCGGCCCCATGAAAAAGATCAACAGTGGAACCAGAAAACCCCACGCCAGCACGCCGCCTGCAAAGTTCAACGCCGCCAGTTCGGGGCCGATAATGTAGCCCACCCCGATATAGGCAGGGCTTACCGTTGGGCCGGAAGCCAGTGTTAGTCCGCCGGCGTTCAAGGCCTGCCGGGGCGAACCCAACTTCACCACGCTCTTGCCAAGTTGCCCCACGTGCAACAGGAAATCCTTGTCGTTGGCGAAGAGCTGAATTTCGGCCAGAAACTGAATCAACGCACCCAGGCCCAGGTTATAGAACAGATATTTCGCCGCGTCCGCGCCGCGCCGGCCAGCTTTGTGGATTTCAGACGCAGCCAGCGATTCGGGAAACGGAAGATCCGGATCTTCCACCATCACGCGCCGCATCAGCGATACGAACAGGACGCCCAGAATGCTGCCCACCACCATGAGTGCCGTGGATTTCCAGTACGCGTCTTTGGGTGAGAACGACGGCCACGCGCCGGAGATAAGGAAGGCGGGCAGCGTGAAGATGGCGCCGGCCGCCACCGCTTCGCCGATGGATCCCGCGGTTCGGGCAATATTCTCTTCCAGCACCGAACCGTTCATGGTGCGCAACACTGCCATGCCAATCACGGCCGCAGGATAAGTAGCGGCGATGGTAATGCCGGCGTGCAGACCCAGGTATGCATTGGCCGCACCCAGGATCACGGTCATGATCAGCCCCAGAAGCAGCGCTCTGAAAGTGAATTCCCGCATTTTCACGCTCTGCGGGACAAACGGTTGATGGCGTGGTGGTTCGCTCATTGGATCACAATGATAGCAGGTGGTTGCGGGCGCACGCGGGCGCTATTGAACCGCTACCGTAACGGCCGACGGGCTGACGTAGTCTCCGATGGTGACCACCACCTGATCGAAGCGGGCCTGCAGTGCATTGGCCGGCACTACCGCGTCGATCTGTATGACTCCGGCTACCAGACCGGGAGCCGCTCCCACGTATTTTATTTCGGCGGGCAATCCTTCTATGGTGACCGAAACGGGCACCAGAGCCGGCGCCGGATAAGGCGGAACCGAGGCAGTGAGAAGACCATCCACGCTGGCGGGCGTGGTTACTCCGCCGCCGGTGGCGAAGATGGCCACCACGGAGCCGCGCGAGGCTGGATTGCTCTGAGAGTTTACGCTGCCGTTCTGGTTGAGGATCGCTCCCTGGCCGCCTCCGTCCCCATTCATGGAAAATACCGCAGGCGATGCGGCCTGAACGGGCACGCTGGCAGTGGCAATAGACTGGCCCTGGTAGAACACCTGAACCTGAGCGGTGGTTCCGCTGACTCCGAATGGAACCACGGCGTTGATCTGGGTGGAGGAAGCGAACAGCAATGGCGCTGCTATGCCGCCGATGAACACCTGCGTCGTGCCGATGGCATTGGTAACGTAGCTTCCGCTCAGCTGGCCTGGCGCGTCCGCGGCCGGGCCCAGGTTCGCGCCAAAAATGGTCACCAGCTCGCCGGGCGACACCGCACCCGCCAGGAAACTCGCGCCGTTCACCACCGACGAAATAACCGCCGCGGGCTGGGTTGGCGTGCTGCTTAGCGGCCCGTACACAGCCACGGTATTAGAAAGCGTCGGGACATAGACGCGTCCATTCGCCACGGTGGGCGGCGCGAATTTCGTGAACTCGCCGGGCTGATCGCGGGTGCTGTTCAGATTGCTGGACCACAACTCATGCGCCAGATTGGCGGCATCCAGCGCGTGCAGCGTGGCCGGATCGTCGTCCAGGTTCTGGTTGCCGGTGAGCAGCCAGGCTATGCCATTTTTAGTTCCATTGGCTGAGAGCGCGAGCCCCGCATAGAGAGAACCGTCGGGCGGGGTGAATTGCGAAAGGATCGTGGAATTAATTTGATTATTCACGATTTGGAACGCCTTGAGCAATCCCGCGGGATCGTACTCGTAGATCACCGGACCATTGGATGGGCCGTTCCACAAGACCATATCGAACAGGCCCCATTCATTCACCTGAACGCCTTGGACGGTGCTGGTGGTGTCGGCGCTGAGATGTCCCATGGAGTCATAATTCACCAGGTAAAGCATTCCCGACTTACCGCCGCTGAGCAGATAATTGATGCCTGGAATTAAGATCGCTCCGGCCGATCCGAGATCCCAATCCTGATCGTTCAGATTGTCCCATTCCTTGGGGGTGTACCAATCGAGCAAGGAAAGATTGGAACCGGAAAGATGAAGCACCGATTCGCCGAAGTTAGCCATGCCATCCCAAGCGCCATTTCCCGTGACGGCGAAGACATCTCCGCTGCCATCCACCGCCGGTGCGCGTCCGGAATGCCAGAAGGCGGCCTGCCGTCCATTGGGAGCGCTATTGAAAACAGCCCTTTTCTGTAGCGTTGTCGGGTCATACGCCAGCATCCATCCCTGATAGTTCCCGGCATCGGCGTGGGATCCGAAAGCGATGTACAGTATTCCATTCGCCAGCATCAAGCCCGGCCTTTGCAGTTGTTGAAAGGCATCGAAATTGATGGTCCCGTTGTTGCTGCCGGCGCCAGTCCCGGGCGTTGACGCCGCAAGCTGCACCGGGCCTCCATACATCTCATGGCCGTCGACCAGTGACAGGGCATGCAATTGAAACACGGGGTTGCTCAGAACCTCGGCCGGCAAATTGTCGGAGACCACGTAGAGTACCTGATGAACCGCATCAATCGCGGGCGTGCCCAGTATTCCGATCTCCGGCAGAATGTCAGTGAAATTGAACAGACCGGAAGGCACGGTGGGGCCCAGGTTCACCTGCCAAAGCGGCGTGACCGCCTGTGGATTGTCGGCATTAAACGCGAAGATGCTGTTGTGCATGGTCGCGACATACAGGACGTTGTAGGTAGTCCCACCTATGGCGACGCCGGTCACATACAAAGGCTGAGCATACACTTGGCCATCCACCGGAAATGTTCCGGCCTTCCCGAAGTTGGTCCAGTTGATCTGTGGAGTGAGGCTGGTCTCTAGCAGATTGGCGCCCGTTTGGTGGCTGTCGTAATTCACGTTCAGCACGTTTACCTGGGCGAAGGCACTGGCCAGGGGGAACCCCAACAGAAACGCAGTAAGGCAAGGCCAGCAGGATCTTGTAAGTCTATTGAAGTGATGCGATTGTCTTAATCGAGATAGGATACGCAACGGTCCATTCCGCATCGCGAGCAGCGTCGCGAATTTTCCCTTCCTACAGGTTTACACAATCGACACCCTGAAGTTGCTACTCGTTACAAAATTTTGCAGTGTGAGTGGAATTTTGGTACTGGCTGGAGCGGCCAAATGGCATTCATCAGTTTACCCGGCCTCCGCCAAGCGGTGGATCGCCTGGAGTTTCTCCCAGAGCGCTGCCAGCCGGTCCAGGCGCAGCGCATTGGGCCCATCGGACAACGCGCGATCGGGCTCTTCGTGAACC
Organism: Bryobacteraceae bacterium; assembly: GCA_035486095.1. GTDB lineage: Bacteria > Acidobacteriota > Terriglobia > Bryobacterales > Bryobacteraceae > Palsa-89. Next base: position 8,754 of record DATHNM010000205.1, read on the forward strand.
TCAACGAATACGCTGTCGACACCGGCGGCAACGGCCGCGCGGGCCAGCGTAGGAATGAACTGGGGCTGTCCACCGGAGGCAGCGCCGAGGCCGCCGGGAATCTGGACGCTATGAGTGGCATCGAAGACCACCGGCCATCCAAACTCGCGCATGATCTGCAATCCGCGCATATCCACCACCAGGTTGTTATAACCAAATGACGATCCGCGCTCGGTGAGGAGGATATTGTTGTTGCCGGTGGACGCCACTTTATCCGCGGCATGGCGAATGTCATGGGGCGATACGAATTGCCCCTTCTTGATGTTCACCACGCGGCCGGTGCGCCCGGCCGCCAGTAGAAGATCGGTCTGGCGGCACAGAAAGGCGGGTATCTGCAAAACATCCACGGCCTCGGCCGCGGCTTCGGCTTGCGACGCCTCATGAATATCGGTGAGCACCGCATAACCATCGCGCCGCAGTTCGGAGAGGATCCGTAAACCTTCCTTGGGCCCGGGCCCGCGATAGGATGAAACACTGCTGCGATTGGCCTTATCGAAGGAAGCTTTGAAGATGAACGACGGGCCGGCGATTTTGCGGATTTCGCCCGCGAGGAAGCGCACGTGCTGCTGGCTTTCGATAACACAGGGGCCGGCGATCAACACCAGCGGCAGGCCGCGTCCGATGGGAGGAATGTTACTCAATCGGCGTGTGTGTATTGCTCAGAGCGAACGCGCTGCGCGGGCTTGGAGCGGCTCTTGCGATACTTGTGCGCCGCGCCGATAAACGCCGAGAACAGGGGATGCGGCTCCAGCGGTTTGGATTTAAATTCCGGATGGAATTGGCAGCCCAGGAACCAGGGATGATCCGGGATCTCGCAGATTTCCACGTACACCGAATCCGGCGTCTGACCCGCGATACGCAATCCGCCGGACGTCAAAACCTGTTCGTACTCGCGGTTGAATTCGTAGCGATGCCGGTGGCGCTCGCTGATCTCCGGTTCCCCATACGCCTGGCGCGCGAAGCTGCCTTCCGCCAGCAGGCACGGATACGCGCCCAAACGCATGGTGCCGCCCAATTCATCCACGCCTTTCAACTCGCGCAGTTTATAGATCACGCGATCGGGTGTCGCGGGGTCGAACTCGGTGGAGTTGGCGTGCTCCAGTCCGCAGACGTGGCGTGCGAACTCGATGACCATGGTTTGCATCCCCAGGCAAATTCCGAAATACGGGACCTTGCTTTCGCGGGCGTAGCGAATGGCGGAAACCATGCCTTCCACGCCGCGTTTGCCGAATCCGCCCGGCACCAGAATTCCATCGAACTGTTCCAACTCACGCGCGCAATCCGGCCAGCGCATGTTGTCGGACTCGATCCAATGGATGTTCACCTTCAAGCGGTGCGCCAACGCGCCGTGCAATAGCGCTTCCTTCAGGCTTTTGTACGAATCTTCGTACTCCACATACTTGCCGATGAGCGCGATGTCCACCTGATCTTCCGGATTCTGCATCCGCTCCAGCATGCCCGTCCAGCGGCTCAAATCGCGCTGCCGGGCGTCCATGCGCAGGATGCGAAGAATGATTTCGTCCACGCCCTGCTCGGCGAATACCAGCGGCACTTCGTACACCGAGTTCACATCGCTGGCGGTGATGACGGCCTCCACATCCACATCGCAGAACAGGGCGATTTTCTCCTTCATGTCGTGCGGCAGCGCGCGTTCCGACCGGCAGAGCAGCATGTCCGGTTGAATACCCAGCGCGCGCAATTCCTTCACGCTGTGCTGGGTGGGCTTGGTCTTCAGCTCCTGCGCGGCTGCGATCCACGGCACCAGCGTCACGTGCACGAACGCGGTATTGTCGCGGCCCATCTCGTGCCGCAGCTGACGGATGGCTTCCAGAAACGGCAGCGATTCGATGTCGCCCACCGTGCCGCCCACTTCCACGATCACCACGTCCACGTCGGCCGCCACCTTGCGCGCCGCCGCCTTGATCTCATTGGTGACGTGCGGAATCACCTGCACCGTTTTGCCTAAATAATCGCCGCGCCGCTCGCGATGAATGATCTGTTCATAGATCCGTCCCGAGGTTAGATTATTGCTCTGGGTGAGCTTGGCATGGGTGAAGCGCTCGTAGTGGCCCAGATCCAGATCGGTCTCCGCGCCGTCGTCGGTGACGAAAACTTCGCCGTGCTGAAACGGGCTCATGGTGCCCGGATCCACGTTCAAGTACGGATCGAACTTCTGCAGTGACACGCGCAGCCCGCGGCTTTCCAGCAGGCAGCCGATGGAGGCTGCGGCCAGGCCCTTGCCCAGGCTGGACACGACTCCGCCCGTCACAAAGATGTACTTTGCTGACATTGCTTCTTCACCTTTTTATTGTGGTTGGAATTGGCGCACCGGGTGGGCACGTTCAAGTATCGCAGGAAGTGAAATCGAAGGGAAGTTAGAAATGTAAGCACCGTCCTCGTTGTAAGGAAAGCCGAGGAAAACTCGCAGCACGAAGGCTTCACCTACTACCGAAAAACTCGCTTAACGAAGGAAACAGCTTTGCAGCCTGCCGAGAATTCATGCTTTTGCGTCAGGGCACGACTTCAGTCGGGCCGTAAACAATGGGCTGATGAGGACTTTAGCCCCTGAGGTGTTGCTTTCCTGCCCAGTGCAGTGTTTTCCGCCTGTTCAGCGTGCCGCAAAGAGCCGGATCGGAAGCAGGCGTGACCGTCCGGGGGCGGCGCTCACTTCAAGGCAACGTCATCCACGCAGTTTCGTCTAAAGTATTCACACGGCCATGTCGCCCACGCGCATCCTCCTGTTTCTCGTGCTCCTCTTGTCGAGTCTGGCCGCCACCCTTCCGGGCTTGGCGCAGGCGCCCAACCAGCGCCTGGTTCTCAAGGACGGCTCCTACCAGGTGGTGACGAAGTATCAGAAGGTAGGCGATAGGGTGCGCTACTTCAGCGCCGAGCGGGGGCAGTGGGAAGAGCTGCCTGCAGAGTTGGTGGATTGGGCGGCCACCGAGCAATGGGCCAAAGACCATGCACCGGGGGC
>DATHNM010000206.1:0-2066 GCA_035486095.1 Bryobacteraceae bacterium
AACGCCTTCCATTTGCGAGTTCATTCAAGCCATGTGCCGTCGAACTGCCGGGCACGGTCTGGAAATCCTGATCGAACCGGGCCGTTCCATCGTGGCCGAAGCGGGCGTGCTGCTCACGCGCGTGCTGTATCGAAAGAGCAACGGAGAACGGGAATTCGTCATCGTCGACGCGGCGATGAACGATTTGATTCGCCCCGCGCTATACCAGTCGCATCATGAGATCGTCCCCTTGCGAAACAGCCCGGGCAACGCGATTGTCGCCGACGTGGTAGGCCCGGTGTGTGAATCCGGCGACTTTCTAGCCCGCGCCCGCGCTCTGCCCAACGTCTTGCCGGGCGATCTGCTCGCCGTCTGCACTGCTGGCGCATATGGATTTGTCGCGTCGTCCAATTACAATTCGCGTCCGCGCCCGCCCGAGATTCTGGTGGAAGGCTCTGGCTACCGCGTAATCCGCCGGCGCGAAAAATACGACGATTTAGTGCGGGGCGAATAGGTTTCGGGCGTTGGCGCCATGAAATGGACCGTATGGGCTGGGCGCGATTCTTCCGCGAAACGCTGGCCGGTTAGACAAAAAGGCCAGGCGGCTACCGCGCTACAATCAACCTATGCGCCTTGCCGTTTTCGCGTCTCTATCCCTGTCGCTCCTCACCCTTCTCTCCGCGCAGGAAAAGCCCAAACCCGCGTTCACTCTGGATAAAACGCACATGGAGGCTTATGTCCGCCATCTGCTAGCCGTGATCCCCGAAGTCCAGGTGAAGATCGACGACCCTAAGCCTGCCAGCACCTCCGCTCTCGAAGAAGTGGATGTTCACTTCAACTATCAGGGCCGCACTCAGGACGAGACCTTTTACATCACCAAAGACGGCCAGCACATCATTCGCGGCGTGGTCTACAACCTGACACAGAATCCCTTTCAGGAGGATCTGGAAAAGTTGAAAACCGCCGGCGCTGCCAGCTTCGGCCCGGCCACTGCCCCGGTGACCCTGGTGGAATTCGGCGATTTCGAGTGCCCCAATTGCAAGGAAGAAGCCAAGACCCTGCGCGACAATGTCCCGGCGCAATTCGCCAGCCAGGTGCACGTGTACTTTAAGGATTTTCCTCTCGAGCAGATTCACCCCTGGGCCAAACCCGCGGCCATCGCGGGACGCTGCATCTTTCACCAAAGCCCGGCCGCTTTCTGGAAGTTTCATGACTGGATTTACGATCGCCAGGCCGAAATCAATCCCGACAATCTGAAGACCATGGTTCTGGATTTCGCCAAAACCACCCCGGATGTCGAGGCGCTGCAGCTTGGCAAGTGCATTGACAGCAAGGCCACCGAGGCCGAGGTGGATGCTTCGCTCGCTGAAGGCCGGGCCCTGCACGTGGATGCCACGCCCACCTTGTTTGTGAACGGACGCCGCTTGGTGGGCAATTATCCCTGGCAGAATATCGAACAGATTATCAACGGCGAGCTCAATTATCAGAAGAACGCCCAGAACACCGCTCCGAAGGCTGAAAAATCCGACGACAAGTGCTGTGAAGTAAAGATTCCATCCATTCTCGACAAATAGATGCGCTTGCGAATCGTACTCCTGATTGCGCTGGCAGGCGGGGTGTTTGCCGCCAACATCGCGAGCGACGAATACCTGGGTATCATCAAGTTTCTAGCTTCTCCGGAAATGCGCGGCCGGGCAACGGGATCGCCGGAGTTGGAAAAGGCCGCGGCTTACATTCGCGATCAGTTTCGCGAAGTGAATTTAAAGCCGCCTTCAGGCGACAGCTACTACCAGAATTTCGACGTTACCACCAGCGCACGCCTCGGGCAGAAGAACAGCCTTTCCTATAGCACCGGCAACCGCCCGGAAGCGCTCCAATTCCAGCAGGACTTCGTCCCACTCAATCTTTCTTCGGCCGGCGAAGTGTCCGGCAATGTGGTCTTCGCCGGCTTCGGCATCACCGCGCCCGAATACAATTACGACGACTATAGCGGCCTGGATGTGAAAGGCAAAGTTGTACTGCTGCTGCGCCATGAGCCGCAGGAATTCGACGAGAAGAGCGTGTTTGAGGGCAAGGTCTATACCGCC
>DATHNM010000207.1:0-3836 GCA_035486095.1 Bryobacteraceae bacterium
TTCCAGGCATGATTATCGAAACTGGCAATCAGGTGCCGCGTCTGAAAACGGGGCGCTTCCACGGCGGCCTGCGCGTTCTCTCCAAATTCGATCACGTTAAACAGCAATTGGATCAAGCTTTGTTCCTGATTGTCGCCGCCCGGCGTGGACATCGCGAGAAACGGCTTGCCTTGCTCGGTGACAATGGTGGGGCTCAGCGTCACGCGCGGGCGCTTGCCGCCTTCCAGCTCGTTCGGCGATCCGGGAACCAGAATGAACTGCTGGGCGCGCTCGGTGAGTGGAATGCCGGTATCGCCCGCCACCACCGATGGCAGCCAGGCCCCGGAAGGCGTGGCGGAGAAGACGATGCCGTCCTTGTCGATGGCATCAATGCAGGTGGTGTCGCTAGCCATCAGGGCATCGTCGATCTTGGTGCGCGCGATATCCATTTCCGTGGGATGCTTGCCGCGCTTGCCGTTGATCAAGCCGGGCAGGAAGTCCATGGAAGCGGTGTGGCCGATTTGCTTGCGGCGTTCGGCGGCATAAGCCTTGGAAAGCAGCGTGTCTGAGGGAATATTGTTGAACTTGGGGTCGCCGTAATATGTATCGCGATCGGCGTAGGCCAGCTTCAAAGCTTCCGTCACGGTGTGAATGTACTCGGTGGAATTGAAGCCCATGGACCGGAGGTCATAGCTCTCCAGAATGTTGAGAGTCTCCAGCATCGCGGGGCCCTGGGTCCAGAATCCCGGCTTATAAATCTTGTAGTTGTGATAGTCGGTGGAAACCGGCTCTTCCGGCTGCAGCTTGAACTGGGCCAGGTCCTCGTAGCGCATCAAGCCGCCGTTGGCCTGCATAAACGCGTCGATGCGATGGGCTATGTCGCCGCGATAGAAGTAATCGGCCACGGCGTCGATGGCGGCGGCGCGGGAAGCTCCCGACGCGAGCGCCTTTTTCTCGGCGGCGGCCATGGAGCGCAGCGTGCGCGCAAGATTGGGCTGGCGGAAAATCTCGCCGGGCAATGGTACGCGCCCTTCGGGGAGGAAGGTTTTCTTCGAATCGGGCCACAGGTCGAAGAAACGGCGCGCCCGCGCAATAGCGCCGGAGCGGGTTTCATCAATCGCCATGCCGTCGGCCAGCTCAATGGCGGGTTCAATTTCTTCGGAGAACGATTTGGTGCCGAAATCGCGCAACGCCACCAACCCGGACTCCACCATGCTGGGCACCAGCGCTGGGAGAATGCCCGCCACCGGAATAATGCCCTTCAATCCGCCCGGATCCAGCGTGAGGATTTCGCCCGGCTTAGCCCGGTGCTCCATAAAAAATTTCGGCGTGGCCAGCTTAGGCATGGTGCCGACACCCGCGATCGCATAAACCTTGCCGGCTTTGGTGCGGATCAGGATCGGCGCCTCGCCGCCCATGCCGAAGTGCGAGAACTCAGACACTGAGGCGGCGAACATGGATGCGATGCCGGCATCCACTGCGTTTCCGCCATGGAAGAAGATCTTCATGCCGGCCTCTTCGGCGTATTCGCTGCCTGTGGCCAGAGCGCCTCTGGTGCCGCGAGCGGCGTGCATGGTAGGGAGTTCAAAATCCTTGCGCTGCGCAAACAGGGAAGAGGCGCAAAGCAGCAGGGAGAGCAGAAAGGCCAGCTTATGCTTCATATGGCTAGCCTAATTATAGCCCTGGGCCTAGGGGTCGGCGGGTACCCCAAAGTGGGGATAGCGGCGGTCGTCGGAAAACAGGTTGCTGGTTCCGCAGTGCGGGCAGCCGTAGACGCGCAGCATAAATCGCCGGTGGACCAGGTTCAATTCGCCCAACCATTCCGATGCTGCGCCGGAGCCGCAGCGGATGCAGACGTTGGTCCATGCGCCGGTGTCCACGGGAACGGCGACCTGTCCGAAATAAAGCGCCCAGCCGTAAACACTCAGACGGGTGTGAAAAAGCCGGTCCGAGAGCCGCGCGAAGTAAGTGAATAAATGCAGCGACATCTCCGTGCCGCCGCCGGTGAGCAGGAGACGCCGCGGGCCGGCGACGCGGCGATTCTTGCGATTGAGATAGGAAAGGGAAGTGCACAACGTGCGCGATTCTACGTAGCGCAGGTGGGTGCCACGCTCGATGGTGCGAGCCAATTCCCGATTCGACGTGAACGCGTTAACATGGCCGCCGCCCCGGGCCAGCCAGCGGTACAGGCGATCGCAAAAGGTGGAGGCGTCGGGCACGGCCACGTAGAGAGCGCCAGTGGGCTTCAAGACGCGTCCGATTTCGGCCAGTGACCCGGCCAGATCGTCGAAGTGCTCCAGGCTGTGATTGGAAATAACGGCGTCGAATGCGCGGTCAGGAAACGGAAGATGGGCGGCGTCGGCTTGCGCGAAGTTCGGGGCGGCGATGGAAGGCCGGTCTAGATCGGCGCGGATGGCAACGAAGGGGCCCATGCCGGAATCGAAGCTTCCGGCGTTCGATCCGATGTCGAGCACCCGCTGCCCGGGGCCCAGATTCGCCAGTATTTCATGCACGGTACTTTTTTACCAGGAACTGAAACGGGACGCAGCCGCGTGCCAGAGTACGATGAGTTGTGCGTGGCTCTATGCAGCGTATGATTCCGCTTGCGTTGCAGCCCATCGCCAGGACGGTTTATCACAAAGTATTTCGCTTGCACCTGCGCCTACGATTCTGGTGCGCCGATCGTTTTGGTGCGCCGACAGAAATCCCCGTGCCACCCGCGATGCTGCGCTATCGCGTCAGTCAAGCGCTCTCGGTGAGCGGCTTTCTGCGGATTGGGCGAGGCTGCGCGAGCCTGATCCGTCAGCGCGTCCAGGATATGGGGATCGAGATCGCGCCGACGCATCGTGTGCTCGACTTCGGGTGCGGCTGCGGGCGCACTATTTCCTGGCTTCTGCGCGACTCTGATGCGGAGTTCCATGGAGCCGACGTCGACGGCGACGCTATCGATTGGTGTAAGAAGCATCTTCCGCGCGGCCGCTTTGTGACCAACGCCCCAGCCCCTCCGCTGCACTATCCCACCGGTTATTTCGATGTCGTCTATTGCTTCTCGGTTTTTACTCACTTGAATGAGTCCATGCAAGACCTCTGGATCGATGAGCTGCACAGGATTTTGAAACCGGGCGGGGTGCTGGTGCTCACCGTGCACGGCAAGAATGCCACCGAAGGGTTGGATGAAGACGGCCGCAGGGCTCTCCAAGCGGGCGGATTGGTTCATAGCCGCTCCGGAAAGCTGAAAGGCCTGCTGCCGGATTGGTATCAAACCACCTGGCACTCTCGTGGGTACATCGTCGCCCGTCTGTCGGCAAGTTTAGAAGATGTTCGCTATTACGAAGTCCCCGACGGCCTGCAAGATGTGGTGGCGGGGAGAAAAGCGGAGCGGTTATAGATGCGCTACTTGCTCTTCGGTGGGCTCGGCGCAGCAAAACCACGGCTCATCCATGTAAGGAACGGCGGCGCCGGGCGACTGGTAAAAATCTTCCGGGAGCGGGCGTTCGTTCACCAGATTCCAGAGGTAGCCGAAAATCTCGCGGCGCGTTCCATGCGATGCCGCGATGCGCAGCGCCTGTGCGGCCAACGCGTCCACTTCAGGATCCGGATGCTGCCAGCGATACAACAGCGCCGGCTCATCGAATGCGCGGATTACGGCTTGCACCTCGTCCAATTCCAGCAGGCGCGACCCACGCGGGATCAGCAGCCGCAGCGCCAGCTGCACGGGCGCAATATGCTCGGCCAGCTCCAGTTCCATCAGTTGCTGCAGCAATTGGCGATACGAGTCGCGCGTGGTCCAGGGTGTGAACGGAATAAAGGTGGGTGCCAGGGTCAGACCAATCGACCGAAACTCCCGGGCCACCTGG
>DATHNM010000208.1:0-8862 GCA_035486095.1 Bryobacteraceae bacterium
ATGCGTGCCTTAAGCGTTTAAGGCCGGTCCTGACGATCTGGTTCAACTCCGAAAGTTGTTCTTCCAGCTGCCGGCGGCCGTCGGCGCTGAGCGTGTAAGGCTGGCGCCGGTCTTGGGCGGACTTCAGAGGCCGGATCCAGCCCTGTTGTTCCAGGCGGGTGATAGCGCCATACAAAGTGCCGGGGCCCAGCCGAACGCCGGCGAACTGCTCAATGTCTTCCATCATGGCGTAGCCGTGCTTGTCGCCATCGGCGAGGCTGGCCAGAACCAACAGCGTGGGATCAGACATTGCTATTACGCGCCACGTAATATCGTGCCACGGAATAGCGAAGCGGTCAAGAGGCGCTGGGCCAGCTTGTGACGGTGCCTTATTTGTGATTCTGGGCGACGTTAGCGGGAACCCGACAACAAAGAAAATCCAGGATCGGCGCCGTCTGCTTGGGGATCAAATGTCCAGCTTCGGGTAGGTAACGAATCTCGGCAAGCGGGACGTTCCGCTCCAGGCGCTGCTTAGTCTCTGTTGAATCGATCAACACATCTTTGCCGCCCAGGATCGCCAGCACTGGCATGCTCAGACGCCGCAACGCTGCATCGCTGAAGACCGGCAGTTTCACGATGCGTGGCCGGAGATGTTTGTGGATGAGCGCAATAAACTGCAGGAAATATTGAACGGCCGGCGGCGGATTGGCCGGCGGGCGTCCCAGGATCAATTCCGCCGCTTTACGCCTGCCCCAAGGTCCCAACATTCGCAATGGAATTGTTTTAAAGACAATACCGATCTTCTGCCGCCCCACCCCGGCGGGACAGAGCAGCGCCAGACTTTCCACGCGTTCGGGCCGCCGGGTAGCATAATCCAATGCCAGCCAACCGCCCAACGACACCCCGACTACCGACGCCCGCGTGAGCGACAGGGCCTGCATCACATCGTCCAGCCAGAGCGCATAAGCCTCGGACGCCAGCGCCGGCCGCGACGGCGCGCTCAGACCTGCCTCGCCGATGACGTCCACCGCGTACACCCGAAAATGCGCCGCCCACGCCGCGACGTCGCCCATCCACATGGCCGAGTTGGCCATGCCGCCATGCAACAGCAGCAACGCCGGAGCGGCTTCATCGCCGCAGGCAACAACAAACGTTTCGCCCTCGCGCGTCGGAACGCGAAGCTGTTGATTTGGCACCGGCCAGTATTTCAAGATTTCGAGATACCGTTCGCGCACCGCGCGCTCGCCCTCGGTGGATTTGTAAATGCTCTTCATTTTTCGGACTCCAGAATGGCGGTTATCAGTTTGAAGTAGGCCGCGTTTCGTTCCATGCTGCCCACCAGGATGATCTTCATGTGCCCGCGCTCGCGGTTGTAGATGGCTTCTATGCGAAGGCCCTCCGCGCCGGCCATCATCGCCACCGTCAGGCGGTTCGCGGTCTCCGGGCTGACTGCGTCGATCTCCACGATGCTCGAAACCTCAACGTGACGGGTGCGCCTGACGGGTTCGGGTCGAAATGATGCCACCGGACGCCCCGTCAGCGCGGCCAAATCCTCTCCCGATATCCGGTATTGCTTCCCAATGCGGACGGCTTTCAAGCGCCCTTCACGGACGTAGTTCCGCACGGTCTTGACGTGCAGGCCGAGCTGTTCGGCCACCTGTTCGACGGAATATAGGTCCTGATCCATGGCTCTAAACAGACCTTACCACAGGGATGTTTAGAGTGCAATAGGGAATATTAGGGAATTATTGGGAAGCTTTGGGCCGTTGAATGCCTAACCGCCTCATCCGGCTACGCAGCGTGCTTGGATTGATTTTGAGCACCGCTGCGGCACCCTTGGGTCCCTCGATAGTCCAGCCCACCGATGCCAGCACATCTTCGATATGTTTTCGCTCGGTGGCTTCCAGGCTGCGTGATTCACCGGTGGCCGGCGCGTTCGTTTCCGCGCCCTGAAGAGGCATGTCCAGCGTGTCACCGGGACACAGCACAATGGCGCGCGCCAGGAAATTCTCCAGCTCGCGAATGTTGCCCGGCCAATCATAGGCCACCAGATCGCGCATCATGTTTTCGGAAATCCTCTCCACATGCCGGCCGAACTGGCGCGATACCCGCCGAACGAAATGCGCGGCCAGCACCGGGATATCTTCACGGCGCTCGCGCAGTGCCGGTACGTCCACCGGCACAACCAGCAGCCGATAGTAAAGATCCATGCGAAAGCGGCCTTCGCGAACCAGGTCCGCCAGACTTCGATTGGTGGCTGCCAGCAGCCGCACATCCACCTTCAGCGTGCGATTCGATCCCACTGGTTCGAACTCCTGCTCCTGCAGCACCCGCAGCAGCTTGGCCTGAGTTTCGAGCGGCAGTTCGGTCACCTCATCCAGGAACAACGTTCCTCCGTCGGCATATTCGAAGCGCCCCACGCGCCGTTCCGAGGCGCCGGTGAATGCTCCCTTCACATGCCCGAACAATTCGCTCTCCACCAAACCCGCCGAGATGGCCGCGCAGTTCACTTTTACCAGGGGACGGTTGCTGCGGGGACTGAGATTGTGGATTGCACGGGCCACCAGTTCCTTGCCGGTTCCGGTTTCGCCGGTGATGAGAACGGTGGCCGATGTGGACGCCACCAGTTGAATGCGCTCGGTTAATTCGCGGAACTTGGGGCTGGCGCCCACCATCTCACCCAGATTGTGTTCAGACCTGATTTCATCCAGCAGGTAGGCGTTATCCTGCTCCAGTTGGGCTTTCAGCGCGGTGAGTTGCTGCAGGTGGGTTTTCAGTTCATCGTTCAAGCGCAGCACTTCGGCTTCGGCCTGCTTCAAGGCGGTGATGTCGCGCGCCGTCACCCATACGGAATGGAGCTTGCCGTCTTCAATCACTCCATCGCGCGCGATCAGCAGGTCGCGGCCGGCGATGGTTCTCTCCAGCTGCGACGTTCGCCAGCCGCTGCGAATCCCGGCGCGCAGCCGCTCTATTTGTTCGGGGTCAGAGCGCGGGGTGGTCAGTTCCAGCCGCCCGCCGATCATCTCCTCGGCTCGGGTAAAGCCGAAGAGTCTGGCGGCCTGATCGTTACAATCGGCTATATAAACGTTTTGGTAATAGAGTTCGATTTGCTCGTCTTCGGGCAAATCCATCGAAACCGGCTGCTCCAGCTTGAACCAGAGCACGCCTTCGTTGGCGTGTTCGACAAAGGCTCGAAAGCGCTCCTCGCTGTGGGCCAGCGCGTCTTCATAGTTCTTGCGCTCCAACTCGGTGCCGGCGCGCGTGGCGAAGATTTTCAGCAGCGCTTCGGCTCGCGCGGTATTCGGCAGCGGCTGCCTGGTGACGGCACAGATCAGGCCCAGGCAGCGCCCGCTTGAATCCAACATGGGCGATCCCACGTAACCCTCGGCCTGGATGGTGGCCAGCATTTCGTCTTCGGGAAAGAGTTGCTGCACGCCGCTGGAGTAGGAGCAAACGCGGGTTTGAACCACCAGCGCGCATGGCGTTCCGGCCAGATTGTATTCCAGGGCCGCGGCTTCGCCCAGTCCATGCACCGCCAGTGTCGCGATTCGTTCACCGTTCGGCTCGAGCGCTCCCACCAACACGTAGTCGGCCTCCAGAGCATGGGCCAAATGTCGGACCAGGGAACGGAAGAAAGCGTCGCCGGTTTTTCCGGCCACACCCTCTGCATACTCAAATACAATATGCTCGAACGAACGATCCGCTTCACTCGAGGGACTCATGGCGCGCCAGTGGCTGCGGCAGTTTAAAGGCTTGCGCTCATTGTAGTCGAGCTAAGAGTCAACTGCAATGCGGCCCGCGGCGCGTTAGCATTCACAGGTCCGCGGCGGGCTGGTCCAGCGCGTCCATTCTGAGAGAATGTTGCGCATTTTGTCGAATAGAAACGGCTTGGGCACCACTGCATTCATGCCGCCCTTCAGGCATTCGGCGTGCGCTTTTCCGGACGTGGTTCCGATGATGGGTGTGGCTGCTCCGCCCGGCAGGGCTCGAATGCGCGCCGTGGCCTCTATGCCATTCATCAGCGGCATCTGCCAGTCCATCAAAATCAAATCGTAAACGCTATTGCGAAAATGTTCCACTGCTCCAGTTCCATCGGTTGCAACGTCCACCAGGCAGCCCAGCTGCTCCAGCATCATGCGTGCCGCTTTCGCATTGACTTCGTCGTCTTCTGCGACCAGCACGCGGATCTTCTTATCTGACATGGATCTCCTTGCATGGCTGAAGTGCAAATGGAGCTCCACGCCTAAGTAACTGAAATGTAACAATTCACGATTCGGCTGCCGCGCGATATCGCGGCCAGCGCTCGCGGTTTCCGCGTAATGGCACGGCAGATTCCGAGAAATACAGGCGAAAGCTAGGGCCCAATTTGGCAAGCGCGGCCCAACGCCGCTTGCGTGAGGCGTTGAATATCGGTGGCGTCACAAACTCCGTCGCCGTTCAGATCGCCTGCACCGCAAGCACGCAAACCCAGCGAGGCATCAATCTCAATCTGAACATCAACAACATTGACAACGCCGTCATCATTCAAATCGCACTGCGCAGCCTGGCCGGAATTTGCATTGAGCATGAGCCCTGAAACATCCACCGCTTCGAAATCCGCCCCGCTGAGCTGCCCCAGATTGTGGAGATCGTCATCGTTCCAGCGTGAATCCGGAACACCCGAAATATACCAAGCACTGCCATTGTCGGCGATGATCATGCCGTATTTCTTCAGCGCGGTCAAAATGATTTGGTTGGTGGCTGAGAAACTCGAAATATCGAAGTCCGCGCGCAGGCGAAAACGTGCGCCCATGGGCGGATACTGCAGTCCGGTCAAGCTGGATGCATAGTGCCGGGCCGGCCATACATAAGCTTTCTGCGTGTTCGGAACGGTCAGGCGGATGGCATGAGTTATGGCCCCGGCCAGCACTTCGTCGTACTTCATCAGCCCGGGAAAAACCGGCAGCCCCGCGGCGTCGGCCGATGTCCACCCGGTGGGGCGCAGCGCGTTCGAAGCCAAATTGAAAATTGCTCCCGAACCGGCTTGCCAGCTCGCGGTCTGCGGATACGCCGACCACATTTCGTACAAAATGCAATTGGTGGTGTCTACAGAAATGACATGCCGGTCTCCGGTGCCCTGGCTGCCGCCTTCGACGGGCGCATTCAACGGAGTGGCGTAAGGTCCCGGGTCGCTCTCGTCCGAATAGGTGAAGCTTACGGGATATTTGGTCTGTGTGCCGCTTACGGCAACGTAGGGGATTCCGTTGGGCACCCCATCATAAACTGTGCCAAAATCCGGATGCAATGCCGTGCTTTGGCCAATGGTGTTGATGTACGTAGAAGAGTTGCTCGAAACCGGCAAATGATCCACGGGTGTGTTCCAGATGTTGTTGGCCGGAAAGACGGGGCAGGTGCCGATGACGGGACTTTGCGCCCAAACGGAGCCCGCGAGGATGACCCAAGCCAGTACCGCGCGCCGTAGCTTCTCCGTAGCCATCGACCCAGTTTAGTCCGGGAGGCTCGGCGAAACACTGAGGAAACAACTGACCCGTCTGCCTTTTTCGTCTTACTCGCCGGGCAGAGCCAATCTACTTCTCGATCACCGGCAGCACGCGCCCCACAGACCCGCTGGGCGTATTCACGCCTAGCAATGCGGCCAGAGTGGGCGCGATATCGGCAGTGCGGACGTTTTCGTCGTACCGCCCCGCACGAATTCCGCGACCCAGGAAAATGACCGGCACGTGCGTGTCATAGCTGAAGGGCGTCCCGTGCGACGTCCCGTCCTTCGATGCCAGCCAGTACGGTTTTTGCACAATGAACAGATCCGCCGACCGGCCGCGATAATAGCCGCGCTCCAGCAGCGTGCCGATGGGATCGTTCGCCAGGTTTTCATGCTCCAGCTGCGCGCCGGTGTAGACGCGGAAAATATACGGCAGTTTTCTTAGCGCTTCGGCCGCGATCTCATCCGCGTCGGAGAGTGACGCGTGCTTTGCCCGCAGCAGTTCGTGATCCAGGTAAAGAGCCAGTTCGGCGCTTCCCACGACCCATTTGCCTGGCCCGTATTTTTCCGTGAGCGCTGCTTCGATGGCTTGCGAGATATCGGCCCTGGCAAATCGTCCAGCTGGAATGCCGCGCTTGGTCATTTCCTCGGGCTTTGGCGCCACGCCATGATCGGAGCTGAACACCACTACGTAATTTCCACTACCCGCTTCCGCCTCCACCGCCCGCAACAGCTGCCCCAGAACACGATCCGTCTGGATGCACATGTCGCGCACCTCCGGCGCATCCGGGCCCACCTGATGCCCCAACAGATCGTTGCTCGAAAAACTTACCGTCAGTACATCGGTTCCCGAATGCCTGCCGAGATGTTCTTCCTTGAGCGCCTGCTCGGCGAATGCCTCCAGCATTTCGTTGCCGAAGGGGGTGGCGATCATGGCTTCGTAGTAGGCTTTCCCCAACACCGCGGGAAGCATCCGGAAAGGTTGCGCGGCTGCCCCGGCGTCCACCGGCATCCACTTCGCCGATGCATATCTTCTAGCCGCATCGCCCCTGTTGAACGCCTGCACCCAGGCCGGCAGATCTTTCCGGTAGTAATCGCTGGTGACGAATTGGCCGGATTCGTGGTCGAACCAGTAAGCCGCGTCGGCTGCATGTCCGGATGGCAAGATGGCCGCGCGATCCTTCAGCGAAATGCCGATCACGGTGGTGTCCGCCGGGCCGGTGGCCTTGATCTCGTCGCCCAGGGTGCTGGCGATCAAGCGCCTGGGTGACGAGCCCGCGCCGCCGTCGCCACCCACCAGTTTCGTGGTATCGTCCGACACGCTGGTCACCGGCTTGCCGGTATCGCGGTCGTACCATTCGTTGGCCACGATGCCGTCTATGGCGGGAATGGAGCCGGTCATGAACGCGGCGTGCCCCACCGCAGTCACGGTGGGAAAATGAGCCTCGTGGCCATCGGTGAAGAATGCGCCAGAATCGCGCAGCTTGCGCAGGCCTTCGTGATAATCCGCATCGAAGCGCGTCATGTAGTCGTAGCGGAATTGATCCACGATGATTGCGACGACCAGCTTGGTTTTGGGCGCTGCCGCTGCCGCATGAACGGCCAACACCAGGAACACGGCCAGCGCGCGAGACTTGCGCCACAATCTCACGAGTGCGCCTTTCCCTTGCATTCCTCGCAGGCGCATATCTTGCGCAGATGGTCGAACGAGTAAATCCCCGTGTTGTGCCCGTCGCTCCAATCGATCTTGATGGCGTAATGCCCTACCGCTTCCACGTTCAACATTTTGAGAGTCGGGGTGAAGAGCTGAAACGGGCTGGCGGGCGGCGCCGCATAGTTGGTTTTTTGCGGCTCTGTGCCATGCGCGCCGGTGCAACTGGCGCAAGGACATTCGTCGCGCAAATATCCCAGCCCATACTGGCTGCGATGTCCATCTTTCCAATCAATCTGGATGCCTTTGGACTTCGAAATAGCGATGTGCTCCGGCTCGGCTTGAATCTCAATCATTGCGTTCGCTCCACGTCGCGGACACCGGAAATGCGCCGGATGGCCGCCGACACGCGCTCCAGCTGCTTTTTGTCGCGAATCTCCAGAGTCATGTCGATAATTGCCCCGTCGCCGCGCTTGTCGTCTGAACTGGCTTCCAAACTTCGAATATTGCTCTGCTCGGCAAACAGCGCGGACGTGAGCTGGTTCAGCATCCCCGGCCGGTCATCGGTATGGACCACAACCCGCACCGGAAATGTTTCGGTTACCGCGCGCGCCCACTCCACGTCGATCTTGCGCTCCACTTCGTACATCAGGTTCTGGACGTTGGTGCAGTTCCTGGAATGAACCGCGACGCCTTTGCCGCGCGTCACGTATCCCACGATGGCCTCGCCGCGGATGGGATTGCAGCACTTGGCGCGATACACCAGCAGATCGTCGATGCCCTTGACCTTGATTACCAGGTCGGACTGATCGCCCAGGTTGCCGCCGGCCGGTGTTGCGTGTCCCCCAGGCAATGGTTTGGGCGCTTCCGCCGCCGGCTCCTGCACCGCATCGGGCGCCAGCTTTTGCAGGGCCTGGCGCGCGGAAAATTTGCCGTATCCCAGCGCCGCGTGCAAGTCCTCCACTTTGGCGCAGCCATACTCGCTGGCCACGCGCTCCAGATCCGCCTTGGTGATGCGCGAGATCTGGACGCCTAACCGGCGGGCTTCGCGTTCCAGGTATTTCTGCCCGATCTCGATGGCCTTGGCGTGCTCAGTGGCGTTTATGACGTGCTTGATTTTGTTGCGTGCCCGAGGCGTCTTCACCATCCCGAGCCAATCCTTGCTCGGCATGTGCCCGGTCTGCGTCAAAATCTCTACCACGTCGCCGTTCTTCAGGCTGTACTTTAACTGGACGATGCGGCCGTTCACCTTTGCGCCCACGCAGGTGTTGCCCACGTCGCTGTGGATGGCATACGCGAAATCGATGGGCGTCGCGTCGCGCGGCAGGGCAATCACCTTGCCCATCGGTGTGAACGTGTAGACTTCCTCCGGGTACAGATCTACTTTCAGAGTGGAGATGAACTCGCCCGGATCGTGCATCTCCTGCTGCCACTCCACCAGCTGCCGCAGCCACTTGATGCGTTGATCGTCCGCGCCGGGCCCTTTGCGCCCTTCTTTGTACTTCCAATGAGCGGCAATGCCTTCTTCCGCCAGCCGATGCATCTCGTCGGTACGGATCTGCACTTCAAAGGACCGTCCGCCGGGTCCGATCACCGACGTATGCAGCGATTGATACAGATTGGGGCGGGGAATGGCAATGAAATCCTTGATGCGCCCCGGGATGGGATGCCATTCGTTATGGATCACGCCCAGAGCGGCGTAGCAATTCTTCACCGAATCCGTAATGATGCGCACGGCGAGCAGATCGTAAAC
>DATHNM010000209.1:0-3541 GCA_035486095.1 Bryobacteraceae bacterium
TCGGCTGGTTTTCCCGCTGCCAGTTTTATGTCGACGGTAAAACCGGAATGGTGCTGCAAACGCCGATGTCGCTGGCGAACCAAAAAGACCGGTCTGGACGCACGCTGCCGGATTCGGTGCGGCTGCAAATCACCAAGGAGCTGCCGGCGTCGTTTCGGATGCCGGGTAAACAGCCGGTTACCGAACAGATGGTTTACGCCGTTCTCTACAATCTGCTCAACGCGCTGCTGAACACGGGTGTCGGGGTATGCGGCGGATCGATTGTGAAGCCGCTGGCGGGACGCACCGAAAGCATCGGCACCAGAAATTGATCTGTTACTGATCAGCTAAAACAGCGTTCAACGATCCCTGCCGGTAGCCTTCCAAATCGATAGTCACGTAATGGAAGCCCAGCGGCTTGAAGATTTCAACGAATCTCATGGCCATTTCGGGCGTGAGCGCCAGCGCGAGTTCGTCCTTCGCGATTTCTATGCGGACCAGTTTGCCGTGGAACCGCACGCGAAACTGGCGGAAGCCTAATGCGCGGATGGCTTCTTCGCCGCGTTCGACAGTCTTGACGTTCTCTAGAGTCACAGGTGTTCCATAAGGTATGCGCGAACTCAGGCAAGCCGCCGCGGGCCGATCCCACGTGGACAAGCCGGTGAGGCGGGACAACTCGCGAATTTCCGCCTTGGTCAGGCCGGCGTCCACCAGCGGCGCTTTGGCCTGGTGCTGTTTGGCGGCGCTCTGCCCGGGCCGGTAATCGCCCAGATCGTCCACATTCACGCCATAAGCTATGTGTTCGATGCCGCGTTCCCGCGCCACGATTTCCAGGCGCGTGAAGAGTTCGTCCTTGCAGTGGAAACAGCGGTTGGGATCGTTCTTTACGTAATCCGGATTCTCGAACTCACGCGTTTCAATGTATTCGTGCTGGAAACCGCATTCGCGAGCGAACGCTTCGGCGTCAGTTTTGTGGGATTCGGGAATGGAGGCCGAATCCGCGGTGACTGCCACCGCGTTTTCGCCGAGCACGCGATGCGCGGCCCATGCCAGGTACGCCGAATCGGCGCCCCCGGAATACGCGATGATCACGCGCCGCATCGGTTTCAGAATCGAGAACAGCCGGTCTTGCTTCGCCTTCAGGATTCCTAAGTCGAGCTTTGGCGCGGCTGCCAGTTTGACCAGACCCGCCATGGAACCAGTATAACCAGAGCCCATCTGGCGCGAAACAAAGAGTACGCACGCATGGGTGGTGCTATCCTCCTTTTATGGCGAACCTGCGCTACACCACGCCGGGCGGAATCAATGTCACCCGCCTGACCTCCGCCATTCCGTTTAAAAAAGGCCTCGGCCACCTGCTGAACAAGCTGGACCGCTACCGCGGCATCTATCTGTCGTCCGGCTACGAATATCCGGAGCGCTATTCACGCTGGGACGTGGCTGCTATCTGCCCGCCCATCGAAATCGTGGCCGTTGGACGGGATATCCAGTTCCGGCCCCTCAACGCGCGTGGCGAAGTTCTGAATCAAATGCTGTATCGCCTGCTCCAAAGCCATCCACATTGGGAACATTTCGGCTTTGAAGGCGCGGCGCTGCATGGACGCCTGAAGCCGCTGCCGGAATTATTCCCCGAAGAAGAGCGCAGCAAGCAGCCCTCGGCCTTTTCGATCCTGCGGGCGTTAATCGGTGAATTCCAGAGCGACCAGGATTCCCGGCTGGTGCTGGTGGGCGCGTTTGGATACGATCTGCTATTTCAATTCGATCCGGTGGAACTGAAACTGCCGCGCCACGGGGTGAAAGACCTGCAGCTCTTTTTGTGCGACGACATCTACTATATGGATCGCAAGAAGGAGCAGATCGAGCGCTTTCGCTACGATTTTGAACTGGGCGATCTTTCCACCGCCGGCCTGGCGCGCACCGGCGCTCCGGCGCGCCGCTCGCCGAAACGTCCCGACAACGAAATCGAGAGCGACCATCAGCCCGAAGAGTACATGGCCAAGGTGGAGGCGGTGCGCGAAGGCATGCGCCAGGGCGAATACTACGAAGTAGTGTTGCGGCAAACCTTCCAGGCTAACTATTCGGAAAGCGCTTCGGCGCTGTTCCAGCGGATACAAAAAGGCAGCCCCAGCCCCTACGAGTTTTTCCTGCAACTGGGCGACGAGCAGTTGATCGGCGCTTCGCCCGAGATGTTCGTGCGCGTGGAGGGCAACCGGGTTGAGACCTGCCCCATTTCGGGAACCGCCCGCCGCACAGGCGATCCGTTGCGCGATGCCGACAACATTCGTGAACTGTTGAACTCCACCAAGGAAGAATCCGAACTGACCATGTGCACGGACGTGGACCGCAACGACAAGTCGCGCGTCTCCATCCCAGGTTCGGTGAAAGTGATCGGGCGGCGGCTGATTGAATCCTACGCGGGCGTGTTCCACACCGTGGATCACGTGGAGGGCATGCTGCAGCCCGGCTTCGATTCACTGGACGCTTTTCTCACGCACATGTGGGCGGTTACCATCATGGGCGCACCCAAGAAAGCCGCGGCGCAGGCCATAGAGGATCTGGAGAAAGACGCCCGCGGGTGGTACGGCGGCGCAGTGGGGATGTTGTCATTGAATGGCGATATCAATACCGGCATTTTGATCCGAACCGTCCACCTGCGCGATGGAATTGCGCGCTATAGCGCCGGCGCGACGCTGCTCTACGATTCGGTGCCGGAGTTGGAAGAACAGGAGACCCGCCTGAAGGCCACCGGGTTTTTCCGGTCGTTGCGGGGAACCAAGAATACAGAGCCGTCCCAGGATGCTGTGCGACAGGGCGGCCAAGGCGTGAAACTGCTTTTGGTGGACAACGACGATTGCTTCATCCACACGCTGTCGAACTACGCGCGCCAGACCGGCGCTGAAGTGGTGACCTACCGCGCGGGAATGCCGCATCAATTAATCCTGGATTTTGCTCCACACTTGATACTAATTTCTCCCGGGCCGGGCCGCCCATCCGACTTTGGCGTGCCCGATCTGGTGAAGTTTGCCGCGCGTACAGGCATACCAGTTTTTGGCGTGTGCCTCGGTTTGCAGGGAATCGTGGAGGCCTTTGGCGGCGAGCTCGGCGTGCTGGACTATCCGATGCACGGCAAGCCATCCACCGTGGTGCATCGCAACCTGGGGATCTTCGAAGGGCTGCCTGAGCGGTTCAAGGTGGGCCGCTATCACTCACTGTTCGCGCGCAAAGAGACATTCCCGGCCTGCCTGGAAGTGACGGCAGAAACCGAGGACGGCGTCATTATGGGCATCCGGCACCGCGAATTGCCGATTGAAGCCGTCCAGTTCCATCCCGAGTCGATCCTCACCTTAGACGGCAACTGCGGCCTTCGATTGATTGAAAATGTGGTGGCTCAGGCCCTGGCTTCCCGCGCGGTCCCGTCCGCCTAGAACTACCCTGCTAGTACGGTTCTGGCTAATGGCCTACTATGCTAATCTGAGAGCTGATTTCATAATTACTCATCGGGCTTTGCGGGCGTTAAGAGCTGCGGCCCAAGGAAACGATCGGTGCAATTCGATTTATCCGA
>DATHNM010000210.1:0-6921 GCA_035486095.1 Bryobacteraceae bacterium
TGCAGCACCTTCGCATCCACAACAGTGGGCGGCTGTTGCGCGCCAGCCGCCACGCCGGCGCCCAGCAAGGCGAGGGCGGCCGCAGCCATCCTGACGTGTTTCAACCTACCCATAGTGAGCAATCTCCTTCGAACAGTCACCTGCTTCAGGTGAACAGGCAACCCAAAGTTTCCTTCGGAGGCGGAAGCCGGATATCCCTAGGCTATCAAATGCATTGCAGCGGCGGCACCGCTTACTTGCTGTGTAGCACTGAATCTCTGCTGTGTTTCCGCTTTATTTTTCCGGGCGCGGGCTTTTGTATGTCCGGAAGGACGGCCGGAGAAAGAATGAGAAATGCGAGGAACAGCAGGGCCGGCCATACTTGCACCAGCAGCCGCACATTCGATGTGCTCAGTTGCCACGTTAGATCGGCCATCGTGATGAGGTAAGCGGCGAAATCAGCAGCCAGCAGGCCGATGACCGGGACGATCAGCCATACGTGCTGACGCATGCGATTTCGCGGCGCCAGCCCGAGCGCGGCGGCTAATATTGCCGCCAGCAGGACAGGGTGGGTCAACGGCTCGCCCATCTGCCAAATGCTTTGAACGAACGATTCTGCGATTTTTATCCAGCGGGATAGATCCGTGGCCTTGGCAATCGCTTCGCCGAATGTTCGTGGAAACATGCCCTCCACATCGTGAACCAGCAGGAACTTGAACGCCGCTATTACAGCCGCCACCGGCAAGGCACCCAGCGCCGTCCATCCGGCAGCCTTTCTGCCGCCCTTCCACGCCACTGCGGCCACGGCCAAGATGGCGAACGGCACGCCTTCGTTCTTCGTCCACGCGGCGAAGCTTGCGCATAAACCGGCCAGCAGCAGCGTATCGCGCGGCCATCCGCTCTCGTTGGCTACCACCAGCAGCAGCAAGCTTGCCAGCAGATAAAAGCCCAGCGGGACGTCCGCATTTTGCAGTCCCGCCTGCGATACGAAGCCTTCACTGGCCAGCAATAGAAGCAGTGCCAGCAGGCCGGCCGCTTCGCCCCGCAACCACGCGATTGCTCCACATAGAATCGCCGCCGTGGCTAATGCGAACAGCAGGCTCAATGCTGCCGGAGTGGCACTGGCGGTTTCACCTTGCATGCTCCACGCGCTGGCAACCGCGGCGGGAAGCAGGAGTGGATAGCCGGGATGATTCGCGCCGAACAGCGTCCCGCCCGCCACCGGCGACATGGCGTTTCGCCAATCGACGGAGCCGCCGGCCAGGAACTTCGCTTTGAGATTCCAGATGGTGAAGGCATCCCAGCCACCGTGCGGATTCGCCTCCATTGAATTGGAGACGTCCAGCGCAAAGAACAACAGCGCCAGTACGGCGGCTGCCCTGAGCAGCCAGATCCATGGCGAGTGCGCCGCCGCTGTTGCCTCCGAATTCACTACCCGCCGCCGCATAGCCAGCCACACGCCCCCTGTGGCCAGCACACCCTCCACGCAAACAATTGCGGCGCGTCCCGCTTCGCCCGCCCAGAGGAGTGCGAAAAATGCAACTGAAACGATGCCCGCGCCTACTCCCACGCCCAACGAGATTTCGAGCAAAGCGCGCAGCCAGACCGGCCGCCCGGGCAGCACGCAAAAAATCCGAACTGCCGACCAGCCAATCACGACAGCCGGCAGGAAAAGCAGCAATCCGGCGATCATCGCTTCATCTTCCGGTACAGCACAACCCCGCTGCCTAGATCCGCCACCACGCCGTATCCAGCCTTGGCGCCGATGCCCGCGTAATCGGACGGTTTTGAAAAATTCCCGATCGCTTGTTCCGGATCCTGGCGGCCAACTGGAACCAGAAGGCGCGGGGCCAGGGCATATTGCGCGGTGAGAAAAGCAGGACCGTTCACCCCCAGATCGCTGATATAACCGAGCGCTTCGTGAGGCGGAAGTTGGGCGGATGCACCGGCAAAACGCTGCACCGCCGCTTCGACGCTCCATGGATCCGGCTGCAGTTGAGACGAAAGCTGAAAGGAATTCACC
Source organism: Bryobacteraceae bacterium (assembly GCA_035486095.1). GTDB lineage: Bacteria > Acidobacteriota > Terriglobia > Bryobacterales > Bryobacteraceae > Palsa-89. The sequence goes on from DATHNM010000210.1 coordinate 2,003, forward strand.
GACGCCAGCACGGCGGCGACGGCGACAATGATGAGCCCCGCAAAGACCCTGATGGGCGGCATTCAGCTTTTTAGTTTAACAATCGAACAAGCCGGCCCTAGGCGATAGCGGGCCTGCGCCGCGTGCCTGGCGTGGCCTGTTCAAATGCGTGGGCCAATTGCAGAACGCTCCACTCGTCGCGATGCCGGCCGATAATCTGCAAGCCAACCGGCAAACCCTCCGCGGTGAATCCGCAAGGCATCGATATGGAGGGATTTTCGAGCGCGGAAATCAACAAACAGACCTTCATCCACTCAATGTAATTCGACATCTTCACGCCCGCGATTTCGGTGGGATAGGGCTGGGTTACGTCGAACGGCGGCACTTGTGTGGTGGGCGCGATGAAATATTCGTATTTCTCCTGAAAGGTCCGCATACTGTCCCAGGCCTGGCTGCGCAAAGTGTCGGCATGTGCAATGTCGGCGGCCGTGAGCTTAGACCCGCGCTCCACTTCCCATTGGATGGTGTCCTTCACCAGATCGCGATGCAGCCGAACATTTTCAGACTGCGTTGAGGCATAGCCCCAGGCGCGCAGCGTATCGATGGACTGGTACGCACCAGCGAAGTCCGGCTCGGCTTCTTCCACGATGCAGCCCAGGCTTTCAAAGGCCCTGCGCTGCGCGTGAACCGCGCTAAGAACCCGTGGATCGAAAGGAATGCCGCCCATGTTCTTGAACCATGCGACGCGCACACCCTTGAAATTGCGCTGCAGATTTCCGCTAAACCGCGACCCTGGTTCCGAGATTGAAATGGGACAACGCGGATCGGGCCCGGCCATTACGCTGAGCAGCAGCGCGACGTCCGGCACGGTGCGCGCCATCGGACCGGAGACGGCAACCGTGCTCCAGGCGTTTCCGCTGGCCGCGTTCGCCACCCGGCCGGGAGCCACACGGAACCCCACCACGCCGCAAAATGCCGCTGGATTACGCAATGAGCCGCCGCTATCGCTGCCATCGGCGATGGGAAGCATCCCGCACGCCAGGCTCACCGCCGCGCCGCCGCTGCTGCCCCCGCAGGTCTTGCTTAGATCGTGCGGGTTTTTGGTAGCGCCAAACACTGCATTAAATGTTTGCGATCCCGCGCCGAATTCGGGCGTATTGGTTTTGCCCAGGCAAATGGCGCCGGCGTTTCTGATCCGCTCCACCAGAATGGCATCGTGGCGCGGCACATTGTCCTTGAAAATCCGCGAACCGAAAGTGGTGCGAATGCCGGCGGTTTCCACCAGATCTTTGTGCGCGATGGGCAGCCCGTGCAATGGCCCCAGCGCCGCGCCACGGGCCTGCATCTCGTCCGCCTTGCGCGCATTCTCCATGGCTTGTTCCGCCACCAGCGTGACAATCGCATTCACCTTGGGATTGACGCGTTCAATCTGTTTCAAATGGGCTTCCAACGTTTCGCGCGCGCTCAGCTTTTTGTTGCGGATCAGCTCGGCCATTTCGGTCGCGCTGAGGAAACAGACATCCTGGCCTGAAGCGGCCAGCAGTTGGGTGGCGGCCGCGGCGCCCAGCAATTGGGCGGCTTCGCGCCGTGTGACCAGTGAATCAGCCATGCTGGAAGTCTAACAATACTGGAATGTGCTGCAATGAGCCAATATGTATGTGCCCAAGCTATTCGCGGTGGAGGATCTGCAGCAGCTGCACGATTTCATGGATGAATTTAATTTTGCAACGATCGTTACCGAGCGCGCGGGCGAGCTTACCGCGTCGCACATACCATTCCTGCTGGATCGCGGCGCGGAGCCTTACGGGGCGCTCAGAGCGCATGTGGCTATCGGTAATCCGCAGCTCGAGGATTTCCGCGCCGGCGCGCGGGCGCTGGTGATTTTTCAGGGCCCGCATACTTATGTTTCTCCCTCCTGGTATGTGCAGCCCCAGAACGTGCCAACCTGGAACTACACCGTGGTGCATGCCTATGGCGTTCCCAGCATCGGGGACCAGTCGGCTACACTTGCGCACCTGAAGCAACTGGTGGCCAAGCACGAAAAGGGTTTCGAACGTCCGTGGGATTTCGATCCGAACGCTGCCTGGATCCAGAGACTGCTTCCCGGAATCGCGGCGTTCGAAATCAAGATCGAAAAGCTGCAGGGGAAATTCAAGTTGAACCAGAATCGAACGCCGGCAGATCGCGCGGGTGTGATTGAGGCGCTGGCGGAGAGTGAAGATCCGTTGCAGCGGGCCGTCGCCCGCTTCATGAGCTAGCTGAAGGAATTATGATTAAATCCGTTCTCTGGGATCTGGACGGCACGCTAGTGGATTCAGAGCAATACCATTGGCTGGCCTGGCGCGACAGCATGGCGGCCGAGGGCGTCACGCTCACCCATGAACAATTCCTGAAGACCTTCGGCCTGCGAAATGACGCCATCATACCGCAGTGGATTCCCGATGCCACGCCGCAACGCATCGACCAGATCGCCGATTCCAAAGAGCAGCTCTACCGCCGGCTGGTTCGCGAGGGCGGCCTCGATCCCCTGCCCGGCGCGCGCGATTGGACCGGGCGTCTGGCCCGGGACGGCTGGCGGCAAGCCATTGCATCTTCCGCTCCGCGCGAAAACGTCGATGTGGTGCTGGCCGTCATCGGCCTGGCCTCCTGCTTCCAGGCCATCGTGTCCGCCGAAGATGTCCAGCACGGCAAACCCGACCCGCAGGTATTCCTCACCGCAGCTACGCGCCTGGGATCCACACCCGCCCGGTCTGTTGTGGTGGAAGACGCACCTGCCGGCATCGAAGCCGCGCGCCGCGCCGGAATGCCCAGCATCGGAGTGCGCCGCAACGGCACACCACTCCCCGCCAGCCTGGCGGTAGCCTCCCTAACCGATTTGCCACCCGAAGCCTTCCAGACTCTCCTGAATTCTGAGGTCTGAATTCTGCCTTCTGAATTCTGCGTTCTGTATTCTCCCTCTTCCCACTCCGTATACAATTGGAAGGAAGGAGCCGATAAGTTCCCTAGTGCCCCGAATAACCCTGCACGTTTGCGTTCTTCTCACGTCAGCCTGTTATAGGTATGGCGTCGGCACTCGGTATCATTGAGGCATTGATGAGCGATCGTGAAGCACCGGCTGCCCTAGACGCTTCCCAGCTTGCGGCACAGGAGCTCCAAAACCGCTTTATTTCCGACAACTTACGGCGGATTTTCCTGCTGATTTACCGGATCGTCCGCAACGTTGATGACGCGCAGGATCTCACCCAGGAGGCCTTCATCAAGGCCCTGCAGCGGCAGGATCAGCTCAAGGAACTGGACAAAGCGGCGCACTGGCTTTCCCGTATCGCGAGTAACACGGCGATCGATTTTCTGCGGCGCAACGGCAAAGTCAACTTCTGCGAAATCGACAGCCTGGTGGAGCCCCTGAGTGAGCCATCGGAGAGTCCTGAGCAGGCCGTGCTTCGATCTGAACATAGGGCCTATCTGGAAGAGGGCTTGACGGTGCTGACGGATCGGGAACGGACAGCCCTGCTGCTGCGGGATGTGGAAGGCCTGCCCGCCGAAGTGGTCGCCGAGCACATGTGCTGTTCCAAGGCCACCGTGCGCTCGCACATCGCCAATGCGCGCATCAAGATGAAGCGCTACATGGAACGCAGCCGGCGCGCGGCCCAGCAAAGGAAGCCGTCATGAAGCATCCCGCGCCAGTGCAAATCGCGCTGTTTGCCGGTGGCGACTTGGGACGCTGGGAGCGCTGGCGCATGACCCGGCACGTCTCCCGTTGCGCCGAATGCCGCAGCGAAGTCCAGACCCTGCGCGATGCCGGCAGCCAGCTGCGCGACCTGTGTAAGTCCGCTCCGGAATTGCCGAACGGCTTGAATTGGAACCGGCTCTCGGACGAAATGACGGGCAATATACGCGTCGGGCTGGCGGCGGGCGAAGCGATTGCGCTCTTCGATAAGCCGCTGCGGATGAAGCCCCGCCTGGGCTGGAACGCCGCGCTGGTAGTCCTGGGCGCCACGGTGATTTTTGGCGTCGCATTCTGGAGTAGCCTTCCGCCCCAGCAGGCCGAGCACTTATTGACCTCCTTGCAGCGCATTCGTACCGAACGCATCGGAAGTCTGGTGCATTCCGCAAGTGGCCCTACAGGCCCGGCCTCTTCGTCCGAAGACGTGGTTTTGGAAGCGTCTTCATCCAGCATTCAAGTCCGGGAAAACGGCCGCGCGATGTCCCTGATGCCGCACTCGGACGGAGCCACGGTTTCGGTGAGCATGCCCGGCTCAGCAGGCGTCCGTTTCGTGGATGCCGATACCGGCCAGGTGACCACGAACAAGGTTTATTATGCGGAGCAGTAGCGCGCTCATCGCTTCCGCGCTTTTTCTGATCCCGTGCAATAGTGTTTTGCTGGCGGCGGCGCTGCCCCGCATCGATCTTCCCGCCGATTCGCCCGTGGTGCTGCTTTCGGCCGATTATGGCGAATCGAACGAAATGCCGCGCGGCAGCGCCATGCTGCTGGATGTGCACGCGGCGCTTTCGCTGCGCAACTCCAGCCAGCGCAAAATTCGCGGCATCACCCTGCTGGTCACCGCGCAGGCGGTAACACCGGGCGGCAAGGGTTCGGTTACCGTTACCAGTCTCGACGTCGGCCCGCAGGAAGCCTTTCCCGTGCGAATCGATTTGCGCCTGTTGCGGCCTTTGCAAGCCTCCTCTGGCGTGCCCGTCCAGATTTCGCTGGATGGCGTGTTGTTTGACGATTTGACCTTCTACGGTCCCGACAAACTCAGTTCACGGCACACGCTGACGCTTTCGGAATGGGAAGCGCGGCGCGACCGGCGTTATTTCAAATCCATCCTGGCCGCTGGCGGGCAAGAGAAGCTGCGGCAGGAGATGCTCGAAAGCCTGACTCACCAGGCCGATCGTCCCAGCATGGACGTGGAAGTGGTGCGCGGCGCGCGCTCCACCAA
>DATHNM010000211.1:0-28250 GCA_035486095.1 Bryobacteraceae bacterium
AGGATGGTTGCACCGGCCTTCGCCGCAGCGTCCGCGGCATCGCCCACGCGGCCGGCCTCCCTCACGTTAATGCGCAGGATCTTGCTGGCCACAAAGGACGCAAACTGTGCTTCAGGTTGCAACCCGGGCCCATATCCAAGCTGAGGCAACGTTCCATAAGGCGGCAGTTGCTGTGCCACGGGGGCATAGATATTCTGCACCTTTAGGGAAATGGTTTCGACATCCGCCGGATGCACCCCCGCGGGCGCGATCGCTTGGGTTATCTGCTGGGTTCTCGCTTGATTTTCTCGCAGTGCCTGAGCCGCGTTGGGCGCCGTGCTAGCGACCTCAATCAGAAACTCCGCTGTTTCCGAAGAGACGCGTCGAACGGCTTCCCCCATGACGGTTACGCCTTCCATCTGCTGAGTTGGTTGTGCTGGTGTTCGTAATCCATGAGCTGGCATCACCGCAGTGTCCTCTCTTGAAGTGTTTTCTGTTCTTGCAACTCTTTTGGGTAGGGCCGGGACCCCGGCGCTGGTGTCGGTCTGTTTGACCGGAATCCCGGATTGCGAGCGTACCGGTTGGCGATCTCCAATGCGCCCGCTTTTCTTTGTTGCCATATCGCTTAATTGTTTCAATATCCCCAAGGCGAGAAAGCTTGTCCCTGAAGAGCGCGTTGAGTGAGCTGAGCGATAAGAGGGTGAATTTGTCCGTAGCCCGGCACGCCACCCAATTGGCCGGGTTGACCCACCCAACTCTGCGGAGCCGGCGGATACCCGATGCCGGCCGTTGGAATGTTTTGCCCAAATGCTGAGCCGCCCAGTTGTCCGAATTGTGAGTACAACGAGTGGGGTTGTTGGGCGAACTGCGATTGCAATCCGGCAGCAAGTAGTGGATTCGCGAGAAGGGCAGCCACGATCGGGTTCTGTATAGCGGCTTGCGATGCCAATGCCGCCACCTGTAGCTGCTGCGGATGGATGAATTGTTGCGGATTGATGAAGTTCTGGGCGGGATAAGGCCCGTAGCCCTGCTGCCCGGTTTGCGGGACTCCGGTTATAGGATTGATGGCTAGCAGCGGATTGTAGCCGGTTAGAGGATTCACGCCGGAGGTCTGTTGAACGTTATAGGGTACGCCCATATTCGCGTAGGTCTGGAAAGGATCGTGCATCGTCGTGGACTCCTTGAATGGAATAGGTTCTTGCCGCGCCGGGGTTGACATCGAGTGATGTCGAACAGTGGCTCGTCAAGAGTGGCCAGCGTCGGAAGCCGCCAACCCACAGCCCGATCTTGCCACGGAGCGCGCCGCAACGAATGCGTTCGTTGCCGTAGTTGCCGCAAATGCGGCAAAACTTCTCAAACCACGGCAACAACAGTACGATTATTTAGTTGGTATTTCGTCTTAGCGGCCTTCGGATTCCGCAGCCACTCTCCCAACTCACCTTCGCGAAACCTCCATTGGCGGCCGATTTTGATGGCAGGAATTTCTTGACACTCAGCCCAAAGACACACCGTTCGGGGTGCGATGCCGAGCCATTTCGCCACGGCGGCCGTTGTAAGGAAAGATTCACGATTGGATAGCGATTTCTGCATGAGTGCGATTCTCCGTATTGTTATTAGGAAATAAAACGATCCGTCTCTCGGCGGAGACGGCGCGTGAGTAACGGTGATCGAGCGCTGCAGCCGGCAAGACGTGCACTGCAGGCCATCCGAAGTCCAGTTTGTGAGATTTCGCGCAACCGAGTCAAGACGCAATTTCATGGCCCGGTCCTTCCTTTTTTACTCCACGCTCTAAGGTCCAATCAAGACTCCGCTTGACGTGTTGGTACGGATAACGGGATTCTTGTACAAAGGTAATTTGTGCCAATTGCGGCGCTTGTACGTCGGAGACCGGGAGAAGCTGCGTGGATGCTGACCCTCGCGCTGCTCACCTTGGGCGTGAATGCCGCCAGTGCTGGGCAAGTTCAGCGTCTTCCGCGGCAAACTTTTTCAGATGTCGCGGCGATTGCCGGAATCGTGACTACTCAAGATGGGTTGGGCCTGGGAGGCGTGGCGGTGGTGCTGCAGAACGTCGATACCGGGCGCAGCCTTACTGCGACCTCTAACGGTGACGGTTCATTTCGGTTCGTGGATCTCATGCCGGGGCGTTATCAAGTGAATGCCACGCGCGATGGATTCGTGCCGTTTGCGCAGCGCGATGTGATTGTCCGCGCCGGCGACCTGTTACCACTCCTGTTCACCATGCCCGCTGTCCCCTCCGGCGCCGATGCTTTGCGCGAACTCCCGCGCCTGCCTGCACTAGGACCTAAGCCCCCGCCGCTGCCGCCACAGCCCGCCACGTCTTCCACCTATCGTAACTTGCCGTCACAGCCTCCTCCGGCCGACGCTTTCGAGGCCAGGCCGCTTTCTCCGATACCAACCGACGACCAGGTTTTTGAGGCTGTCCCGAATCGCTGGGGCTATGAATTTCCCGACGATTACCATCGCTACCCGAACTTCGAGGTGCCGTACGTGGACGGCCACTTGTACGATCCATTCAATCGCAACAAGCTGAAGGGCGATTACCCCATTATTGGCAACCAGACGTTTCTGGATGTGACAGCGACCAGCGATACTTTCGCGGATGGACGGCGCTTGCCCGTGCCTAGCGGCTTGGGGTCGGCCAGTCCCGGCGCGTCGCAGTTTTTCGGGCGCTTCGGGCAATTCTTCATGAGTGAGAACCTGGCGTTCTCCTTGAACCTGTTTCATGGCGACACATCGTTCCGGCCGGCCGATTGGCGCATCCAGATCACGCCCGAAATCAACATCAATTATCTGGCCGCGCAAGAGAATGGCGTGGTCAATTTCGACGTGCGGAAGGGAACCACCCGTTTGGATACACATGTCGGATTACAGGAGGGTTTCGCTGAAGTGAAGCTCAAGGATCTGAGCAACCAGTACGATTTCATTTCCTTGCGGGTGGGCGTACAGTCATTCACCAGCGATTTCCGCGGCTTCATTTTCTCCGACGAAGAGCCCGGCATTCGGCTTTTTGGAAATCTGGATTCCAACCGCTACCAATTCAATCTGGCCTATTTTGCCATGCTGGAAAAAGACACCAACAGCGGCTTGAACTCCCTGGCGTACCGCCATCAGCAGGTGATGATCGCCAATATTTACCGGCAGGATTTCATAAAGCCCGGCTACACCATTCAGGCCAGCTTTCACTACAACAAGGACGATCCCTCGTTTCAATACGACACTGATAATTTTCTGGTACGCCCGGAGCCCATCGGCGTGGTGACGCCGCATTCGGTTCGCGCCTATTATTACGGACTCTCCGGTGACGGCCACTTTGGCAAGCTCAATCTCACGCATGCTTTTTATCAGGTGCTTGGCCAGGACAAATTCAATGAGATAGCCGGCCGCAAGGTGAACATTAACGCGCAGATGGCGGCGCTGGAACTGTCGCTCGATAAGGACTGGCTGCGCTATCGGCTCTCGTTCTTCTACGCTTCGGGCGACAAGGATCCTCGCGACGGCACAGCGCGCGGCTTCGACACCATCTTCGACAATCCGAATTTCGCCGGTGGTTTCTTCAGCTTTTGGGACCGCGAAGGAATCCGCCTCACCAGCACCGGCGTGGGCTTGGAGAGCCCCAACAGCCTGGTGCCCGATCTGCGCACCAGCAAGACACAAGGCCAGGCCAACTTCGTGAATCCCGGGCTGTTCCTATACAATGCCGGAGTGGACATCGACATCACGCCCAAGCTGCGCGGGTTCGTCAATCTGAATCTGCTGCGCTTCGCCCACACCGATCCGCTGGAGCTGTTGCTGTTCCAATCGAACATTCACGCTGGTATCGGAGCCGATTCGGGCATCGGCTTCGCCTATCGACCGCCACTTTCGGAAAACATCGTGATCACGGGCGGCATCGATGCGCTGGTTCCATTCCAAGGTCTTCGCGATATCTCCACCAATCGGGTCTTGCTCGCGGTCTTTACGAATGTTCGATTCAAATTCTAAGACCATTCGCAGTCTCGCCATAGGATTCGGAGCCAGCGCCGCCTGCGCTCTTTTGTGCGCGCTGTTGTTGGCACAGCAGTCCGGACCGGCGGCCCCGGATGAATCGAGGCTTGGCGAAACCAGTGCCGAGGCCGACCGCAACAGCGCCGGCTGCGTGGCCTGTCACGGCCAAACTGATTCGGCATCCATGCACACCACGGGAACAGTTCGTCTGGGCTGCGCCGATTGTCATGGCGGAAACGCGGCCGTGCTGCCACCGCCGGGTGCAAGCAAAGCTTCCGCCGCCTACGATGAGGCCAAAAAGAAAGCTCATCCGAAGCCGAGCCTTCCCGATCTGTGGCGCAGTTCGGCCAATCCGGTTCGACCCTTCGCCGAGTGGCTGAAGGAGACCAAGCAATATATCCAGTTCGTCAACCCGGGCGACCTGCGCGTGGCGCCGCAGACTTGCGGCTCTGCCGGTTGTCATACCAAGGAAGTGTTCGCGGTCCGCACCAGCATGATGACCACGGGCCCTATGTTGTGGGAAGCGGCGCTCTATAACAACGGCGGGTTTCCTTACAAGGACGCGCGCTTTGGAGAGAGCTACTCGGCCGACGGAATCGCTCAGCGCTTGAATAACTATCCTCCGCCATCACAGGACCTGACCCGTCTGAAGGGCGTGCTTCCGCACCTGGACCCGCTGGGCCGCTGGGAAGTGTCGGAGCCCGGAAACATTCTGCGCGTCTTCGAGCGGGGCGGGGGAGTGCGCTCCGAAATTGGAATTCCCAATCCCGAAGAAGACCCGGGGCGCCCCGATGTTAAATTGAGCGAGCGCGGCCTGGGCACCGAATTGCGAACAGATCCCGTGTTTTTGGGGCTGCAAAAGACGCGCCTGCTGGATCCGATACTATCCATGCCGGGCACCAACGATCATCCCGGCGATTATCGCAACAGCGGTTGCACCGCATGTCATGTGATCTACGCCAACGATCGTTCGCCGGTTCATTCCGGACCCTACGCCAAGTACGGAAACCAAGGGCACAGTGCCCAGATTGATCCGACAATTCCGCACGACCAATCTGGCCACCCCATCAAACACGAGTTCACCCGCTCCATTCCCACCAGCCAGTGCATCGTCTGCCACATTCATCCCGGCACCAACATGGTGGCGTCGTATCTCGGCTACATCTGGTGGGATAACGAAACCGACGGCGAACATATGTATCCCAAGGAGCAGCACAATCCATCGGATGAGGAGCGCTTCAAAACCTGGCAGGCCAATCCTGAGAGCGCCGCTGCGCGCGGCTTGTGGAAAGATCTTTCGTTCCTTGAAAAAACCGGGAGCCCCGAGTTCAACCAGCAGCTCAAGCATACGCAATTCGCCGATTTTCATGGGCACGGCTGGGTGTTTCGCGCGGTGTACAAGCGCGATCGGAAAGGCAATCTGCTGGATCCCGAGAGTCACGTTGTTCCGCCCGACGACCAGGACAAGTTTCAAAAGTCGGTGCAACTGCGCGATATCCATCTCGAAAAAGGCATGCACTGTACCGATTGCCACTTCGGTCAGGACAATCATGGGGACGGCAATCTTTACGGGGAGACACGCAACGCGGTGGAGATCGATTGCGTGGATTGTCACGGGGCCATCTCGCACAAGGCTACGCTCAGAACGTCGGCTGCGGCGGCTCCCAAGGGGGGCACCGATATTTCGTTGCTCCGCACGCCTTGGGGGCAGCGCCGTTTCTACTGGCAGGCGGACAAACTCTATCAACGCTCGATGGTGGACAAAGATCGCGCGCCGTGGGAGGTGGTGCAGGTGGTGGATACCATCACGCCCGGCAATCCGCACTACAACGAGAAATCCAGGCTGGCGAAGACCATTCTGAAAGACGGGACCACTTGGGGCAGCGTGCCCGGAGATGAATCCACGCTGGCGCATTCCAACGAACGCATGACGTGCTACGCCTGCCATACTTCCTGGACCACCAGTTGTTTTGGTTGCCATCTTCCCATGGCGGCTAATCGCAAGCTGCCGATGCTGCATAACGAAGGGCTGACCACCCGGAATTACACCGCCTACAATTTCGAAGTGTTGCGCGATGACATCTACATGTTGGGAGTTGACGGCACTGTGACCCAGCATCGCATCGCGCCCACCCGATCCACCTGCGCGGTAGTGGTCAGTTCGCAGAACGCCAATCGCGATTGGATCTATTACATGCAACAGACCGTGTCCGCCGAAGGCTTCAGCGGTTTCGGATTCAGTCCCTATTATCCGCACACCGTTCGCGCCACCGAAACCAAAATGTGCACGGATTGCCACGTCTCGCGCGAGGGTGACAACAATGCCTGGATGGCGCAGCTGCTCATGCAAGGCACAAACCTGGTGAATTTCATGGGCCGCTACGTCTACATCGCGGAGGGATCAAAGGGCTTCGACGCGGTGCCGGTGGCCGAACATGACGATCCTCCGGCTGTATTCGGAAGCGACCTGCAAAAGCTAGTTTATTCGAAGGACTACGAAGAGATTGAGCAGCATCACGGCGAGTTGCACGAAGCCGATCACCATGCCGGAAACGTCCTGGATGTGCAGCTACGCGGCGAGTATCTTTATGCGGCGCTGGGCAAAGACGGGTTCCGTGTGTACGATGTCGCGAATATCGACAATAAGGATTTTTCGGAGAAGATGGTCACTGCCCCAGTCTCGCCGCTCGGCCAGCGGTTCTATGTGAAGACCAGGAATGCTACCGCTGTGGGCTCGCCCTCAACCATGGCCATCGATCCGCTGCGCACGCGAATTCCGGCCAACGAAGAACAGCCCATCGCGCTGATGTACGGCTTCCTTTACGTCACCGACGCGGAAGAAGGCCTGATCGTGGTCGGCGATCCAAATTTGAAGGCCAAGGCTCCGGGCGTTCTCACGCTGCTGGACGGCAATCCCGCGAACAATTTCCTGAAGCGTGCCGCAACATTTAATCCGAATGGCGTTTTGAACGGAGCGCGCCGTATCACGATTGCCGGGACCTACGCCTACATCTTGTGCGATCGCGGCCTGGTGGTGGTCAACATCGCGAATCCGCTGGCGCCCAAAGTGGAGTCTGAAATTGGAGGGCCAGATCTGGTCGATCCGCAAGGTGTCGCCATTCAATTCCGCTACGCGTTCGTCGTTGACCGGCAAGGATTGAAAGTGCTGGATGTCACCTCACTGGCGCATCCCCGTGTTGTGTCCGGCGCCGGCGTCCCGCTGGAAGACGCGCGCAATATTTACGTCGCCCGCACCTATGCCTATGTGGCCGGCGGCAAACAGGGCCTGTTGATCGTGGATGTGGAACGGCCCGAGCATCCGCGAATCGAGCAGGTTTTTACAGCGCAAGGCGCGCTCGACGACACGCGCGACGTGAAGCTCGGCATGACCGCGGCCAGCGCATTCGCTTACATCGCGGACGGAAGGAACGGTATGCGAATCGTCCAACTGTTCGCTCCGAACGACACACCGAACTATCTCGGCTTCAGTCCCAAGCCGGCGCCGAAGTTGGTTGCGACCTATCGAACCAAAGGCCCGGCGCTGGCGGTCTCGAAGGGCATCGATCGCGACCGAGCCGTGGATGAAGACGGCAACCAGCTGGCGGTCTTCAATCGCCGCGGCTCACGTCCTTTCAATCATGAGGAGGCCCAGCGGCTCTACATGAAAAACGGGCAGCTCTTCACGGTGACGAACGCCCCACCCGGGCCGGCGCGATAGTTCAAGCAGCGGATAGCCTGGATTCAGCACCCAAAATAGCCCGGGCGGGCGATTCAATGGCCTGCGCGTCTGAGCGATCCTATAGATGGCGTGTATTCCGACCCGGTTACATATCGCAAGATCCTGCGCGTTCTCGTCATCGGCTTCTCGGCCGTAATCGTGCTACTGATGGCGGCGGGGTTCATTGGACTGAAGAGCGCGCAGTTGATTCAGGAAAACTCCGCCGAGATCGTCCACAACGGGCTGGTGACTACGCGCTTGATTGACGAGCTGCAGCGCGAGCAAGACACCTTAAACGCCGCCTTCAACAAACTTTCGCGTGGGCCCGAGCTTTCCGAGCGCGAACGCTTGCTCGGCCAGTTGGACGATGCCGATCAGGCCGTGGAGCGCATCGTCGGCGAAGCGGTTGGGACGCCCCAAGCCGAGTTATGGCGGCAGCTGAGCGCGGCGGTACAAGGTTTTTCGAAAGAAGCCCGGCGCCTGCTGGTGCGCAAGAACGTTCCTACTTATACTTCGCGCGACCTGCTGCGCCATCATGAAGAGGTCACCGCAATCGTCGGCAAGATGATAGCGAACAACTACACTCGCACTCTGGCCGCACAATCGCGGCTGGATCAGCGCTCGGCGCAGCTAGGCCGGGAATCGCTGGGGCTATTGGGGGGATGCGTGCTACTGGCGCTGGTGTGTGCGATGTTTACGGTGCGAATCACCACACAGCTTTTCCGCAGAATGGAGCAGCAATCGTCAGACCTGGCGCGCGTCACCTGGCACATGCTGGAAAGCCAGGAAACCGCGGCCAGGCGATTCTCGCACGAGCTGCATGACGAACTGGGCCAGTCCCTCACTGCGATCAAAGCCAACGTCACGGCACTTGATCCCGCCATACCGCCGGATCCGGAACGGCTGGAAGACTGCCGCCGGCTCATCGACGAAGCCATACAAAACGTGCGCGAGCTTTCGCACCTGTTGCGTCCCACCATCCTGGATGACTTCGGGCTGGACGCGGGCATTCGCTGGCTGGCTGAACGGTTCGGGCAGCGCACGGGCATCGAAGTTGACTACAAGTCCAGCTTTGACGGGCGTCTGGCCGATGAAACCGAGACGCACCTGTTTCGTATCGTGCAGGAAGCGCTGACCAATGTCGCGCGGCATTCGGGCGCAACGCGCGTCACCATCGAATTGGCCAGCAATCACGATCGCGTGCATCTCACTGTGCGCGATAATGGCCACGGGTTTCAGGGTAACGGTGCATCGGGTCTGGGCCTGGTAGGAATGCGGGCGCGGGCGGAAAGCGTCGGCGGCGAACTGCAGATCAAGTCTAAGAACGGCGTCGCAGTGGATTTGTGGGCGCCGTTAAATAGCGCCACAACTTAACATGTTGAAAATTCTTCTGGCCGATGACCATGCCATGGTACGCAAGGGTTTCCGCTTGATCCTGGAAACGCAGCCGGATATGCAAATCGTGGGCGAAGCCGGCAATGGCCGCGAAGCTGTAGAGCTGGCCGAGCAACTTCACCCGGACGTGGTCGTGATGGATGTGGCCATGCCTGAGCTGAATGGCATAGAAGCCACGCGCCGGCTGGTTACCGCGGCGCCGCGCACGCGCGTTCTTGCGTTGAGCATGCATAAGGATTCGGTCTACGTGCGTGAGATCCTGCGCGCCGGCGCCCGCGGCTATCTGCTGAAGGATTCCATCGATAGCGATCTGGTGAATGCGGTCCGCGCCGTGGCGAAAGGCGAAGGCTATTTAAGCCCCGGTGTTTCCGACGCCGTGTTGAGCGATTATCGCAAACACGTCACCGACCCCTTGGATCTTGTGACCAGCCGCGAGCGCGAAGTGCTGCAGATGATCGCCGAAGGCAAAACCAATAAGGAAATCGCCGGCACGCTGAACCTGAGCGTTTATACCGTGGACGCGCATCGGGGCAAAATCATGGAGAAGCTGAACCTGCATTCCAGCGGCGAATTGGTACGATTCGCGGTCCGGAACGGACTAATTGACTGAGGGCAGCAATCCAGAATCTAGAAGCCGGAATGACCTAATTCTGAATTCTGAATTCTGATTTCTGATTCGATGGATTGATCCGATACACCCAGGTCGATTCCGTTGGCGCCGCGGGGCTCGCGATAACCGCATCGATCAGTTCGCGTTTGGGGGCCAACGAGCACACTGGATCGGTGGCGTCGGCATCGCCGGTATATAGAAACGCCTGGCAACGGCAGCCGCCGAAATCGCGGGTCTTGCGTTCGCAGGAGCGGCACGGTTCCTGCATCCACTGGTCACCGCGGAAGCGTTGGAAGGAAGCCGATTCCTCCCAAATCCAGCGCAGGGGCTGCGATCGGACATCGTCAAACTTCAGACCTGGGATGACACGCGCCGCGTGGCAGGGCAGCACCACGCCCGCCGGATCAATCAACATCAACCCCTGCCCCCAACCGCCCATGCAGGGCTTGGGATAGCGCGCATAATAATCCGGCAGCACGCAATCGATGCGCATGCGCCCCTTCAAACGTTCGCGCGCCGCGTCCACAATGGCGATCGTCTCCTGCACCTGCTCGCGCGTGGGTAGCAGCTTGCCGCGATTTTCAAAAGCCCAGCCGTAGTATTGAACATTGGCCACTTCAAGCTTGCCGACTTCGAGTTCTTCGGCCAGGGCGATCATCTGGGGCAATCGCGCGAGATTCTGGCGATGCACCACGATATTCATGGTGAATGCGATGCGATGTTTCCGGATGCGCCGCGCCAGCTCCAGCTTGGCTGCATGCGCGCGTGTGCCGGCGATCTCATCGGCCTGCGCCTGCTCGGAATCCTGAAAGCTGAGCTGAACGTGATCCAGCCCCGCGTTCACCAAAGCGTCCAGGCGTGCTTCACTGAGCCCGATTCCCGAAGTGATCAGATTGATGTACAAACCGGCCGCCCGTCCGGACTTCACCAACTGCTCCGTATCGGGCCGTGCCAGCGGTTCGCCGCCGGTTAAATGCAACTGCAGCACGCCCAGGGTCGCGGCCTCGTCAAAAACGCGCTGCCATTCCCCGGTGCTCAATTCATCGGAACGCGAACGCATCTCCGTTGGATTGGAGCAATACACGCAGCGCAGCGGGCAGCGATGAGTGACTTCCGCTATCAGCGCCAGCGGCACGAAATTCATAAATAATCCAAGGCGCGCCGGTCGTTTAAGGATGCCAGGAACGCCAGCACTTCCCGGCGGATCATTTCCGGATCCGCTCCGCTGAATTCAGTTTGCAGCGTAGCAATCACCTCCGCCAGCGTGCGCGCCCCATCGCAGAGTTCGACGATGCGCGGGCCAGGGCCGGTGAGGCGCAGCATATTCTCGGGCATCAGCAGTACCGGACCAAGGTCTTTGGACTGTGTCATCCGGCAGCCCGGCGCCAGACGCGGAATATTTGTGGGAGCCGGCTCTGTCATTCAATCCACCTCGGGCCGGAATGCACCCGGCGGCGGCCAACCCGGCTGCACGTAGGCGAAGTACAGCGCGTCCAATTGCGCCCAAAGAATATCGCACTTCGCGCGCAAGGCACCGATTGCCAGATCCTGTTCCGCGCGCGTTTTCGCATTTTGCTTCACCCAGTTCAGCGCGAAGCTGGCATCCTCGGGCGCCTGCGACAGCCGCGATTCGAAATATCCCAGGCTGGACGACAGATACGGATAGTGCTGGATCATGCGGTCCATGCGCAGGCTGATCAGGCTTTTGGAAAACATTTCGGTGAGCGACGACGCCACGGATTCCAGGAAACTGTGCTTGGTCACCAAGGTCAGATAGGCGTCCACGGCGTAGCGCACGGCGGGCAGCACCCCGCGCTCGGATATCACCAGATCGCGCGGAACGCCGGTGGCTTCGGCCAGCTTGATCCATTTTTCGATGCCCCCGGGCGTGCCCGGCTCCCCATCGTGATCGACGATCCGTTTGCGCCAGGCGCGGCGGAAATCCGGCGAATCGCTGCGAGCCAGAATAAACGCGTCTTTGATCGGAATGGTTTTCTGATAGTAGTAGCGGTTGAACGCCCAAGCCTGCAGCTGGCCGCGCGTCAACTTTCCTTCATGCATCAGGCGATGAAATGGATGCTGGTGGTGATAGCGCTCGTCGCCGACAGCGCGCAACTGTTGTTCCAGGGCTTCGGCGCTTAGCAGTGGTGTTTCCGCTAACGTCATACAACGATCTCCAGGCCGTCGCGAGCCACTTCCCAGCCGGCATCCCGGACTTCGGCATAGGCTTGGCTCGATTCGTCCAAAATTGGATTGGTATTGTTGATGTGGAAAAAAATCTTACGCGGGCATTTGATGTCACGCAATGCCGCCAGGGAACCGCATGGCCCGGACAAAGGAAGATGCCCCATCTCAGATGCTCCCTTGCCGCCCCCGCGCACGCGGCATAGTTCATCTTCGGTCCAGAAGGTTCCGTCAAACAACAGGACGTCGCATTCGTCTAGAAACTGGCGCCATGAGTCCTCTACTTTCGCGGCGCCGGGCAAGTAGGCGATACTTCCGCCCGACGACGAATCGATCAGCAAGCCGAGCACGGCTTCGCGCTCGTCCAATTCCGATTTGCGGCCGGCCCCCACAAATCCGGGGAAACCGCCGGCTAAAGAAAACGGCTGGAATTGGAGGGACCCGACTGCAAATGAACTGTCAGGCACGATCTCTTTCCAGACCGCTTGCCGGGGCACGCGGTCCAGCAATCCGAACAAGCTGTTGTCTTCGCGTAGAATCCGCAATACGGACGGCGTGGCGTAAATATCCAGCGGCTGAAACTCGCGCAGCGAGAGCAAGCCTGCCACGGTATCGGCTTCCGCGGCCGTGATGACTACAGACTGAATGGGAGAATCGAGTGAATTACCGGTGGGCCACAATTGCGGAGTTGCTTCAATCTGGATTCGAAGGTCGGGGGATGCGTTCAGCAGCGTCCAGGAAACGCCGTCTTCGCTGAGCGCGATTTGAGCTTGCGTGCGGGGTTGGCCTGCAAAGGTTCCCGAGCGCAATCGCCGGCACTGAGAACAAGCGCAATTCCACTGCGGAAAAGCGCCGCCCGCGGCCGCGCCGAGAACCTTCACCAGCATTAACTGAAAGCTTTAGAATTCGCCGTTGCTGTAGGAATTGATCTCACAACTGCAGGAGATCTCTTCAATCTTCGGTGTCTGCCAAGTCATGTGTCGGGCTCCTCTTAGAGTTGTTACTCAGGTGTTACCAGTCGGGATGAGATTATCATAGGTTTCAGTGGAGCGCAACCGTCCCGAAGTTCCCCCCGGCACATCGCGAACTTTCGGGACTTTTCGCGCCCTTCGGCACCCGCACTACCGTACTTTGTGGATCGGTATGCTGGCATCCGCGCTCGGCACCTGGATGCAGATCGTCGCGCAGAGCCTGCTGGTGCTGAAACTCACGGGAAATTCCGCCGTGGCGCTGGGGACGGTATCGCTGGCTCAGGCATCGGCTTTCTTCCTCTTTGCACCCCTGGGCGGCACATTTGCGGATCGGCACGACAAGCGGAAACTGCTGTTTCGCACCCAGACCCTGCTCATGCTGATCGCGTTTGCCCTGGCCGCACTGACGGCCACGGGAATTATTCGATTGTGGATGGTGATCGTGCTGGCGTTCGGTTCGGGCACGCTTTTGAGCTTCGATCAGCCGGCGCGCGCTTCGTTGCTGCCTTTGCTGGCGCCGCCAGAAGACTTGATCAATGCCATCTCTCTCCAGACCCTGGCCTTTAATGCGGCTTCCATCGCGGGTCCGCCATTGGGAGGGGCGGTAGCGGCAGCGGTGGGCTTGGCGGGAGACTTCGCTTTGAACGGGTGCAGCTATCTGGCGGTGATCGTGTCGCTCTTTCTATTGCCCGCCGGCGTGACAGCATCGCACTCCGGATCGTCCGGCCCATCGCGAACCTGGTCCGCCGTGCGGGAAATGCTGGCGGTGATTCAAAAACAACCGGCCGTTTCCGCGGCCGTGCTGGTCTATGCCGTGCTGCTTTTCGTGGCGCCATCACAAGCGCTCCTGGTTCCGATATTCGTCACCAGTATTCTGCACGGCGGCGCGGCGCAATTGGGATTCTTGTTCGCGGCATCGGGAATTGGCACCGTGGCGGGATCTCTGTTCGTAGCGTCGTTCGGGCATTATCAGCGCAAGGGCCGCTTATTGGTATCGGCTAACGCGCTGTGGGTGATGGCACTGGCAATATTCGCGCACACCCGAACCTTCGCCACATCCTTCGCGATGCTGTTGCTCATGGCCGCGGCACAAAGTGTCTTCACCACGCTCGCCATCACCATGATGCAAGGCAGCGTGGAAGCCAAGATGCGCGGCCGGATCATGAGCTTGAACACGCTGCTGATGATGGGCGTGCGGCCTTTGGGCGATTTCCCGGTAAGCGTTGCAACCTCGTTCTTCGGCATCGCCAACGCGGCGCTGCTCTCGGCATCGGTGGTGGCATTGGCGGGCGCATTAGTGTTTAGTTTGCGGCCGGCCATCTGGCGAAGCTAACGGTATCCTGCTGTGATACCTACCGCCCCTCTGATGTTGCTGCATGGTGCACCTCCTTGGTGCAATAGATAACCCCAAGGATTTTCCGATGCCTGACTTGCGCGTTCATCCACTCCCACGGGCCGAGGGCGATGGGCTGGTTGCCTTCCATGAGGGGCTGTTGTTTAGAATTGCGTCAGGCTTAGGATATTCCCGTCCGGGTCCTTGAACCACACAACTTTCGCGTTACTGCCGGGCGGAGACCAAATGCCTCTTTCATCCTGGCCCGGCATCCCGTAGTGCTCAAAGTGCACGCCGGCCTTGGTAAGTTCCTCCACCGTGCCCGCGATGTCAGAGACTCGCCAGCCCAACGCTGTGTATTGGCCTGCGTGGACTTCTTTTACCCGCTGGACTCGCAGCATGGTTCCGGCGGCATCAAACACCAAAGCATATGGCTCATCGCTTACCAATTTCAATCCGAGCGTGTCGCGATAGAAAACCTTGGCCCGCTCGGCATCCGCGGTTGCACTGAACGCCATGATCGGCGCCGAATCTAGCAGTGGCATGAAAAAAGTTTACGACATCGGATGTTACAATACGAATTCCCTAAATGGATCACCTGAAAGCGCTCATCCGCGAAGTCCCCGATTTTCCGAAGCCCGGCATCAATTTCTACGACATTACCACCCTGCTGAAGCATCCAGCCGGATTCAAGGGCGTGATCGACTCGCTGGCGCAGTTCTATCGTTCCAAACCCATCGATGTGGTGCTCGGCATCGAAGCTCGCGGGTTCATCATCGCGCCGGCCGTCGCTTACGCGCTGGGATACGGATTCATTCCGGTCCGCAAGGAGAAAAAGCTGCCGGCCGAAAGGGAGCGCATCGAATATGCGCTCGAATACGGAACCGACGTTCTCGAAATCCATAAAGACGCCATTTCGCCCGGCCAAAACGTGCTCATCATCGACGACGTGCTGGCCACTGGTGGAACTGCCGCAGCCGTGGCGCGTCTGGTTGAGACGTTGCACGGCAAAGTCGCCGGACTGGGGTTCATCCTGGAGCTCGACTTCTTGAAGGGGCGCGAAAAGCTGCAAGGCTATGACGTGTATTCGCTGATTCAGTACTAATGCCCGAACGTGCCCGCCTGCGTTCACTGGCCAAGATCAATCTAGACCTGCGGGTGCTCGGCAAGCGGCCGGATGGGTTTCACGAGCTGCGTACTATCTTTCAAACCATCTCGCTGGCCGATACGATAGAAGTGGAATACCAGCGCGGCCGGAGCAAAATCGAACTCGAGTCCAGTATAAACATCCCTGGCAACTTGGTTCTGCGTGCAGCAGACGCTGTCATGAAAGCCTTAAGGGCGACCGGCAGGCTGCGCTTCCAGTTGACCAAGCGGATTCCGCTGGGCGGCGGACTAGGCGGCGGATCCAGTAACGCGGCAGCCGTGCTCCTGGCGCTACCAGCGCTGCTGAAGAAGAAGCTGTCGCTCGAAAAGCTAATGGAGTTGGCCGCTGAATTGGGAAGCGACGTCCCATTCTTCCTGATGGGCGGGACTGCGCTCGGCATAGGCCGGGGAACTGAACTTTACCCCCTACCGGACGCCCAAAACTGGCCCGGGTTGCTGCTTACGCCGGAGATTCATTCCTCAACTGCCTCTGCGTATGCCGCTCTCAATCGTCAACCTTTGGACGAAGTTCCAGCCGCTATCGTGAACAATTTCCAATCCGCGGTGCAAAGTGCCAGTTCCCCATCTTCCAACCCCCAATCCTTATTCGCCAATGATTTCGAAATGGTTGTGTTTCACCAACATCCTCAACTAAAATCGATGAGGGGAAAGCTGCTGAAGTCGGGCGCCTGGCGGGCCATGATGACCGGGAGCGGGTCAGCGCTTTTCGGATTGTTCCCCAGCCGCGAGCTAAGGGATCGCGCTGCCGCTTTGTTCCGTAGAGATTTCGCCAGTGATCGGGTTCACCCATTTAGTATGGTGAGCCGTAGCCGTTACCGTGCACTCTGGTGGCGGCAATTAGCAGTTACCCCGGAAAGCATGACATGGCCGCCCCAAGACCGGTACGCAGGATGAGATTCGAGCAACTGAAGATCTTCACGGGCAACGCCAACCCGGCGCTGGCGGCGAAGATTTGCGCTTCCCTGGGATGTCCGATGGGCGCGGCCGAAGTGGAGCCGTTTTCGGACGGCGAAATTCGCCTGCAGATCCTTGAAAACGTTCGCGGAGCCGATGTTTTCGCGGTGCAGCCCACCTGCACCCCGGTGGATCGGCACCTCATGGAACTGCTGCTTATGATCGACGCTCTGAAGCGGGCTTCTGCGGAGCGCATCACGGCAGTGCTACCCTATTATGGGTATGCGCGGCAGGACCGGAAAGACAAGCCGCGAATGCCTATTTCCGCCCGGTTGATTGCCAATCTGATTCAGAGGGCTGGTGCGGATCGTGTGCTTACTTTGGACCTGCACGCGGCTCAGATTCAGGGGTTCTTCGATGTTCCCGTGGATCATCTTTTCGCCGCGCCGGTGATGCTCGAATATTTCGAGTCCATCGGACGCCGGGACATGACCGTGGTTTCGCCGGATGCCGGGGGCGTGGAGCGCGCGCGTGCTTTCGCCAAGCATTTAAACGCGCCGCTGGCCATTATCGATAAGCGCCGGACGGAAGTGAATGTCGCCGAAGTGATGCACATCATCGGCGACGTGGAAGAGAAGCATTGTTTGATTGTGGACGACCTGATTGATACAGCCGGGACGCTGGTGAAGGCCGCCGAGGCGCTGCTGCAGCATGGCGCGTTGACGGTAACCGCCTGCGCCACGCACGCCGTATTGTCGGGGCCGGCCGTGGAACGAATCGAAACATCGTGTTTGCAGGAAGTAGTGGTCACCAATTCGATTCCCTTGCGCGAGGACGCCATGCGGTGCACCCGCATCAAAACCCTTTCGGTGGCGCCTTTGTTAGCCCGGGCCATCCAATCCATTCACGAGGATGGTTCGGTAAGCACCCTGTTTATTTAGAAGAAATTAAAGCAGGCCGTAGCCTGGCAACATCCAGGTAGCCGTCTGCCGGAGTAAGCCGGATTTGAGGAAAGACAGATGAGAAAAGAAATTACCGTAAGCGCTGAACCGCGGGAATCGCGCGGCAAGAACGAAGCGCGCCGCCTGCGCGTCAAGGGCTTCGCCCCGGCCATATTGTATGGTTCCGGAAGCCCCGCCGTGGCCGTCTCCATCAGCCCCAAGGAAATCAACCGGATTCTGCACAGCAATACCGGACACAACACCATCTTCAATTTATCCGTGCAGGGCGGGGAAGCTACCCCCGCCATGATTGTCGACTGGCAAAGCGATCCGGTAAAAGAGAATTTGCTGCATGTGGATCTGAAACGGATCGATCTTACCAAGCACATCGCCGTAAAAGTTCGCGTACATACCACCGGCGAGCCCAAAGGCGTGAAACTCCAGGGCGGATTGCTGGAAGTGATCACGCGCGAGATTGAGATCGAGTGTCTCCCCGACGATATTCCCGAATCGTATACCGTGGACGTGACGGAGTTGATGATCGGCCAGAACCTGCGTGCCAGCGAAATCCCCCTGGGCGGTTCGGTCAAACTGGTGAGTGCGCCCGAGCAAGTGGTGGCGCACGTGGTGGCGCTGAAGGCCGAAGTGGTGGAGACGCCGGCTGAAGGCGCTGTTGCCGCCACGCCAGCCGAACCGGAAGTGATCAAGAAGGGTAAGAAGGACGAGGAAGGGGAAGCCGAGGGAGACAAGAAGAAGAAATAACTGGCCCGGTGCCCGGCTGGGATTTGGGGCTGGGGGTTGGGGCCAAGCACATGCTTTATGAAGAGTACCTGGCCCCCAACCCCTAATCCCCAATCCCATGTCCGAGTTTGAAAAATTGGTGGTTGGACTCGGAAACCCCGGCAAAGAGTACGAGTCGACAGCGCACAACCTGGGGTTCTTAGTAGTTGACCGGGTTGCGGAACGCAATCGAATCGCTGTCGGGCGCCGCGATTGTCGGGCGTTCGTGGGGCAGGGAATGGTGGCGGGCAAGAAGGTGCTGGTGGCCAAGCCCCAGACCTTTATGAATTTGAGCGGCGAGTCGGTGCAGGGCTTGCTGGTAAAGAATGAGATTGCGCCAGAGGATCTGGTTCTGGTTTATGACGAACTGGACCTGCCCTGGCAATCGGTGCGAATCAGACCCAATGGTTCAGCTGCCGGCCATCGCGGCGTGGATTCGGTAATCCGCTGCGTTGGCACCAAGGATTTCCCCCGGGTCCGCCTGGGAGTTCATGGGGGCCGTCGCGACAAGGACGGCGCTCAAATTGTGCTCGCGCAGTTGAAGCGGGCGCACCAAGAAGAGTTGGATGAACTGCTGGACTATGCGTCACAGGCAGTGGAGTCCATCATCGCTGAAGGCGTCGAAAAGTCCATGGCGAAATTTAATCGTCGCGCCCCAGGCTTAAACGAGGAAGAATGAGGATCTACGAAGAGCTGTTCATACTCCGGCCGGATGCGCCGGAAGAAGAAATCGATCATTTGATCGAACAACTGACCACATTTATCGCCTCCCAGGGAGGCAACGTCGACAAATCCGACAAATGGGGCATACGCAAGCTGGCCTATCGGGTTCAAAAGCGCAACGAAGGTTTCTACGTTCTGCTGCAGTTCACCACCGAGCCCAAAACGGTGATCGAGCTGGAGCGGCGCTTACGGGTGTCGGACCTGGTGATGAAATTCCAGAGCGTCCGCATCGACGAAAAGCTGAAGAAGATCGAAAAGCGCAGGAAAGAGCGCGAAAAACGTGCAGCGCGCAAGCCCGCGCCGCCGGCCGCTCCCAGCGTGCCGCTGGAACATGCCATGGCGGGCGCAGCCGAGCCCGCGGGGCCCAGACCCGGCGCTCCCATGCCCGGCGCACCGGTTACGGCTCCCGCAGCGGCGCCGGCGGCGGCAGCTCCGGTGGCCGAGAAGGTAGGAGAATAATATGGCCGAACAACGAGGCGGACGTCCTATTAGCGGGTCCATGCGGCCCACCGGCGGCGATAAAGCGCTGGCCACCAAGAAGCAATATTTCCGGCGCAAGAAAGTATGCCGGTTCTGCGTGGAAAAGATCGACGACATCAACTATAAAGACGTGAGAATGCTCTCGTCCTTCATTTCCGAGCGCGGGAAAATCGTGCCGCGCCGCATCTCCGGTGTCTGCACGCCGCATCAGAAGCGCTTAGCGGAAGCCATCAAACAGGCGCGCAACATCGCGCTGATTCCGTTCGCTACGGCGATCTAAGGAAACCATCATCATGGATGTGATCTTAAGAGAAGACATTGACAAGCTGGGCACGCGCGGCCAGTTGGTGAAAGTGGCGCCCGGTTATGCGCGCAATTTTCTGCTGCCCAACAAGATGGCGGTGGCGGCCACCGAATCGAACAAGAAGATTGTCGAGCAGGAGCGTCAGGCGCATTTGCGCCGTGAAGCCAAGGTGGAAGGCGAAGCCAAGGACCTGGGCAAGATGCTGGGTGCGGTGGCGATCACCATTTCGCAGAAGGCCGGCGAGAACGATCAGCTCTTTGGTTCGGTGACGTCCAAGGATATCGCCGAGGCGCTGGAAAAACAGGGCTACACCATCGAACGCCGCAAGATCGCCCTGGACGAGCCGATCAAAACACTCGGCGAGTTCAAGGTTCCCGTCCGTTTGCATCGTGAAGTGACGGCCGAAATCACCGTCCACGTTGTTAAAGAGGACGAGTAATTTCCTGCGGCACGTTGAAGCGAGCCCAGATTTGCCACATCTTGATCTGATTCTGGAAGCCGGGCGCTATGAAGGCGTCCCGGCCTATCAGCTGCTGGATTCCGCCGGGCATGGCTACATCCCGGTGGACCGGCGCCTGCTGCACGCGATTCTCGACTTTCCCGAGAACTCGCTCCCCGATATCCTGCGTTTTGCGGCGCAAAATCACGCCGACGATCTGATGGATCTCGATCCGTTGCTGATCGATCTGTTACGCGCGCTGCACACGCCCGCCGCATTGCCGTTTTTCATGCGCGTGATGCGCGACAATCCGAGCGACGTTCCCGACGACCTGGTGGAGAGCATTGTGGAACTGGGTGAAGCGGCCGTGGCGCCGGTGCTGGAATTGCTCGCCGAATTGGATGGAAAAGACGCGGGTGACGTGCCTTTCGTCCTCGCGGCCCTGCGTATACGCGACCGCCGCGTGCTGGAAGCGTTGACCAGCCGCCTGACGAACGATCCGCAAGACGCCGCCTTGTGCCTGGAGATGTATGGCGATCCAGCCGCGCTGCCCGCCCTGGAAGCCGCACTGGCACGGATCCCGGCCGGCGATGCGCGCTCCCGGGCGCCCATCCAGGCAGTGATTACGAGCCTTTCTGCTCCCGCGGAGGTTTCCGGGGAACCGGTAAAGCAGTTTGATATTTGGCCCCTGTATCCCGAAGAAGCGGCCACCGACTTCAGTGTTCTGGAAGATGACGACCGGTTGGCGATGCTCAAGAAGGGATCGCCCAGCCTGAGGGCCGAGGTGGCGCTCAGCTATCAAGGCACGGATCTGTCCGATGCTGCCCGCGCGCGCTTAATCCAGCTTGCCAAAACCGATCCCGAGGCCGCGGTGCGCGGGGCGTGCTGGGAGGCATTGGGCGAGATCGGCGATGAGCCGGAACTGCAGAAAGCCATGCTCAAGGTCCTGGCCGATCCGAAGGCGCCGCTTGAAGAAAGATCCGGCGCCGCCATTGGGCTGGCGGAACAATCCGATAACCCCGCGGTTTATCAGGCCATTCTGAATCTATATCAGGACCCGCACGGCCGGGCCAAGGCGCTCAAAGCCATGGCGCGCTCTTTCGACAAGCGCTTCTCCGCCTATCCACCCAAACACCTGGACGACCCGGACCCTGACGTAAAAACCCAGGCCATCTGGGGTATCGGCTATTTGGATCTGGCCTCCGAAGCACCGCGCCTGGCGGAGCTTTTTGACGACGAAGAATTCCGCACCGATGCTCTGTTCGCCTACGCGCTCGCCATTCCTGGGGAAACCTCGTCGGGCCGCGTTCGCGCGCTGATGAGCAAGGTGGAGGAAGCCGCCGGCGGATTCCGCGAGGACGAAGAGGATCTTATTCGCATTGCGCTGGACCAGCGGCTGATGCTGCACGGCAAGAGCCCGGTATTCTTTCCCGACGACGAGGAGGAAGAAGAGGGATTGGCGCCTGTGATTACCGCTGCGAAACCCGGCCGCAACGATCTGTGCTCCTGCGGCAGCGGCAAAAAGTACAAGAAGTGCCACGGGCTGGTGAATTAGCCCGCTTGACGAATCTTTACCGGGCCGCCGCCGGTTGGAACGGTCTTTATTGAGGCAAAATAGTTATATGCGTTGCCTGCTCGTCCTGGTAACAGCCCTCGCCCTCGGCGCCGCCGGCGAAATGTCCCTGACGGTGGCGAAACTCACGGATTTCATCCGTTCCGCCGTTCAACTGAAGCAACCCGACAAACAAGTAGCCGAAACCCTGCGCCACGTGAAAATGGTAGAGAAGCTGGACGACCGGACCATCGAAGAATTGCAAAGCTTGGGCGCCGGTCCGAAGACTGTTGCAATATTGAAGGAATTAGGGGACGCCTCCACCAGCCTGCCGGAAGCCGCTCCACCAGCGCCCAAACCCGTGGTGGTTCCCCTGGAACCTCCGGACTCAGACGAACAGGGCAAGATCATCGCCGCGGCGCGCGAATATGTGTTGAATTACACCAAGAGCCTGCCGAATTTCATTTGCGTGCAAGTGACGCGCCGTGACGTGGATCGCAACGGCACGGGTTCAAACTGGTATCACCAGGACACCATTACTGCCCGGCTCAGCTACAGCGGCCAGCACGAAGATTACGAGGTGATCCTGAAAGATAATCAGCCCGTCACCAACGTCAAAATGGAACAATTGGGCGGAACGGTCTCAGCCGGCGAGTTTGGCAGCATGATGAGCGAAATCTTCGAGCCGGATAGCCAGGCACATTTTTCCTGGGATCATTGGGCCACCCTGCGCGGCCGCCGCACCTACGTTTTCGCCTACGACATCGAGCAGGAAAACTCCAAATATCGCATCAAGGAAGTCGAGACCGGCCGCGAGATCGTCCCGGCCTACCGCGGGCTGATCTACATCGATCGCGATACCAGGACGGTGACCAAGATCACCCTGAACCCTTATAACATCCCGACCGATTTCCCCATTCACGATACACACGAATCTTTGGATTACGATCTGCAGACCATCGGCGACACTCAATACATGCTGCCGTTGAAGGCCGTGCTGACTTCCAAACTGACGCGCTTCATGACCCGGAACGACATCGAATTCCGCCTGTATCGTAAATTCGAAACCGGATCCACCATCAAGTTCGACACGCCGGACCCGCTGCCGGACGACCAGACCAAGGAGAAATAGTCGCATGAACCCCTACGCCGGCCACGTGGGCAACCTCGCCCCATTGGATGTGATCGCAGAGACGCCGCGGCGCTTGGCGCAACTGGTGGAGACCATCGGCCCGGCGCGCCTCGAGACGGCGCCCGCCCCCGGAAAGTGGAGCGCTCGCGATATCGTTGCGCACCTGGCCGATGCCGAGATTGCGTTTGCATTCCGGCTGAAGCAAACTCTGGCTGAGGATCATCATGTGATCCAACCCTTCGATCAGGATCTGTGGGCGAAAAGCTACGGAGCGTGCGATGCGGGGCTGGCGCTGGCGACGCTATCGGCGCTGCGCGCCTGGAACATCGCATTAATCGGCTCTGTAAAGCCGGCCGAACTGTCCAAGCCCGTCACGCATCCCGAGCGCGGAACCATGACGTTTCAAACCATCGTGGAAACCATGGCCGGACACGATAGAAACCACATCAAACAGATGGAAGCAATTGCGGGGACGAAGAAAGACTAACGCCGGCTGGAAGTAGCCGCGATCGCGCACTGGACTATCGCTTCAGCGCGCTGCCAGTCTTCTTCAGCGGTTCCGGTTGGCCGTCCAGCGCTCTCCCAAAGCAGTTCCGCGATGGCATGCACATCCTGGTTGTGGTCTTGCAGCGGCCGGGTTTGCCCCTGGACAGAGGCAGGCAGCATAGACCGCACCAGCGCATCGCGCGCCTCGTTGTATGCCAGGTGCGCCTTCTCCAGCTCCAGCAGAGCCGCTTCAAACGCCAGTCGATCGCCAGTGGGGTTTTCCGTCAGCTCTTGCACGCGCTGTGCGGCGCGGGAAAAAGCCTCGAATGCGGACCTGTACTCTACATCAACCCCAGCTACTGTCACCATGTTTGTTTAGACGAAGGAAGTTCCGAAAAGGTTCGAATTTGTCCGGGGAACAACGTTCTTACAACCACCCGGGAGAAATCTGCGATCTCAGTTCTCCAATTCCACCAATGCCTTGCCCCGGAGTTTGTAGTCGGGGTCCTTCAAGTTGGGGTTTAACTCCACCTTGTCAAACCGAACTTCGATCCCCTGTTGCTGCGCATCCGGTTTGATGAGCATGGTTTTCGGATAGAAGGCATTCCCGTTCTGGATGTAGTCCGAATAGGTAATGAGCGCCGAGCCGATCCCGGCATCGGTAGCAATCCTGATGCGCTGCGGACGCGAATCCGCGTCCAGGCCGATCGATATTTTCTCGGTTCCCGATTCAGCGACTATCGAATAGTCCTCGCCCGCCACCGGGTCCGGATGGTTCGATACCAGCCTGAAATTGGGACCCTGCAGGCGGGCAATCAAAGCGGGCAGTTGATTGTCGCGAATCATGCCAAAGTCCGTGGGCAGTTGCAGTGCGTCGTCGCCCTTGAGATTTTTGCTGGCCTTGAACTCGCTGCCTTCAAACATTACTTCATGCAGGATGCGGCCGGCTCTGGCCTGAAACAAGGCGCGATCGGTGCGATTCCGCATCAGCAGCGTCCAGCGCACGCTGGTGCCATCGTGCCCCCACAGCGTTGTGCTCCCAATGGCCTGCACCGAGCCCAGGGTCTTCAAGCCGTCGTCGCCTCCCAGCGCGCGAACCATTTTCTGGAACAGCTGTTTCCCGAAAGCTTCCCGAGCGGCCCGGTCGGGATCGAGCGTAGCGCTCACCAGCGCGCTCTTGGCCGGTTCCACCACCACCGTGCTCTGATGCCCTGCGAAACCTTCCTTCGCGAAATCAACCACCCAATTGCCAGGCGTCAGGCCGGCCACTTCCAGCTTGCCTCCGGCGGTTGGTCCAATTGACGTGCCGTTCAAACTAACCTGGCACTCGGCCGGCGCGCAAGTCAGGCTCAGCATGCCTTTGGCAACCGGTTTGGGAGCGGCAACAACGGCCGGCGCCGCCGGTTTCGCCTTGCTTTTGATGACGTCCAGAATGTCGTCGGAAGCGCCCGCCGATTCCAGCTTGGCCAGGGTGTCTGAAGAAAGCGCGAACGAAATGCCCCGGGTCTCGATGGCCTCCTTGCGGCGGCGCAGCGGGATGGCGTCCTGCTTCAGCAGAATGAGCACCTGATCAAGCGTAAACGGATCGCCCGTCAGGAACGAATCAGCCGGCTTCTTGGCATGCGCCGGCTTAGGATCGTTGGCTGCGTGGACGCCGGGAACAACAGCCAGCGCCATGCCGATTACGGCGGACCAAACGGTGGAGCGAATCGTGCTTCTCATGGGGATTCCTATTTTGGGGCGGCGTTCTTATTTCAGAGCTGCTTCAGCTGCTTGCGCCTCGCGAATCTTCTTCTTCCAGGAGCGCGCATCTTCATTGGATGGATCGGTGGTCAAAACCTGGTTTACGAACGCCAGCGCCTGGGCATAGCGGCCGGATTCCCAAAGCGTGCGAACCGGCCCGTTCAAGACTTGTTTGGCCGAAACTTCTGGATTGACCGCATCGTCTGAAGCCGGCTCTTCGTGTTTGGGCGCACGGGCTTCCGAAGTGGCGGCCGAGACCTGGTTCAAGGGCTTGGGCGCGGGCGCAGCGGCATCGGTGATAGGCGGCAGCGTTGTATTGACGGCGCGGTTCCTGTTCTGCGAGGCTCGCAGATTTTGACGCGATATCAGTGAACTCACGAAGGCCACTGCGATGATGAGCCCTAGCGCGGCGATCAGCACGCGCTTCATCGTCTTGCTGTTCTTCGGAGGAACGAGTTCCGGCAGCGGAGTGGACGGCCGCAGGAAAGATTGCGGCGGCTGATAGGCCGGCGGTTCGTGGGAAGTTGAAGAATTCGGCGCCACGCTCGGGGTAGGTGGATTGGCGTTGCTGCTGGGAGGCCGCGCTCCGCCGGCGGCGTAGGACCGCGCGCTCCAGGGGCGAGCCGGCGGTTCTGCGTCTTGCGGCCTCTCGCGGACTTTTTGCGCGGGGACCAGCGGCGCCGGGGGCGCCGTCGTCGACACGTTTTGAGGCGATACTTCTTGGGAAATCGCCGGGGGCAGCGGGGGCGGAATCACTGGCTCCGGGGTCAACGCGGGCGGCTGTTGATTCACCGCTGGTTCGATCACCATGTGCTCCACCGACGGCGGATCGGGAGTCACCGCGGCGGAAGTTGTCCGGCGGAGTTGCTGCGCCGCCAGATATAGGCCCGAAGCGAACTCTTCAGCAGTCTGCAGGCGCTGTTCGGGGTCCTTCTTCAGCGCGCGCGCCACCAGTTTTTCCAACTCTTCGGGGACCTGTGGGTCCAGCTTGCTGAGCGGCTCCGGCTCGCCGTGCACGATTTCACGTGGGACTAAACCGGGATCCGCCGAAAAAGGATATTTCCCCGAGGCTAGTTCATAAAGCATCAGCCCGAGTGAAAAAATATCCGAGCGGGCGTCGAACGGCTGGCCCAGAATCTGCTCCGGCGCAAGGTAGTTGGCGAGCAGCCCTTGCGGACGGCTGCCCGCCTCCAGCATGGCCGCCAGCCACTTGGCGATGCCAAAATCCAAGATGCTGACGTCGCGCGCGGCATCCACAAAGATGTTGCTCGGCTTCAGGTTTCCATGGGCGATTCCGCGCGACTGCGCGAACGCTAGCCCCTCCGCCACTTGGGCGATGACCGCCAGTTTTTGATCCAGCGGCACGTCGCGGTTGTCCTGCATGAACCGCCGCAGATCCATCCCCGTACGCCACTCGGTGGCTACAAAAATCCCTTCGTCTACTTCGCCCAGATCATGGACCTTCGCGATCTGGCGGTGCGTCAGTTCGGCGCAGGACGCCAAATGCTGGCAGAACCGTTCTTTCGCCTCCGCGGTAAGGCCCGGAACCGTCTGCAGAATCTTGACGGCGAACTCCCGATTGCGAAATGCATCGCGAGCGCGGTAGGTTTCCCCTGTCGCACTGGCGCCCAGTTCTTCGATTACCTGGTATTTGCCGATGGACTTCATCTCAGATCGCCCTTCCGGAAAGAGCTGCGCCAATGGCACAGGCACACGTTAACTTCCGCTATTTTGTCGGCTCGCACTTATTAATAAAGATCGGACGGGGAGGAGAGCGCCTACAGGCTACCTTAAGGGGTCAGTAGTTTTTAGGTACCATCCTGGGGTGTTGGCTGTAAGTGATTTGCCTTAGGAACTGCGACGGGTAAGCTGGTAAACTGGATGAGTCTCACCGCTCCGGGCGCGTAGCTCAGTTGGTTAGAGCGCCTGCTTCACACGCAGGAGGTCGCAGGTTCGAGTCCTGCCGCGCCCACCATTCATTTCAAGCAGATACAAACAGAGGGAAGAGTTGGAGGGAGTGGTTGTGACGTGGATTGTGACGTAAAGTTTCAATTCGCCTTCCTCGACTCGGGCTGGCTCGTTGCCGACGGCCCACCCATCAGACCGCTTTCCAGTTTTTCCAGCGCCGAGCGCTTCGCGGCCATGCGTACGTGGCTGTAGCGGGCGAGCATCCGCCGCGACATGTGACCGCCGACCGCCATCAGCGTGGCATCGGACGCGGGCTTCGGCCATCAACGAGTTTGCGCCATGGGGTGCGCCAACTTTTCTGCGGGCGTGAGGGATCGATGATCCGCTCCTCGCAGGCGGGGAAAACGTAGT
The DNA here is from genome assembly GCA_035486095.1 of Bryobacteraceae bacterium. GTDB lineage: Bacteria > Acidobacteriota > Terriglobia > Bryobacterales > Bryobacteraceae > Palsa-89. The sequence goes on from DATHNM010000211.1 coordinate 27,156, forward strand.
GCTCGGGCTCGCTGCTGCCGAGGGCCCGTGCACGTTCCAGCAGGCGGGCGAGCGCGGCCATCGCGTCTCCGTTGAGTGGGATGGTCCGATGGCCGGCTGCGGTCTTGCTGCGGCGAATGGTGGCGATGCGTCCGAAGAAGTCCACGTCCTGTCAGCGAAGATTCTTGATTTCCACACCGCGACACGTAGTAGAAACCGCGAGCACCGCTGCGCAATGCGCTACCAACCATTCCGGACGGCTCGCCGCGGTCTCAAATAGCTTCCGTTTCATTTTCACAGAACCTTCGCTACTGCGCCGCGATCCTCTGGAAGTCCCTTTACATCTTCGGAGATGGCATCCCAGACCTTGGCCCGCTTCAGCAGGCGGCGAAGGACGCCGGTCTCCATGTTCGCGGTCCGGCCTGAGATGCCGGCTTCCAGGCGCGACTTCTGATAACCGACAGCACTTCGGGATGCTCTCGACAAAAAAGACCCAGAAGAAGGGCGAGTCCCAAACTGGACTCACCGAGCTGAAGATGCAACCCGCCCGATGCGGTTGAAACGCGAGGGAATAACAACAAAAAATACGGCGAGCGGGTCCCGTTTCCTTTATGTTCCACTACCACCTTTTCGGTGCCGCGCGTTGGTTGCCGAGGAGGGCAATCTGCCTAAGATTGCCGAAACTTGTCTAAGATCGCCTAACATTGTCGAATATTGTCGTAATCTGTCGAAAATTGTCGTAGCCAGCAAAATTCGGCGGCCACAGAGCGGAGGGGAACATAAAAGGAACGTGATACGCTCGCATGGTTTTTGGCGCGTAACTTCCGCCCACTCCGTATTTACGCCGTATTGCGATTTCGGGCGAGCGTATTCGCTTCGTGATACGTGCACGAAAGCCGATTCGACGGGCTCCCCTCTACCTCTGGTCGGCCCGCGGTATGTCGGGTTCGGCCTCGACGTATTGCGGTTCAAGGCCGGTCTTGCTTTGAATGTACCTGAGGAGTTCTTGATCGACGTTGGGCTCGAAGTTGCTGATAGCAGCTGACGACCACCGGCGGCCGTCTGAGAAATCGAGGACAATGCCAGCCCGCTTCACGAGTTTTCCGTCTCGCTGGC
>DATHNM010000212.1:0-4267 GCA_035486095.1 Bryobacteraceae bacterium
CGCGGGGCCTGCGTTGGCAAAAGCACTCCAGCGCCTGATGAGGGCCACAGCATGAAGCGTCCACGCCCACACGGGCTGGGAGACTTCACCGCGGATTGGCGGATGGTCCCCATATCACTTCTAGCCGTTGGCATTGGACTCATCAGCACGCTGGTGGCGTGGGCGCTGCTGCGTTTGATCGGGCTGTTCACCAATTTGTTTTATTTCCATCGATGGGGCACTGCACTGGTCTCGCCGGCGGGGAATCATATGGGTGCGTGGTCGATTCTGGTGCCGGTGGTGGGATCGCTGATTATCGGAATGATGGCTCGCTACGGGTCCGAGCGAATTCGTGGCCATGGAATTCCGGAGGCGATCGAATCCATTCTCATCAATGGCAGCCGCGTGCCGCCGCGTCTCGCGATTCTGAAGCCGCTGTCTTCGGCGATTTCCATCGGCAGCGGCGGACCCTTCGGCGCCGAGGGGCCGATCATTATGACCGGCGGCGCGGTTGGATCGATGATCGCGCAGTTCTTCCATCTCACCAGCGTGGAGCGCAAGACGCTGCTGGTAGCAGGCGCAGCAGCAGGCATGTCGGCGACATTCGCTGCTCCCATCGCCGCCGTGCTGCTGGCGGTCGAACTTCTGTTGTTCGAGTGGAAGCCTCGCAGCCTGATTCCTGTGGCGCTGGCCAGCGCGACAGCCGGGGCGGCACGTAGATACATTCTGGGATTGGGACCCCTTTTCCCGGTGCCGGCGCATCCGGTATTCATTGGCCAGGAAGCACTGCTTGGGTGCGTGGTTTGCGGACTTCTGGCCGGTGCGCTCGGTTTTGCTGACAGGCGCCGTGTATGCGGCCGAAGATGGGTTCCAGAAACTGCCGATTCATTGGATGTGGTGGCCGGCTATTGGTGGACTAGTGGTTGGCGTGGGTGGCGTGATTTTCCCGCAGGCGCTGGGCGTCGGTTACGATACCATCGGCGCAATGCTGCAGGGCGACGTGGTAGCAACCACCATCCTAGGCATCCTGCTGGTGAAGTCGGTCATTTGGGCTGTGGCGCTGGGCTCGGGAACATCCGGCGGCGTGCTGGCGCCATTGTTGATGATGGGCGGCGCGTTGGGCGGCGTGGAGGCCATATTTTTGCCAGCAGTGGGGACGGGATTTTGGCCGCTAGTCAGTATGGGAGCGATCCTGGGCGGCACCATGCGATCGCCGCTCACCGGAATCATTTTCGCGCTGGAACTCACGCACGATATCAATGTTCTACTGCCCCTGCTGGTGGCGGCCATGATCGCGCACGGCTTTACGGTGCTGGTTTTGAAGAGATCTATCCTCACCGAAAAGGTGGCTCGCCGCGGCTATCACTTGAGCCGCGAATACGCGGTGGATCCGCTCGAAATCCTGTCCGCGCGGGACGCCATGCGCACCAATCTGGTGGCCTTGCCCGCCGAGAGCACGCCGCATCAGGCCCGCAAGACCATCAGCCTGCCGCATGGTCCACGAGGCCAGTACCTTTACCCCGTGATTGATACAGAGCAGCGCTTACGCGGAGTGATAACGCGCAAGCAACTCGCCCAACTGATGCAGGATCCAAGTCCTGAGCGGCGAACCTTGCAGGAGGCGGCTTCGCAGGCCACCGTGGCGCATCCCGATGAGCCATTGCGCGTGATTGTCAACCGCATGGCGGAATCCGGACTCACGCGATTTCCGGTAGTGGATCGCGGCGACGATGGAAAGCTGCTGGGCATGATCTCGCTCCGGGACCTGCTCTCGGCAAGGACACGGAATCTGGAAGAAGAGCGCGCCCGCGAGCGGGTGCTGCGTATTCGTTTGCCGTTTGCAGTTACCGAACAGCGACCGTGAGCAGCAGCGAAGGAACCGAAATCATCGGTCGCTTGCGGTTCGGTAACGATCGTTTATAGCCGAACCGCGACCGTGAGAAGCTGTGAAAAAATAGGCCACCGGTAACAACAGGCGTGGGCGAGAACGCCTATGCAGTAATGACTGAGCAGGAGAAGCTACTGGAGATCCCCGAGCAACCGACGGGGCCGGTTTGCCAAGGCGAGCCAACCGGCGAGTGCAAACTGAAGCAGGTGAATCGGGCACAGTTGACGATGGCCCAGATCGATGTGGAGCACTTGATCGAGGAACATCATCCGGCGCGAGGAATCTGGGACGTAGTGCAGAGGATGGATGTAAGCAGGTACGAATCTTCAATCCGAAGCCGGCGGGGAGAAGTGGGGCGAGCGGCGTGGCCGCCGCAGTTGTTGATCGCAGTATGGTTATACGGATACAGCCGAGGAGTGACGTCGGCGCGGGAACTGGAACGGCAGATGGAGTATGAGCCGGGGCTGCTGTGGCTGACGGGAATGGAAGTGATCAATCATCACACGTTGAGCGACTTCCGCATCGAGCATGGAGAAGCGCTGACGGATTTGTTTGCGCAGATGTTAGTGGTGTTGACGGAAGCGGGACTGGTGCAGCTGAGGTTGGTGGCGCACGATGGGACCAAGATCCGGGCGCAAGCGGGAGCGGATTCGTTCCGGCGAGTAGCGACGATAGGGGAGAAGCTGGAGGCAGCGCGCCGGTTAGTGGAAGAAGATCCGCAGGCGGAGGGGGGAGGCAGCCAGCGACAGCAGGCCGCGCAACAACGGGCGCGGCGGGAGCGGGTGGAGCGGGCCGAGCGGGCGCTGGAGGAACTCGGCAAGATACAGGCGAATCTCCAGGAGGCCGGGCAGAAGGAGCGGGCGCGAGTGAGCAGTAGCGAAGCAGAGGCGCGGCGGATGAAGCATGGGGACAATGCGATCGCGCCGAGCTACAACGCGCAGATCAGCACGGATGCCGACTCGGGAGTGATCGTGGGTGTGCGGTTGAGCCAATCGCCGGATGATTCCCATGAGCTGAAAGCGGCACTGGAAGAGATCGAGAAGAATGTAGGTCGACTGCCGGAGCAGATAGTGGCGGACGGGGGCTACACCAATCGGGAGACGATTCAGAGCCTGGCCGAAAGCGAGGTCGACTTTTATGGATCGCTGTTAGATCCAAAGGAGCGCTCGGAAGCGGCCATGAAGTCGCACGGGATAGATCCCAAGTTCGCGCCGCATTTTTTCATTTTGCAGCCCCAGACGCGGACGGCGAAGTGTCCAGCCGGCAAGCCGATGAAGTATTTGCGGCGTAACCAAAAGCGCGGGGAATGCTACGAAACCTACCGAGCCCAGGGAGCCGACTGCGTGGTGTGTGCGTTCCAAAAACAATGTTGTCCGAAGCATGCAGAGCAGGGACGCATCGTATCGTTTCGGGGACCGGAAGCGGAGGCAATCGCGGAGTTTCGCAAGAAGATGGCGAGCGAAGAGGGACAGTGCATCTATCAACGGCGCGGGGCCACGGCCGAGTTTCCATTTGCCTGGATCAAGGAGCGGATGAAGCTGCGGAAGTTCCGATTGTTCGGACTCGGCAAGGCCAGCCTGGAGATCCTGTGGGCGTGTCTGGCGTACAACGTGACGATCTGGATTCGCGCTATGCGCCAGGGAATCCTGGGTCAGCCCGCGGCAGCCTAGCCTGGCACGCAGTGCCCGAGTGATGAACACCCTCTAAAAGCGGCGGACAACCTCAGCAGCTCCCCAAGGTTGAATCGGTCAAAGAGCTATTCTCAGGATGTTGTTTCTCTTGTTTTACATCGCCGCCTGGCCCGTCCCATTCGAAAAGACAGGTTCCAGGGTTCGTTCAAGCAATTTTTCACGGCTTCTGACGCTCGCGGTTCGGTAAGCGATCGTTCATAACCGAAACGCGACCGTGAGGGAGACGGTGCCTTTAGTTTTTTCCTAAGCAGGCGTAGTGAGTTGTTTTCCTTTTTCGGCCAACAGAATGGCTAGAAGCCTCGCCGGTTTGGTGGTACTCGCATTCGCCGACACGCCATGAAGTTGGTTGGGAGTTTCGAGAAACATCTGACCCACTTCGTAGGTTTGCTCCGGCCCTTCGCCCACCTTCGACCGGATCTGTCCCTCCAGCACATACGCGAGAGTAAGGCCGGGATGGCGGTGCGGCGGGGAACTCTCGCCGGGCGGATAGTTGACCTCCACAACGGTAACCGACCAATTCGTCAGGCTGAGGTCCGGCAGATCGTGCTGGAACACGACTTTCGCGCCACCGCCCTGAGCTTGGCCGTTCGATAGTATTGCTTGCACCAGCGTGGCCCCGGCGCCGCTGAGCAAAACTCTTCGGTTGATCATAGCCCACGTTAGTATTTGATGGCGCATGAAATCAAGCGGCTTCGAGCCGGTTCGAAAA
>DATHNM010000213.1:0-4174 GCA_035486095.1 Bryobacteraceae bacterium
ATGTTAGACAAGCTCCAGCATCATTGGAACGTGAGTAATCGCAGGCAATTTTTTACCCAGGCCGGTAGCGGTCTCGCAGCCATCGCGCTCGCCGCCATGCTCGATCAGGACGGCTTCGGGGCCACGGCGACTGACCCGCTCGCTCCCAAGAAACCGCACATCGCTCCTCGCGCCAAGTCGGTCATCTGGTGTTTCATGGAGGGCGCCCCGAGCCATGTCGATCTCTTCGATCCCAAGCCCGCGCTAATGAAATATGCCGGCCAGCCGGTGCCGCCGTCGTACCATCCCGAAACATTGCAAAGCGCTTTCGGCACCACTCATAACGGCCTTTATCCCACGCGCCACACCTTCAAGCAGTACGGCGAAAGCGGCCTTTGGGTTTCCGACTGGCTGCCGAATATCGCCGAGCACATGGATGAGATCGCCGTTCTGCGATCCTGCCAGGCTGACGGCGTCAACCATGTGGGTGCGGTCTGCCAGATGAACACCGGCGAGATCCTGGCTGGACGTCCTTCCATGGGCGCCTGGGTGACGTATGGTTTGGGCAGCGCCAATCAGAACCTGCCCACGTTCGTCGTGATGCAGGACGACAAAGAAATTCTGGGCGGCGTCCAGAACTACAGCTCCGGTTTTTTGCCCGCCACTTATCAAGGGACACTGTTCCGTAAGGGCGACACACCCATCTTGAATCTGAAGCCGCCCACCGGCATGACGGACGCGCAAGAGCGCAACAAGCTGGAATTTCTGCAGGCCATCAACGACCGGTTTGGACGAGACAAACAAGACGACACAGAGCTGGACGCACGCACGCGATCTTATGAGCTGGCTTATCGCATGCAGTCCTCGGCGCCCGAAGCCGTGGACCTCAGCTCCGAATCGGAAGCCACCAAGAAGCTCTATGGCATGGACGATCCGGCCACTTCCGTGTACGGCACCAACCTTCTGCTGGCGCGCCGTTTGGTGGAGCGCGGTGTGCGATTTGTGGAATGCTACAGCGGCTCCGGCTCGCGCTGGGATGCGCACGCCAGCCTGGAGGCCAATCACACGGAAAATTGCAAGTCGTCCGACAAGCCGGTGGCGGGTTTGCTGGCCGACCTGAAAGCCCGCGGCATGTTGCAAGACACGCTGGTTGTCTGGGGCGGGGAATTCGGCCGCACGCCGTTCGTGCAAGGCAGCCCCAATGATGAAAGGGCCGGGCGCGATCACAATCCGTGGGGCTTCACCATGTGGATGGCCGGTGGCGGCGTGAAAGGCGGCCAGGCTATCGGAACCACCGACGAAATCGGACTGCGCGCGGTGGATGAGCCGCACCACGTTCACGATATTCACGCATCCATCCTTTACCTGCTGGGGCTGGATCATCTGCGCACCACCTACATGCACAACGGCCGCGCAGAGCGGCCCACCGGAACCGCCGGAGCGTTGATCCCCAAGCTGTGGACGTAAAATTCCTGCTGGTTTCCCTGGTCGCGATCGGCGCCTGCGCCCAAACTTTGCCTGACGGCCCGGGCAAGGAAACATTTGTGACGGTGTGCAGCATGTGCCATTCGCCCACAGCGGTAATCGGCAAGCAAGGCAGCAAACAATGGTGGCAATCGAAGGTCACCGAGATGCTTCAGGAATCGACCGACATTCCCGATTCCGATGTTGGCACCATCGTGGCGTATCTGGCGAAGAATTTTCCCATCGTCAAGATCAACGTGAACAAGGCGTCGGCCAAGGATCTGCAGAACGGTCTTGAGATTACCTCCAAGGAATCGGAGGCGATTGTCGGCTATCGACAAGCGCAGGGTAATTTCAAGACGCTCGAAGATCTGAAGAACGTGCCCGGCCTGGACGCCGTGAAAATTGAATCGAAGAAAGATCGCGTGGAATTCTGATGGCCGCTGAACGTTTTGCCGTAACATCCAAAGATGGCGTTGAAATTTCCGTGCAAAGAGCCGGCGCCGGCCCGGCGATGTTGCTGGTGCATGGGTCGCTTCTCAATGGGGCGCTTTCGTGGGGAGCTGTGCTGCCCAGCCTTGCGGAACACTTCACGGTCTACGCCATGGACCGGCGAGGGCGCGCACCCAGTGGCGATGCGAAAGAGTACTCGATCGCCAGAGAAGCCGAAGACATCGCCAGTGTTGTGGACGCGATCGGTGGGCCGGTTATCGTGCTTGCGCATTCCTATGGCGCGCGGGCGTCTTTAGAAGCTCTGGATCTGCTGAAGAACGTTTCCCATTTGATGCTCTATGAGCCGCCCGTGACTTTGAAGACCGTCGAGACCAGCGCCGTCGCCAACATGGAGCGGGCGTTAGAGGCCGGAGACAACGAACAGCTGGTCACCGTGTTTCTACGCGACCAGATCGGAGTGCCTCCGGATCGCATTACGATGATGGCATCCTCGCTCATTTGGCCGATCGTGCTGCAAATTGCTCCCACTTTGCCGCGCGAGGCGCGAGCTGTAAACACCCTTCGTCCTTCCACCGGGCGTCTGGCCAATTGGAAAATTCCAACCACCGTGCTGCTCGGAAGCGTGACCACCGGGTTGCTGCGCGATTCAGCGTTCTTCCTGCGCGATACAATTCCCGGTTGCCGGCTGGTGATTCTAGAGGGCCAGGGGCATGGCGCAATGCTGGATGCACCCGACTTCTTCGCCAAAAAGATTCTGGAAATTGCGAGGTGATGTCATGCAACGAATTCTGCTGACCCTACTGATTGCGGCCCCGGCGGCATTTGCGCAATTATCGCCGCAGGCCGCTTGGGCCGTTCATTCTGCGAACGATTACGATGTGGTGCCGAACGTGACCTATGTCACCGCCGGAAATACCGAAGTAAAGCTCGATATCTACCGGCGGCACGGTGTGACCACGCCGCAGCCCACCGTCATCCACTTCCATGGGGGATTTTGGGCCGCCGGCACGAAAGAGGCCTCGCAGATGTACCTCATCCCGTGGTTCGAAATGGGATGGAACGTGGTGAACGTAGAATATCGTCTGGCGCGTGTCGCGCTGGCTCCGGCGGCGGTGGAGGATTGCCTGTGCGCACTGCGCTTTGTGGCCGCGCAGGCCAAGACGTATAACTTCGATGTGAATCGCATTGTTTCGATGGGCGAATCCGCGGGCGGCCATCTTGCGCTGACTACCGGAATGATTCCCGAAAACTCGGGCCTGGCTCGCGAATGCGAGGGCATGCCGCTGCCCAAGGTGGCGGCGATCATCAATTGGTATGGAGTGGCCGACGTGGCCGACGTCATCGACGACGGGCCGCATAAAGCCAACCTGGCGGTGCAATGGTTCGGCGGCCTTCCCAATCGCGACGAACTGGCGCGCCGTCTCTCGCCGCTCACTTACATCCGGGCCGATCAGCCACCGGTGTTGACTATTCACGGCGACGCCGATCCAACCGTGAACTATCAACAGGCGGTGCGGCTGCACGAAGCGCTCAGCAAGGCGGGAGTGCAAAACCAGTTGCTCACCATACCGGGCGGCCATCACGGAAACTTTTCGCCCGACGAGCGAACCAGGATCTACCTGGCGATCCGCGAGTTCTTGAAGAAGAACAATCTGCCGGCGGGCGATTGATCTCGGTGATCTCGCCATCCACCACTTTGAGGCGCAGCCAGATATTGGTTGGTGAGCGCGATCATGCAAGCGCGATCGCAGTGTTTCGACTCGGCGAAGTAAGTTCCGGAAAAGGCGGCGAATAGGACCGCTGCGGTGGTCCAGTGTTTGAGCACGATCATATACTGAATCCCGTTACAGGCAGTCAGGTCCGTCCACGAAGGCGGTCGATTTCACGGCGGTCGCGTTTGGATGGCTTGCCTTCCGTGGATGTTTCAAAGCGCGGCATGGCTTTGCGTTCCGCGGCGGCTTTCAGGCGCAGTTCGCGGCTGGCTTCGGTTTCACGATAGAGTTGCTGCGCCACCGGCGCCGGTCCCCGCATTTCGCTCAGGGCGAGTACTTCCACCTGAAAGTCGCCGCTGTCGTTCTTGACTCGCAGCATGTCGCCGATGCGGATTTCGCGGGAAGGTTTGACGTGCTGCCCGTTGCACTCCACGCGGCCGAGCTCACAAGCGCGCGATGCGAGCGACCGGGTTTTATAGAAGCGAGCGGCCCACAGCCACTTGTCGATTCTGATCATGGAATGGGAACGCCTTCGAACTGGACGACGACTTCCTGAATGGTCACGT
>DATHNM010000214.1:0-10443 GCA_035486095.1 Bryobacteraceae bacterium
ATATCTTCTGGCGGTGACACACCAGAAGGGTGTCTCGGCGTATGTCGGCGACGGCAGCAATCGCTGGGCTGCGGCGCATGTTTCCGACGTGGCTCGGCTTTATCGCCTGGCGTTTGAGAAGGCGGAGCCGGGCGCGATCTACCATGCGGTGGATGAGGAGGGCGTGCCGATGAAAGCTATCGCTGAGGCGCATGCCCGTGGGCTAAAGGCGCCGGTTGTCAGCATCAAGCCGGAAGAAGCTGAGACGCACTTTGGCTGGCTTGCCCGCTTCGCCACGCTGGATGTGCCGTCCTCCAGCGCGCTCACGCAACAGAAGCTGCACTGGAAGCCGACGGGGCCGGGTTTGATCGCGGACCTGGATGGCATGGATTATACGGAAGCCTGAGCTTAGGACTATAGCCAGTCCAGCGTCTCAGCCGGATGGTCCGCGCCCACCACGCGCACGAAGACGTCTTCGAGTGTCTCGGACCCGGTTCGCAGCTCGGCCATGGTGCCTAATTTCACCAGCTTGCCATCGTGGATGATGGCCACGCGATCGCACAGCCGTTCCACCACTTCCAGCACGTGCGATGTCAGGAACATGGTGGCGCCGCGCCGCACCTGGTCGAGAAGAATGTCCTTCATCAATCTGGCGCCCACCGCGTCCACGCCCTCAAACGGCTCGTCCAGCAGGAACAGTTCCGGCCGGTGGATCAGGGCGGCCGCCATCGCCGCGCGTTTGCGCATGCCTTTGGAATAATCGCCGATCAGTTTGCCAGGCTCGCCGTCCAGTTCGAACAACGCCAGCAATTCGCGCGCGCGTTCCCGCGCCACGCTGCGCTCCAGGCCGTACATCCGTCCCACGAACTCGGTAAACTCCAGGCCGGTGAGATGGTCGAACAGCAGGGTCTCGTCGGGAACCAGTCCGATCTTGCCCTTCACGTCCATGGCATGTTCGGGCATGGGGAGGCCCAAAAGCTCGATAGTGCCGGAGGTGGGGGGCGCCAGGCCCATCAGCATGCGGATGGTGGTGGTTTTACCGGCTCCATTGGGTCCCAGGAAGCCGAAGAAACAGCCGCGCGGCACTTCCAGATCCAACCCGTCCACAGCCGCCTTGTTTCCATAGACCTTGCGGAGATTGTGGACCGCAATTGCGGCGCCGGTATCCATGTGTTCCATGTTACAAGCCCGGCGGTGCAGGCCGGAGGCTCAAGCTTTTCATGTGAACTGACGATAATCCAAAGGTGACAGGTTCCGCCACTCCGCCAACGGCCGCTACGCCCACGGTTCGCGAACGATCTTTGATCGCTTTGGGCCAACTTCCACCCTTTTCGCCGATCTTGAACCGGCTGATCGCCAGCCTGGCCAGCGAAGATGTTTCGTTCGCCAAGATTGCCGATCTCATCGAAAAGGATACCGTGCTGGCGGGTAACATCTTGAAATTAGTGAACTCGGCGCTGTATGGTTTGGCCGGGACCGTCAATTCGATCCGGCATGCCGTTTCGCTGCTTGGAATCAGCAAACTGCGCAATGCCGCTCTCAGCATGTCTGTGGCGCGGATGTGGAGCCAGGTAAAAACTCCGGCCGGATGGTCCACGCCCAACTTCAATCAGCACTCCGTGGGCGTGGGGATACTGTCGGATCTGCTTGCCCAGCGCCTGAACGTGGCCTATGCGGAGGGCGCGTTTGCGGCCGGACTGTTCCATGATCTGGGGCTGCTATTGGTGGCCATCGGGATGCACGACGAATATAAGCAGCTGACGCTGCTGTGCCAGCAAACCCACAAATGGGAGCCGGAATACGAGATCCAGGTGTTGGGTATGACCCACGCCGAACTTTCCGCCGATGCTTTGGCTCAGTGGAACCTGCCGGAGGAAATTCGAACGGCGGTGCGCTTTCACGGCTCGCCTGAAACCGATCCAACGCCGCTTGCTCCGGGCCAGATCACGTTGAGCCACGTTTTGAATGCCGCGGATCGTTACGTGAAGGGTACGGGAGTGTTTGTCAGCCTGTTTGAAAGCCCCAGTGAAGATCCGCAGGCGGTGTTGGAGACACTCGGGCTGGGCGAACGGCTGCCGGTGATCCTGGGTGAGTTCGACAACGAATTCACGGCGATAAAAGCGTACTTCTGAAACCTCTGTTTCAGCCGTAGAACTCGCCGCTGCCGATTATTTCCGCCGGGCCTATCAAATAGACCGAATTATCCCAACGCAGTTGCAGCGATTCACCGGCGGGAGTCTGCACGGTAACCGGGCTGGCCGCCACCTTGCGCAGAATCGCCGCCGCCGCCGCGCCGGTTGATCCGGTGCCGGAACTCAATGTCACGCCCGCGCCGCGTTCGTAGAAACGCGTCTCGATGGTATGCGCGTCGATGACCCGAACGAAGGACACATTGGTGCGCCTGGGAAATCGCCGATGGCCCTCAATCTCGGCTCCCAGCGCCTCCCAATTTTCCGGAAAGCGGTCGACGAAAACCACGCACTGCGGATTGCCGACATCGAGGATGGTCACCTCTTGGGGGCCGGCAGCGAGGGGAAGGTTGCAGCGAATCTCACGAACGTCGAACTCGGGGGTACCCATGTTCATTTCGAACAGGAAGCGGCGGCCTTCTGATTCGAGCAAGCGCAGATGCTTGGGTCCGGCGCCGGTTTGGATGGTTACCTGATCCAGCGTACGGCCGGCACTGCGCTCCGCTTCTATCAGCAGAGCGGCCACGCAGCGGGTGCCATTGCCGGAGATTTCGGGCTCGCTGCCGTCGGCGTTAAACAGACGAATGGCCTTGCCGCGGATCAAGATCCAGCCATCGGCTCCGATGCCAGTGTGACGATCGCAGATGGCGCGCGCCGTGGAGGACAGATCCACGTCGGGAACCTGATCGGCCGGGGTGACCAGGAAATCATTTCCAGCGCCGTGCGCTTTAGTGAAGGGGATTGGCATCGATTAGTCCATTTACATATCTCAGTCGCGCTTGTATATTTCGATTACCGGGGCGCCTTTTACCTTAACTGTTTGTACCAGATGATAGCGCGGTCCTGTTTTTAGCGATGCTCTCTGGATGGCGCTGGCCACTGTGTCGCCCGCCACGGCGACGGCCCACTCTTCGTGTAAGAACAAATCCGGGCGCGTGGTAGCCGCCATCCACGCCGGTTCATCGCCGTCGTAGAGGGCATCGCGCAAAGGGATGCCGGCCTGGCGCAAAATGCCGGTCAGATCGCCGAAACTGGTAACGATGCCCTGGCCCGGATGATAAGAGCCGGCGAGTGAGGCGGCCGCGGCCCTGGTCCAGGCGCGGCGCGTGATGGAATTGACTTGGGATTCCTTCCAGGTGACCCATTCATTGGGCCTCGACCTGAGCCAGGGCGCCACGGCCGCCAACACAATCGCAGCTGCGATCCAGGGGCGCCAGCGCTGGGGGCCCAGCAGCACCAGGCTTCCGCCGGCGACGGCCAGCAGCGGCAGGGCTGCGATGGCGTAGCGCGTGTTGTAGTAGGAAAAAGGCCACAGTGTGGGAACGAAGATCGGCGTTCCTCCAGAGTGCATGCTCCAAATGTAAAACAACGGGGCAAGAGCGGTCAGCAACAGCGGCCAGTAGAGACGCTTTATTAGCGCGGCGACGAACCCGGCGAGGCCCAGCATTACCACGGCCCAGCCAGTGAAAAGGCGCACCGCTGTCGGATAGTAGAGCAGGGCGGCGCGCCAATTATGATCGCCCGGATAAGGCATCATGTTCTGCGCCAACGCGCGCCGGTAGATGCTTATGGGAGCGTAGTATCCGTTGTAGAACTCCAGAGGATTGGAATAGATCCACCAATTGTGCCCTAGCCAGTAGAGCGGGGCGAGCACCGCGATGGCCGAGAACAGCAGCGCGGCGGTAAATCTGTGCTTTCGTCCCGCCATCAGGAAATAGAGGGCGACGAAGGGGATGACGAACCAGCCTTCGTAGCGGGCCAGGGACGCCGCGATGCTGGCCAGGCCGGCGCCCATCACGGCCGCAAACGATTGGGTTTCACGAAACAGCACGGTAAAGTACAGCAGCGCCATCAACGCCGCCAACGAGACGGTTTCCGTCAACGGAATGGCCTGCAGGTACAAAACATTCGGATTGAGAGCCAGCAGGGCCAGCGCCGCCAGCGCAACGGCGGAGGATTGCGCGGCGCGCCGCAGGGCGCCGTAAAGGAACATACCCGCGAGAACGAAGCAGGCGGCGGAAGGGATGGCGCCTGCCAGGCCGCTGCGCCACAACCGGTCGGCCTGGACAAACGGCAGCATCAACACATGCGGCAGCGGCAGCCATACCGTCCCCAGTTGATCGTAGCCGGGCTTTCGCGAATCGACGACGCGGCGCGCAATATCGAGATGCGCCTCCGCGTCGCCATAATACAAAGTCCAGCCGGATTGACTTACGTAGGCCACCGCCAGACTGCTGATCGCGGCCAGCGAAACGAACACCAGCGCGAGTTCCAGCCAGATGCGCTTCAAAACTCGGTGAAGTCCCGGAACTCCTGGAAACGCGCGTCAATATCCTTGCGGGTGAGCGTGCGGAAGCGATCCACGCCAAACTTTTCGCAGCAGAAGCTGCCCATGACGGAGCCATAGATCACGGCCCGGCTGATATCCTTGGCGCTCACGTTTCCGGCCTTCAGATCGATGCCTTTTTCGGCCAGGTAGCCGATGAATCCGCCCGCGAAACAATCGCCGGCGCCGGTGGGATCGAAAACTTCTTCCAGTAAGTATCCGGGAACCATGAAGTGCGAATTCCCATGAAAGAGAATGGCGCCGTATTCGCCGCGCTTGATGACCAGGGTCTTGGGGCCCATCGCCATGATTTTGGCGGCGGCGCGCTTCAGATTGTTTTCGCCTGACAGCATGCGGGCTTCGCCGTCATTGATTAAGAGGAAATCCCAATCCTGGATGGTCTTCAGCAGTTCGCCCCGAAAATCCTGGATCCAATAATTCATGGTGTCGCCGCCGGACAGGCGCAGCCCGTTCATCTGCTCGCGCACGCTGCGCTGCAGGGTAGGCTGAATGTTGCCGAGCAGCAGGTAGGGCGATTTCTTATAGCTTTCCGGCAGCTTGGGATTGAAATCGGCGAACACGTTCAGATCGGTTCGCAAGGTGGTGCGGTCGTTCATGTCGTTGGAATAGACGCCCGCCCAGAAAAAGGTCTTGCCTCCCTTCACGCGCTCCAGGCCTTCCAGATCGATCCCGCGATCGGAGAGCAACTTCTCGTCTTCAGCAGCGAAGTCGTCGCCCACCACGGCGACTATCTTGGTCTTGGCAAAATAGCTGGCTGCCAAACAGATGTAAGTGCATGCGCCGCCCAGCATGCGGTCGACTTTGCCATGCGGAGTTTCAACTCCGTCATAGGCCACGGAACCTACTACGACAATGGACATATGTTTTGATTTTATATGAAGGCAAAAGCGTTCACACGAATGTGAACGCGGCACAGAGGAGTGCGTGCCGCCAGCAAGCTAGTGCAGTTCCACCACACTGGCGCCGGTGATGCGGAAGGTGTCGCGTTCCTGCACGAACACCACCGCGTGCAGATTTTCACGTTTCCACTCGCGAGGCAGGCGCAGCGTGGAGACCAACTGGCCGCCGTTGGCGCCCTGCGGATTCACTCGCCCGATGACGCCGAAGCTGCGAACCACGGAGGAGTGGCGCAGATTCCGGCCGCTGTTCTCGCCGTGTTGCACATAGGTGCTCAGGCCGTTCTCGGTAACCGCCAGGTAGACATTCGAATCGCGCCATTTATTTGTCTTGGAATTGGACACCTGAACGGAAAGATCCAGCAAGTCCGGGTCGCGCGAATTAACGTTCGCCGCCAGATCCACCAGGGTGGTGGAGGTTTGAGCCGCCGCTCCAATCTCGTGATAGGCGCGATTCATATCGCTGCCGACAAACGCGGACTGTCCGTTCACCACCATTTGCGGAGTGTAGATATTGTTTGCTTTAAACGCCACGGCGTAATCGTTCTGCCGGGCGCGATATTGGGGCGACGAAAAAGGATCGTTCCAGCCCAGTTGATTCCAATAATCCACGTGCTCCTCGATGGCCACTACTTGTGCGCCGGGAACGGGCTGGGTCTGCTCCAGGCGTGCCAGCATGCGGTCCGCGGCGGGACAGCTGGAACAGCCTTCGCTGGTGAACAGCTCAACGATGACGGGAACCGGCCGATCGGCAGCCCATGCCAGAGGCACACCGATGGCCAGGACCAGAAAGCCAAAATACCGCATAACTCATAGCATATTACGCAATTAAGCCGGCTGCGGCGCGGGCAGGAATCCGACGTACTGCACTTCTTCCTGCAGCTCCAGGCCGAACTGCTTTCGCACGCGCGCTTTCAGCTCGGCGATTAATTCGCATAATTCGCGCGCCGTGCCGCCGCCGGCGTTATAAATCAGGTTGGCGTGATAGTCGGCCACGTGAATTCCACCGCTGCGCATGCCCTTGGCGCCCACTTGTTCCAGAAAATATGCCGACGGGGCTTTTCCTTCGCGGACCACGCGGTCCGGGATCTGGCGCCGCACGGATTCAGACAGCTCCGCCAGAATCAGGTTCTTGAAGATGCTGCCCGCGCACTTCATGGTGGCCGGATACTTGGCCAGGCGGATCTGAAAGATTTCATCGGCGGTCTGGCGCAGTTCGGCCGCCGGCGCCAGGGTCATGCCCAGCTCAACATCCAGGATGATCCAGTCCTTGTGCTCCTTGAAGACGCTCTCGCGATAATGAAACCGGCATTCCGCCGTGTTGAACGATCTCACCGCCGAACCGTCCTGAAAGCGCACCTGACGCACACGCTCGTCAATAGAGTGGCCGTAGGCGCCCGCGTTCCCATAGACCGCCGCTCCCACCGATCCGGGAATGCCGGTCATGGTTTCCAGTCCGCGCAACCCGTGCTGTATGGAATAATCCACCAGCGCCTGCAGTTCGGCCCCGGCTTGGGCGCGCACGATGGCGCCTTGGTGCTCTATCGCCTGCGCAGTAAGGCGCAAGACGATGCCATCGAAACCTTGATCGGAAACGATGAGATTGGTGCCCTCCCCAATCACGCTGTACGGGGCTCCGCTGGCCAGCGACAATCGCAAGGCCTCGGCGAAAGCCTGCTCGGAAGCGGCTTGCACGAATACCTCGGCCGGGCCGCCGATTCCGAAGCGCGTATGCCGGCTCAGCAACACTCCCTCTGAGACGGATACATTGGAAATACCGGCAAGCTGATCGATGGTTTCTCTCCGAACGGTCATCTTGTCAAATTATAAAGGAGTGTTCTGTGCGATCTGCCTTTGCCGGCTTTCCGCCGGAGATGGTGAAGTTCTTTCATAGCCTGAAGCGCAACAACCGCCGCGAGTGGTTTCAGCCTCGCAAGCATCTTTTCGAGCAGCATGTTAAAACACCAATGCTGGACCTGGCGGGCGCTATCAACGCCGAGCTGGCGAAGTTTGCGCCGGCGTATGTGACGGAGCCGAAGAGCGCGATTTTTCGCATCTATCGCGATACCCGGTTCAGCGCCGACAAAACGCCGTATAAGACTCACGTGGCGGCGTCATTCTCGCGGCGCGGCGGCGAGCGGATGGGAATGGGCGGTTTCTATTTCAGCATTTCGAACGAGGAGATTGAAGTTGCCGCTGGAATCTGGCACCCGGAGCGCGATGTGACGCTGGCGGTGCGCAACCACATCGCCGGCACCCATCAGGAACTGCAGCGGCTGCTGGCCGACAAGAAATCGCGGAAGCTGGCTGGGGAACTACAAGGCGCCACACTGAGCCGGTCTCCCAAAGGCTTCGACCCGGAGCATCCGGCTGCGGAATTCATCAAGATGAAGGACTGGATTTTGGACGTTCGGCTGGACGCCGCCATGGCCACTACGCCACAACTGCACGTCGCCATCGTGGAGCGCTTCCGAGCCATGACTCCGCTGCTCGAATACCTGAACCGCCCGCTGCTGGCACGCAAGCCCGCTAGGGACTTACTAGCAGATCATTGGTGACGGAAAAGACGCCGGGTACAGCGTTCGCAGCTATCCCGGCGCGCTCTTTATCGCCCACATTTCCCACCGCTCCGGCCAGAGTGACGTGCCCGTTTTTTACGATGATGTGGATGGTGGGCACCGCGCGCAGGCTGTACATTTCCAGGCCCGGCTGCCGGTACACGGCCCGATAAACCGCACGGCGAATCTGATCGTCCATGGGTGAAAGCGGCAACACCTCGATATTGTTGACGACATTTTCCACCCCTTCGATTTTTCGGATGGCTTTTTCGGCATCGCTCTTCAACACCGGCTTCGTCACTTGGCCCACTAATGTAACGGTATATCCGTCCACTTTGTAAGCCAGATTATCGAACACGCTGTAATAAGGAAGCATTACCAGTTCGTGGCGCACCTCCCGAACGATTCTGTCTTGGCCGGTCGCCGACGCCGCGTGGTCGTGACCTTGCGCCGCAAGCCAAGGCGCAAAGGCTATAGAAGTCAAGAGTGAAGCGGCTAACAAATGAGTCGGCTGCATGAACGTCCTCCAAACGTTGGACGCCTTTGCGCTCATAACTTTGCACTAAATGTTAGGGGTTGGAAGGAAACGGTGTCTCCGTGCGGGTTGGTTTGTTGGGGAAAGGGAACCGCACGGAGACGTAGCTGCTTAGTTGTATTTCTAGACGGATGACAAGGGGTATAGGTTCCGAGGAATTAAGTGAACTTGTCGCGGGCCGGCAAATAATCGCTTTAATTACAAAGCATTACATTTATATCCGCGAAAGTCATTGCTTATCAAATGACCTTACCGTTACGGGTAGGAAGTACCCCGACTTAAGTTCTATCACTCGTAGGAATACGCGTCTGATATCGTTGACGCGAATTCGCTGCAATTCATCGGACCGCATACCTGATTGCGAGGTGGCGGGACCGACCAAAACTCAAGGAGAATCAATATGAAAAAGCTCACCATGTCGCTCTGGCTCGCACTCGCCGCCGCTGGAGTTTTTGCTGTCCACGCTATGCCGTCCAAGCATGTCGTGGTGGCCGACGCGCCGCTCCCCACGTGTCCGCCAGATTGTCCCGGTCACTAAGTTACCAACGCGGCGGGCGGACCGTTTGGGTGAATCCCGCCGCGATACGGATTATTCGCTGGGCAGGGGTTGGGGTCGAAAGACGCTGAACCACATTACGAAGCAGAGGGTTAAGGCTGAGGCGAGATAGCTGTTTACAAATACCGCGCGGCTCCAGCCCATGCCCACCAGCAAGGTCGCAACGGCGTAAATTCCGAAGTATGCCGCGAGCATGCCTTCATGCCGGAAGATGCTGCTCCTGGTTCCATTGTGAACAACGACCAAGAACAGGATGGCGGAGAGAACCAGGAAGATCGCCAGGACGCTCGACGTGTAACGGGTAACAAGGAAAGCAAAGTGCATCACCGCCAGCAGGTGCGAAGCTCCGGCGCGAGCCAGTTCCGCCTTTACCGGGATGCCCGCTGCGACTAACGCTGTGAGAAGCGCGAAAAGCAGCAACGGGCGGGTCTGCTGCAATACAGCCTGATAATCTTTCCAGATCTTGGAATGCACTTCCAGTGCGACTGCTACCTGGAGCAGCAGCCACAAGGGCTCGGTCCACAGCCAGAAATAGGTGTATTTGAGGGGGAGCAGCGCGCCCACCGCCCCCTGCATGAAGTAGATGGCCGCCAGAGAACGCAGAACCGAACATCCCAGGCAGGTGGTAAATACCGGATAGCTTTTAGCTAGCCTGGTCCACATTAAATAGAGGCAGAACAAAAACTCAACAGCAATCGAGCTGTACCACAGCAGGTTCGTCGTGTCGAGCATGGTTGCGTCTGCCAGCGCTGCCGATACGAGGCCGTTGCCAGGGCGCTCGCTTTGGATGGCTCTGTTACTTCTTTACTTCTTTTTCGTAGTGCCTTTCTTTGCGTCCGGATTCGCGTAGTTGGTCTGAATGGTGGCGCCGATCATTTGCAGCATGCCTTTAGCGGCGTCGGCGTACTGACCCATGGGGTCGAGCTGAAGGTACTTGTCGAGCGCTTCCTTCATTCCCTCTGGTGCGATCACTTTGCCGTCGCTGCCGGTACTCAGCTTCGCCGACAGTGCCGTGGCATATTGAAATTGCGCGTCGGCATAGTCTGGATTCACCTCGATGGACTTCTTGAAGGCCACTTCGGCTGCCCCAGCCTGGCCGTTGTTCACCAAAACGGCACCCAGGTTGTAGTAATATCGCCCAGCCTGTGGAGGATCCAGCTGCGCCGCTTTGTTCAACTCCGCCTGGGCTTCGTCAAACTTCTTGGCTTTGGCTAGCGTCAGCGCATAGTTGTTGTGGTAAGCCGGATTGTCGGGCTTCAGGGCAATGGCTTTCGAATAAGCCTCGATGGCTTTGTCTAGCGCAGTCTGTTGATCGGCGCCGGTCTTGGTTGTGGCCTGCCCAACATAGGCGTCCGCCAGGTTGGCCCAGATCACGTTCTGGTT
>DATHNM010000215.1:0-2787 GCA_035486095.1 Bryobacteraceae bacterium
AGCCGACGATGCGGAAAGTTTCACGGCGGCGGTTTCCGAGTTGCTCGCGTTGCCGGTGAACCGCGAACGCATCGGCGCCGCCGGCCGCAGGCTTTACGAGCAGCGATATACCTGGCCGAACGCCTGGAAGGCGCTGGATGCGCTCCTCGACAGCAAAATCAATGACCGGTAACCGTAGAGCGCGCGCGCCGTCTAACTTCATGAAATACCGCGCCCCACAGGTCTTAACCGATAATTCGACACAAGACCTGCGTTAGAATCCATGTAACATGAACCTATGTGACAGCTACCGTCATGTAAACGTTTTGCGAACGGCCCGTGCTAAATGGGAAACCCTCTATACTGGAGAAGGTCATGCGTTTTTCGGTAGACGCTCACGCAATTGGACAGCACTTAACGGGGAACGAAACATACATCAGAAATCTTTTGAATTGTTTCGAAGTGCTGGATCGTGAAGCGGAATTTATAGCTTACATCTCGCGGGAAGAGGCCGTCGCCGATGTGCCTGGGCGATTCCGAAAGAGGCGTGTAGCCGTTAATCCCTTTGTACGGCTGGGTTACGATTTGCCGAAGCGGGTGGCCGAAGACCGTCCTAATGTTTTGCACGTGCAATACACGGCGCCGGTGGCCTGTTCGGCGCCTATCGAGGTCAGCGTGCATGACGTCAGTTTCTTGGAGCATCCTGAGTACTTCACCTGGTTCCGCGCGATGCAATTGCGTCTAACCGTGCGGCGCACGGTGAAGGCCGCCTCCTGCGTTTTGACTCCCAGCGAATTTTCCAAGCGCAGAATTTTAGATGCTTACCAGCTGGCCGACGAAAAGGTGGTGGTGCTGCCGAATGGCGTGAGCTCGGTGTTCCATCCCGTGACGCGCGAGGCGGCGCAACGCAGCATGCGCACCGCCCTGCCGCCGGTGCCCTTCGTTCTGACCGTGGGCGACCTGCAGCCGCGCAAGAATCAACTGGGATTGATTCGTGCGTTCGAGGATCTGATTGGCGCGCATCCGCAGCTGCCGCATCACCTGCTGATCGTCGGCAAGGAAGAGAGCTGGTATGCGCCTATCGTACGCGCGGCGGCGAAGAAATCGCGGGTGGCGGATCGCATTCACTTCACCGGATTCGTGGACGACGAAGAATTGCGTAGGCTCTACGGAGCGTGCGACCTGTTTGTTTACCCGTCATTCTATGAGGGCTTCGGATTGCCAATTCTGGAAGCCATGGCCTGTGGGCGCGCGGTGGCGTGCTCCAACACGTCGGCCATGCCGGAAGTGGCGGACTCCGCGGCACTCCTCTTTGATCCCAGCTCCCAGCGTGATCTGGTTTTTGCCATGCGCGATCTGTTGCTGAATCCGGAATTGCGCCAGCGCATGGAACGGCTGGGAGTGCAGCGGGCGGCCATGTTCAGTTGGACGAGCAGCGCGGCCAAAACCCTGGATCTGTATTATGCCGTGGCGGGCGATGCCTCAAAAGCTCCGGCCAGCGTTCGGAAATTCAGTTCGGCCGTTGGCCGATGACGTACATATGGTGACGAAGTTTATCAACATCACGCCTTCTGTTCTGCTTTCGGCGCTGGCGCTGGTTGCCGCGCCGGTGGCCGAGTCCTCGCTTCCGAATGAGACCTTGCACTACAGCGTCAACTGGCCCAGCGGCTTAAGCCTGGGTGAAGCCACGCTCAGCGCTTCCAGTTCGCATGAGACCAGCGCACCGGAACGAATGCATTTCCAATTCGATCTGGACGCGGGCGTACCCGGATTCGCCGTCAGCGACAGATTTCGCTCCGCCGCGTCTGGAAGTTTTTGCTCGACGGAGTTTCAGAAGACCACAGCGCACGGCTCCAAACGAGTGGACGACAAGGAAACGTTCGATACCAGCACCGGCACGGTTACCCGCGGCTCCGGCGCCGGGCAAGCCGAACTGAGCACCAACCCCTGCGGCAAGGATGCCCTGGCATTCCTGTACTTCGTGCGTCAAGAGTTGAGCCAGGGCCGTGTGCCACCGCGCCAGACGGTATTTTTTGGCGCACCCTATGAGATCCGGCTGGAATCCACCGGCACCGAGAGCGTAAAGATCGGCAACAAACCAGTGGATACCGAGCATGTGAAAGTATCCGCCGAGGGTCCGTCATCCTCCATTAATTTCGATCTGTTCTTTTTGCAGGACAAGGCCCGCACGCTGGCGCTGGTCCGCGTCCCCCTGGCGCTGGGGACATTTTCGATGGAATTGGCGAAATAGGCCCCGACGCACTCGTGGCAATCAAAGTAGCCTTCTTCTCCCCGCTTCCACCCGCGCGCAGCGGCATTGCCGATTATTCCGCCGCACTTCTTGAAGAATTGAAAAAGCTGGTGGACGTGGAGGTGTTCGCGTCCAAGCCGCTTTCGTTCAATCCCAAGAATTTCGACGTCACGCTGTACCAGGTGGGCAACAACGTTTATCACGACTTTTGTTACGAAACGGCCATGGATCATCCGGGCGTGGTGGTGGTCCACGAAGCCAATCTGCATCATTTGATCGCCGACATCACTATAAAGCGGGGCGACTGGGACGCATACATGCGCGCCGTGGAGCAGGAAGGCAGCGCCGAGGATCTGGCTTATGCCAGCCGCGTGCGCCGGCTGGAAGTGGGGCCGGATTATGAAGGCGTGGCGATGCTGCGCCAGTTGATGAGCCGGTCTAAGGCGGCCATCGTGCACAGCGGCTGCGTTGAGTCTGAACTGCGCGGCGCTGGATTCGCGGGCGCCGTGGCTCGCATTCCGCATGGGGCCTGGATTCCAGACGCCAGCCGGTCGGAT